>NZ_JAGTPT010000012.1:0-122787 GCF_018195675.1 Brevibacillus sp. NL20B1
AAAGTGGTAGAAGAATTCTATAAATTGCTACAAAAACATTCGGTAGAAGAAGATCAGGAAGGAATTAAAACAAATTCAAATAATGGAAAACGCAAAAGAACCATATTTCAAGTTTTTGTATTTTGCTTCCTTATTGGTAACGTTTAAGTCACATGAATGGTTCGATTTCATAGTTCAAAATAGATTTATTAGTATAACAATAGCAGCAGCAATCCTGTATCTTGTGGTGAAAGTCGTCGACAAATACGTATCAGGTTGGTTGCAAAAGGTTTGCGAAAGATTCAATATAAGAGTTGTTTACTTGTATCTTGTTGCCCTCGTGATTTATTTTCTTCTGTAAAGGGCAGCACCGACTAGATACGGGTGTCGGACACTAAGGGACAATCGGCAAAAGCCCCTCACTTGGAGGGGCTCAGACTGAAGACAAACGGTTCATTGAATAAGCGTCCATAAGAAAATGATTTCCAGGCCGAAAGGCCTGACCATTCATCAACCGAAACTGTAGACAACGTACATCGCATGGAGAGATGGGCCAAGCGAGCTCCTTTGACGACCGGCTCAGCGGAAAAACGAAGACGCGGGGACCAACAGGGGACACAAGTCTCACTTCATCGAAACACCCAGATGTTTGTCCCCTGCCCGCGTCTCGTTTTGGAGCGGACTTCATCCGCTTCTGTGCTGGGCGTCAAGCGAGCGAGCGGGCCCGATCTCCCATGCGCCGCGAACATTGTCTACACGCTGAGCCCCTCACTCAGAGGGGCTTTCGTTTGCCTGGATGTGGTCGAGCAGGCCGCGGCAGCCGACACAGCAAAATCGGGCGAAGTGACAGCACGGTTGGAAGAAGAGGCTGACGGGGAAAATGGTAACCCGAACTCATTCATACTGTTCGCCAGTGCCCTCTTGTTCGCTTGAGTTTACCCATATATCTTCCCATAAATCTTTTGTATTTGTGATTCGCTCTTTCATCTTCTTCAAGACCGTCTCCGGTGACAATTTTTTGTACGGTGATAAGTTCAATAGCTCGGCTGCCCGGCTGGTCAACCACACTTCCTCTTTATTCTTGTCGACGCTCAAAAAGATTCCTCCGCCCTGGAATTCAAAGTAACGAACATCATTGTCTTTTGAATCATTTTGTTGAATCGCCTTATACAATTTCATCAAGTCTTTACTGTAATTTTCACCCCCCATCTGAATCGGCTCCTTGCTGTCCGCAATTACGATACCTTTTGTCTCACCGTTGTCCTGCATAAACCACAGCCACTGGTCCGATGGCTGTAGAATATCTGACAGTTCCTTTCCCTCGTATGAAGCGATTTCTTCCGCAGTGAGTGTGAAGAAAATGGGGATCGAAAAGTTGGACAGTTTCAGATTGTCTATTGATGCTTGCGCTGACACGCTTTTTTCAAATTGTTTCTGAATACGTTGATAATCCTTCAACGCCTGCTGTTCCGGTTTGTCAGAGGCATAACCGATTGCAAAGAAGCCAATAGCGAGCAATACGATTACAGATGTGAAAAGGATTTTTCGCACATTTGTACCTCCTTATTTTAAATATTTCCAAACCTAAAAGGATCTAAAGTTGTATACTTGACCATACCATGTTTGAGAACTGCTACTTTTAAAAGATTTGTAAGACTTAACAAAATGATCTCCATACCATGGATCCATGTAAGTGATATAATCAGTTGATCCCTCGTCATACCCATCGATATTCACATAGTGTCCACCGCCACTTGTCCATTGAATTAGTGCCATGACAGGATTGTCATTGCTATAGATATTGGAGATCAGGCTAGAAAAAGACATTGGAGATTCGGATACACTTGAATTTACCCCGTAGGCATTGAGCCCTCTTTTCACTTCGTACATCGTTGCAGGCAGATTTAGAGTAGCTCCTTTCACCTTATTCACGAAACTTGTTTGGCTGATACTTTTTCCATAATATTTTAAGACAGACACTGAAGTTCCGGCCCAACACCATTGATCTTTTTCTTGTTTTATATTCGGTACATCCAATGAATATGTAGAAGGATAAGCATTTGCCGTTTTTGCAAGAATTATCAATCCAGCAACTATAGATATAGATAATAATTTTTTACCCGACAGTGCAAAAGTATAAGATTTTCTCTTGAACATATTCTACCTCCTAACAACACACTTTCGTCCGCATATTAACAAAAATGGTATATAATTACAATACTTTTATTTTCAAAATACAAGTCTAATTAGATCAGGGATGTATTGTGCAAACAATCATTAAAAGCCTGGAATTGACCACCTTTTGAATCCCATTCACCAGTTAGGACGGATAAAAATGGAAATCGTTTCTGTACGTGCAACTAACCCGTATAAAGGCAAAAGCCCCTCACTTGGAGGGGCTTTTGTTTGCCTGGATGTGGTCGAGCAGGCCGCGGCAGCCTGCCTCCACCAGCTGGTAGACGTAGTCGAACCGGCCGGTGTAATACGGGTCTTCCACGTCGCTCTCCGGCAGGTGCGGCGCGAAGTCCATCAGACGGTAAACAGCTTTGCCGGGCGGGGCCATGCGCTTCAGCGCGGACAGGTTTTCCTCGTCCATGCAGACGATATAGTCAAATTCAGTAAAATCTGCTGGCGTGATCTGACGGGCCCGCAGGGTGTCATGCGGGATGCCCTTTTCACTCAGGACTTTGCGTGTGCCGGCGTGCGGCGGCTCACCGGCATGCCAACCGCCGATGCCTGCCGAATCGATGGCGATTTGCTCCGCCAGCCCTTTCTCCTCCACCAGCCGGCGGAAGACGGCTTCCGCCATCGGCGAACGGCAGATGTTGCCGAGACAGACAAACAAGACTCGAATCATGGACAAACTCCTTTCGCGCATCTCAATCTCCGATACAGTTGTTATGATAGAATAGGATCACACCAAAGGCAAAAGCAAAAAGGGACGTGATTGATGCGTGAAAGCATACCTGTACCGGATCCGCTTTGTCGCCTCCGTCATCGCCGTGACCGTGCTGCCGATTCTCGTTACCGGTGCGGTGCTGCTGAGAGCGGCCGAGCAGGCGCTGCTGGAGGAGAAAAAGCAAAAACTGATCGCGGTAACGGAACAGCTCGACTACGTATTGTCGAAAGATTTTGACGCCGTGCTCCGGGAACGAGGGATGCTGACGGCGCCGCGGGAGCAGCAGATCGAAGCGTTAAACCGGGCGCTGGCACCCCTGACGGACCGCCTCGCCGCTGCACATCCGGGGGTCGGGGTCGGCTATTACGCGGCGGGCCTGGATGCGATCGTGACGTACGGTCCCAGCGAGGAGACGGGTCGTTACGTGGGCGAGCCGATCCCTCCCGACCACCCCGGGCGGCGGGTACTGCGCGACGGCGTCATCGAGGTGGCGGTCGGCCAACAGGTGCGGGGAAACATCATGAACGCGATGCTTCCCCTGATCCGTGACGGCCGGATCATCGGATACGCCTGGGCCAACGAACTGATGAGCAGCATCGACGTGCAGCTGGCAGGCATGCGGAGGAGCATCTACGCCATTCTGGGGATCGGCTGCGTGGTGGCGGCTGCGGCCAGCGGCCTGCTCATGCACCGTCTGGAAACGATTCTGGCCGAGATCAAGGCGGGATTGAGGCGGCTGCGGTTTGACCTGTCCTTTCGCATGAAACGGCTGGACGGAGAGCCGGGGGAGATTTCTGACGCGATCAACAAGCTGGCCAGTGACCTGCAGGCGAGCCGCAGCCATACGGAGACGATCGTGCAGAGCATGGACAGCGGCATCGTCGCCCTGGACCATTGCGGACGGATCACGGCCTGGAACGGTGCCGCAGCCCGGATGACGGGACTGGCAGTAGAGCAGGCGGTGGGGCAGACCTATACGGACATCTTTGCCGAGGAAGAGGTGCTGGTGGCTGCGCTGACCGATGCCCTGCATCACGGTCGGACGGTCCGGGACGCGGAGTGGCGGCCCGCCCGCAGCGGGCAGGGAGCACAGGTTGTCAACGTCACCACCTCCATCTGGCGGAGCCCGGCCGGAGAGATGCTGGGAGCCATCGCACTGCTGGACGACCGGACGGAGTGGAAGCGGATGGAGGCCAAACTGGCGCAGGCGAAACGTCTGGCCGTGGTGGGGGAGCTGGCCGCCAGCATCGCCCACGAGGTGCGCAATCCGCTGACCTCGATCAAGGCGTTTGCGCAAATCCTCGAGGAAGAATGGCCACCCGGACACGACAACCGCGAGTACACCGGTATCATCGTGGAAGAAGTGGAACGGCTGAACCGATTTGCCGACGAACTGCTGCTGTTCGCCCGCCCCAATGAAGAGCGGCACGTCCCCTCGTCCGTGTGCGACGTGCTGGACCAGACGTTGGCGCTGGTGGAGCCGGGCATGGCCAAGCAGGGCATCTCGGTACAAAAGTCGTACGCCGCTTCGCTGCCGGCTGTATTGGCCTCGCCCGAACTGTTGAAACAAGTGTTTCTCAACATATTGATCAACGCACAACAGGCGATGCCAAACGGCGGCAGCCTCAGGGTGGAGGCGGAGGGAGACGAGCGGGAGGCGCGCATTCACGTAACCAACGACGGCCCGCCCATCGCCGAAGAACACCTGCTGTCCGTGTTTGAGCCGTTTTTTACCACCAAACCGGCCGGGACGGGGCTGGGGTTGGCGATCTCCCAACGAATCGTCCAGGCGTTCGGGGGACAGATCAGCGCAGGCAACGTGCCGGGAGGCGTCCGGTTTACTGTGATGCTGCCGGGGACCGACAGAAAGGAGGAAGAGAATGAAAAAACGGGTGCTGCTGGTGGATGACGAGGCCAATGTGCGAAAGGCGCTGACGACGGCGCTGCGCAGAGCGGGGTACGAGACGAGAGAAGCGTCTGGCGGAGCGGAAGCGCTGGAACTGGTGCGCAGCTTTCAGCCCGAGGTGATGCTCCTGGATCTGCGGATGCCGGAGCCGGATGGCATGGAGACGCTGAGGCGGCTGCAGCAGGTGGATGGGCCGCGTCCCAGCGTGGTGATGATGACCGCCTACGGGTCAGCCGCAGACGTGATGGAAGCGATGAAGCTGGGAGCGTTTGACTACGTGCAAAAGCCATTTGACGTGGCCCGGATCAAGCAGGTGGTGGCCAGGGCGATGCATCAGCGCGAGCCGAACGAATCGGCAGGGGTGGCCAGGAGGCCGACAGAGGAACGGACGGACCAACCGGGGCTGGTGGGATTGAGTCCGGCGATGCAGGAGGTGTACAAGCTGGTCGGGCGGGTCAGCACGACCAAAGCAACAGTGCTGATCCAGGGGGAGAGCGGAACGGGCAAGGAGCTGATCGCCAGGGCGATACACGCCAACAGCCCACGCGCGGCCAAGCCGCTGATTCCCGTCAACTGCGGCGCCATCCCGGAAACCCTGCTGGAAAGCGAACTGTTCGGGTACGAACGGGGCGCGTTTACGGGAGCGGCCGGCCGCAAACCGGGGCTGTTTGAGCTGGCGGACGGCGGTACGCTGTTTCTCGACGAGGTGGGCGAACTGAGCATGCCGCTGCAGGTCAAGCTGCTGCGCGTGTTGCAGGATCGGACGCTGGTTCGGCTGGGCGGCGTGGAACCCGTGCCGGTCGACGTCCGGATCATCGCGGCCACCAACCGGGACCTGCGGGAGCTGATTCGGCGGGGGCGGTTTCGCGAAGACCTGTACTACCGGCTGAATGTTGTTCCCATTCACATGCCGTCGCTGCGGGAACGCAAGGAAGACATCCCGCTGTTGGTGCAGCATTTTCTCGCCAAATACGGTCGGGAACTGGGCAAGGAGGGCTGTTATCTCTCGCCCGCTGCGCTGGACGTCCTGATGGCGTATGACTGGCCGGGCAACGTCCGCCAACTGGAGAACACCATCGAACGCGCACTGGTGCTGGCCGCCGGCTCGGCCATCTTGCCGGAGCACGTGGAGGTGCACCCGATGGAAAACGAACCGGTCGGCGCAGCAGACGGGCTTACCGCGATCCGCATCGAAAATCGGACGATGCGGGACATCATTTCAGAGGTGGAGAGGGAAGCGATCGTCCGCGCGCTGCGCAAAGAGCGGGGCAACCGGCTGCGGACGGCCAAACGGCTGGGCATCTCCCGTCGCGCGCTCCTGTACAAGCTGGAAGCGTATGGGCTGGACGGTCAGGAGTGGGAGTAGAGCGCCGACCGCATGCACACGGGCTGCACCGTTACAAACACGAACTGTGCAAACTGGAGTCAATGTGTGCAAAAAGTAGTCAATGATGCGCAAGCATCGTTATGAAAGCGCATACATTTTTGCGGCTCCTGTCCTCCCTGACGATTGGCATGTCTTTTGCTACTTCCAAAAATGAAAGGCAGCCAATTCTTTTGAAAAGGGGGAAACGTCACGTGTTTCAAGCCTTGACCAACGCGTCGGTCCGATTGGTGCAGCGCTACCTGCCCGACGCCTTCATCTTCGCCATCATCCTTACATTCGTCGTGTTTTTTGCCGGGATGGCTGTCAACGGAAAGTCGCCGCTGGAGATGGTAACGTACTGGGGAGACGGCTTCTGGGGACTGCTCAGCTTCACCATGCAGATGGTGCTGATTCTTGTCACCGGTCATACCTTGGCCAGCACGGACCTGTGCAAGCGGGGATTGCGCGCGGTCGCTTCCTCGGTCAAAACACCGGGGCAGGCAATCGTTCTGACCAGCCTGATCTCCTGTTTGGCGGCGTGGATCAACTGGGGATTCGGGATCGTCATCAGCGCTCTGCTGGCCCGGGAAATCGCCCGGCGGGTGGAAAACGTGGATTACCGTCTGCTCATCGCCAGCGCGTATGGCGGTTTTGTCGTCTGGCACGGCGGACTGTCCGGCTCCGTCCCGTTGACGGTGGCCACGGAGAACCACAGCCTGCAGGACGTCATCGGCGTGATTCCCACGTCGGAAACGCTCTTTTCGCCGATGAACCTGACGATCGTCATCGCGATCATGATCGCCCTGCCGCTGATCAACCGGATGATGATGCCGGCGAAAGAGGATACGGTGGTGTACAAAGGGCCGGGCATCGATCATGAGGAGACGGCAGCCGCGTCTGATGCGACAGCAATGGACAGCCCCGCCGCCAGGCTGGAGAACAGCCGCATCGTGTCCATGCTCGTCTCCGCGTTGGGTCTGATCTTCCTGATTGCCTACTTTGTGAAAAACGGCTTCAAACTCAACCTGGACATCGTCAACTTCGGATTTTTGTTCCTCGGCATATTGCTGCACGGCACACCGCGCAAGTTTCTCGACGCCATGAACGAAGCGGTCAAGGCGACCGCCGGGATCGTTGTGCAATTTCCGTTTTACGCCGGCATCATTGGGATGATGACCGGATCGGGGCTGGCCGCCAGCATCTCCCAGTGGTTCATCAGCATCTCCACGCCAGCCACTTTCCCGCTGTTTACCTTCTGGAGCGCGGGTCTGCTCAACGTGTTTATCCCCTCCGGAGGCGGTCAGTGGGCAGTGCAGGGGCCGATCATGATGCCGGTCGCCACGGAACTGGGCGTTTCCCATGCCAAAGTGGCGATGGCGATCGCCTGGGGAGATGCCTGGACGAACCTGATCCAGCCGTTCTGGGCGCTGCCGGTACTGGCCCTGGCGGGGCTGGGGGCGCGGGACATCATGGGGTACTGCCTGATGATGCTGTTCGTCACCGGCGCGATTATCAGCCTGGGATTCCTGCTGTTTTAGCATCCCGCGACACATACACGCTATCCATCCGGTCGAATACGTCTGTCCCCATGAAAAAGCCGGCATCTGTCACATGCAGATGCCGGCTTTCGGTCGTATGCTGTTACACTGCGGTCAATGGCGATTCTTGTTGGTCTGCTTCGGGGGGAACCAACTGTGTGATGGCGATCCGCGTCACGCGGTGATTGTCCATGTCGGTCACCGTAAACAGGTGGTTTTCCCACTCGACGGAAGCGCCGACGGCAATCTCCTCTTCAAGCTGACTGTACAGCCAGCCGCCAATGGTATCGACGTCATCGGACACCAGTTCAAAGGGCAGGTGATCGTTTAGATCAGCCAACAGGGTTTTTCCCGCGACGGACAGGCCTTCCGGCGTTTTTTCGATGTCGGGACGTTCATCCGTGTCAAACTCGTCCTGAATGTCGCCGACAATCTCTTCCAGGATGTCTTCCATGGTGACCAGACCCGCCGTCCCGCCGTATTCGTCGATGACGATTGCCAACTGCGAGCGTCTTTTCTGCATCAGCCGCAGCACATGGCTGATCTCCATCGATTCCGGCACGGTCAGCACGGGGCGGAGGTAATTCTCCAGCCGCACGTCCTTGTTTTCCAGGGCGGCCAGGTAAAAGTCGGTCGCGTGGACAAACCCAATGATGTTGTCCTTATCTTCGTTCGCCACCGGAAAGCGCGTGTGGCGCTCCGTGCGAATAATTTCAAGGTTTTCCTCAAACGTGTTGGAGGTATACAGGCAAACCATGTCGATGCGCGGGATCATGACTTCCCGGGCCAGGGTTTCGGAAAAGTCAAACACGTGCTCCACGAGCGAAAGTTCGGTCTGGTCGATGTGGCCGCTTTGATGGCTCTGCGTGACCAGCAGGCGAATCTCCTCTTCCGTGTGGGCCGCTTCGTGTTCGGACACCGGTTCCAGTCCGGCCCACTTCAGCAGCCGGTTGGCCGTTCCGTTCAGCACCCAGATGGCCGGGTACATTATCTTGTAAAACAGCATCAACGGTGCTGCCACCCACAGCGAGGTCGCTTCCGCTTTCTGAATGGCCAGCGATTTCGGCGCCAGTTCGCCCAATACGATGTGCAGGAACGTGATGAAGGCAAAGGCCACGCCGAACGAAATCGCGGAAATGACGTAGTCGGGCAGTGCGAAGTTATGCAGCAGCGGCTCGACAATCATGTGTGCAATGGCCGGTTCCCCGACCCAGCCCAGTCCAAGCGAGGCCAGCGTAATTCCCACCTGGCAGGCGGACAGGTAGGCGTCCAGCTGTTGCGTCACTTTTTGCGCGAAGCCGGCTCGTTTGTGTCCTTCATTGACCAGTTGGGTCAAACGCGTCTGGCGCACTTTGACGAGGGCAAATTCAGCCGCAACGAAAAAACCGTTCAGAAAGACGAGAAAAGCGACAAGCAAAAGGTTCAGCACTAGCGGAATACTCTCCAAGTAAACAGTCATCCTCTCTGGAATATTTTGATGTATACTTTTATGTTACAAAATTGGAACCCTGATGCACAAAGCCGAAAAACCGTCATTCCGCCCCCTGGGGACCCGCTGTCCGGAAAAAACAGCGGTAAGGTGGCCGTCTCACCCGTTTTTGCTCCCGCAACCGACCGCAGAGGCCTGTACGGAAAAAAGCAGCTTGTCAGCGCACGCCCAGCAGGTGCTGGCCGTAGACGAAAAAGGCGGAGAGTACGCCGGCCAGGGCGAGATAGGCGACCAGCACTTTCCACTTGGTGGAGGCAGGTGCCTCGTAATACGTGGTCAGACGGTGCAGCTGCTCCTCCACCCGGGCCAGCTGTTGGCGGGTGGTCTGTTCTGCTTCGGTGAGCAGCGGAGAGGGAGCGGGACGGGACGGATCACCGTCTACAAACAGCACCGGTTCGTGCTCCCACTTCCGGAACAATTCCCAGATCCGATCCGCATACTCTTTGTCCATGGCGATGCGTTCGCGGACAAAACGTTTGTCATCCTGCAAAAACGGGATAGCGAACCCTTTGGGAACCGGGATGGCAAAAGCCTTCTGTTTTTCGGCGCTGAGCCGTTCCCGGGTCTCAATCGACGAGTCGAGCTGCGGCCAGTGGGCAATCTCCTGCAGTACGCCTTCCAGCTTTTCCTTTTCATAACGCAGCACGCGCTGCCGGTACCCTTCCCGCGCACGGCTCCACCAGGTCATCGCTCCGAAGATAAAAATGATGACGATCATCGGGCTGGGGCTGACAAACATCATGAACCCCAGCGCCAGCAGGCCGATCAACCAGATTTTGGTGGACAGCACAGAGACGACCCGTCCGCCGTCCAGCGGCGATACGGGCAGCAGGTTAAACAGGTTGAGCAACGCACCGAGATAGATGACCAGCACCCAGAACGGATCATGCGTCCACCAATAAAGGGGAAGGGCAGGCAAAAAGGCAAGCATGCCAGCCAGCGGTCCGCCGTATGCCAAATACGCTTCAGTGGCGGCGTCACGCGGCTGGTCCTTTATCGCAATAAACGCGCCGGCAAAGGGAATGAACACCGCAGGCGATACCTTGATCCCCTTGCGTTTGGCAGCGATGACGTGCCCCATTTCATGGACAAATATCAAATAGACGAGAGCCGCTGCGAATTTCCACCCGTACATCCAGGCGTACACCCACAGGCTGATGAGCATCGACAGCAGCGTCGTGCCGAACTTTGAAAATTTTAACAGTCCTACAACCCATTTCAGTTTGGTCAGCAGAAAAACGCCAAGGATTACCAGAGCTGACCTGGTTTTGTTCATGCCAGTTCCTCCCGAACGGTAATGCTAGACTCTATTCGGTATACGTACAACGGCGGGAAAAGTTTCCCGGCAAGGGGGCGGCTGATCTCGGGCCCGGTCGGGCGGCTGCTGAAGTGTCTATGTGTCCAGCCGCGGATTGTGAAAGGTAAAGCCGTATTCCCCGTACAAGGCGTTGTAGCGCAGTTCGGCGCCGTCAAAGTACCAGAAGTCGTTCGGGCGAATGACAAAGCGCATACCCTCCACCTCAAAGATTGCGTCGCCCGGCTGCTCCTCGTCTTTTTCAATCGCATAAAACAGGCCGCCGGTGCCGGGACCGCCCGTGCGGACGTACAAGCGCAGCGTGTCGCCGGGGCGGAATCCAGCGTATCGCTGGTAGGCCTGGGCAAACGCCGGTTCGATGGTCACGTGGATGCTCATGATGGAACTCCTCTCTCACAGATCATGTCCATCTATTGTACCATATACGGGAAAAAGCGCCGCTGATGGCACAGCGGCGCATGTTCTCGTCAATCCTTGCCCATGCTGACGTCGTGAGTCGGGTGCATGAACGGCACTCCTTTGGGCGGCTTGTCTTCCAGCAGCTCCTTGTTTTCCGTCGTATTCCAGCCGATGTCATTGGTCGGGTGAACCCATTTGTCGCCGGCCATGACGAACGGGTCTGTCTCTGTGCTCCACTGGTTGAGCGGCGATTCGGGTGAATTGTAAAAGCTGTCGCCGATCACGACGCCGTGTTCGTTGACGAACGGTTTTTGCATGGAGCGGGTCGAGTTTTTAAAATCAGGTGCGTTAATCTGATGGGGAAGCGTGCCATCGATCGAGACGTCTTTATTCACTTCCGTCTTTTGTTCCGTCTTTTGCTTGCGGTCCATCGTGAGCATCTCCTCCGGGCGAAGGTTTTGCGCCTGTTGCTCTTACCGGTTTTCTTTTAGCCGCTCTTGTGGTTCACTATTGATGGAGCCGTCAGAGCGGATCGCTTCGGACTGGGCTTTCGGCCTGCTGATTCCGGGGGACTTGCCGAAATCTTTTTCCTTATTGCGTACCATCATCTGCCCTCCTCTTGTGTCGCTTGGTGTTAGTATGACCGGAAGCAGCAGTAATGATGAACAAGCAAACGGTGAAAGGAGAGAATGGACCATGGCGAAGAAACAGCGGCGCCAACCGCAGCGGCCGACGGCACAACCGGCTGCCGCGGAGGTGAAAACGGGTCTGAACCTGAAAGAGATGCTGAGCCAGGAAGCGTTAGACAAGCTGAAAATGCTGGAGCGGGAGGTAAAAGCGGCCCGCGAGCGGGAAGAACAGGAAGCAGCGGAGCGCAGACGGCGGGAGCAGGAAGAGCGGGAGCGCAACAAGAGCTTTGCCGAACTGCTGGAAGAGTATGAGAAAAAAGGCGGAGGCAAGTACAATTGACGGCGGGCGCGGACGGACGGAGGCAGCGGCCGGACACGTCGAAAAACGGCCTGATGAAAAAGCGGCAGCTCACACTCAAGGATGAATCACTCAAGGAGCGGGGACGCGAAATCTTGTCCCGACTGGGGAAAAAGGACAGATAGGCGTACAGGGATTTTTTCCCCGCCTTTCCCATATAGCTATAAGAAGGGAAGGGGGGAGCCCCATGGGGACAATCCTGCTGTTTGTCAGCATCTTCTGCGTGGCGGTAGGCACTTGGCGGCTGATCGGCATATACAAGGAGGGCAAGCCCGAAAGCAAATGGCTCTGGTGGACGGTGGCCAGCGTGGGGATAACGCTCTTTTTTCTCCTGAAACTGGTCACGGACACTCCGGCGCTCTATTGAAAAAGCACCTGCAAGCGCTATGGTCAAACTCCCATAGATGCAGACATGAAGAAACGCCCTGCCGTTGGGCAGCAAGCTGACGCCTGTACGCTGCAGGCGTTTGCTTTTTTGTTGAGCTGAAGACGTTCTTCGTGCGGCGGCGAGACATGCTGATCTGATCAGTCTGCAATATGGAGTGCACTTCAGCGCTTACAGGTGCTTTTTTTGCGTTCGATTCGGGATATGTCCATCAGGCAGGCGGACGCTTCCGTGCGGTTGGGCGAAAGTGCCCCGCGAAGGCGTCGTTATTCGTATCGCAGCGCCTCGATCGGGTCCAGCTTGGCGGCCTTGTTGGCCGGGTAGAGGCCAAAGAAGATGCCGATCGCGCTGGAAAAGGCAAAGGCGATCAACACGCTGTTCCAGGACATGAGCGGCGGCAGTTTGGCAAAGTAGGAAATCAGCGCGGCGGTGCCAAGACCGAACAGGACGCCGATCAGCCCGCCAATCAGGCAGACGATCACCGACTCGATCAGAAACTGGACGAGAATGTCACTTCGTCGCGCTCCCAGCGCTTTGCGAATGCCAATCTCGCGGGTCCGCTCGGTGACGGAGACGAGCATGATGTTCATGACGCCCACGCCGCCGACGACCAGCGAAATGCCCGCGATCACGCTGAACACCGTCGTCAGTATGCCGGTCACCTGGTTGAACTGGCTGACCTGCTGCTGCATGCTCACGGCCCGGTAGTGGCTTTCTTTCTGGTGCTTGCGGCTCAGGTACTGGATCGCCTGCTGCATGGCGGCATTGACCGACTCCTTGTCGGTGGCCTTGCCGATCAGGTAGCTGACCCATGGCTCTTCGTAGCGGCTCTGGTCAAACCGGATGGGCAGGTAGGCGCTGTAGGACTGCTCCACGTCAAAGCGAAACTTGTCTTCCTTGAACGTGCCGATCACCACCAGCGAGGTGCTGCCCATGCGGACGCGCTGGCCCAACGGGTTCATCTGGCCGAACAGCTTCTGTGCCAGTTCTTCCTCCAGAACGATCACCGCCCGCAGTTCCTTGTCATCGGCGGCGCTGAAAAAACGTCCTTTGGACACTTTAATGGTCGGCTGCACCTTGGGAAAATCGGCCGTCGTGGCATACAGGTTGACGCGCTCTTCCTTTTTTGGTCCCTTGAGCATTGCCATGGATTGGTTCATCGGCACGATGTGTTCGATGTTGGGACTGATTTTGCTCAGCACGTCGGCGTCCTCTACCGTAAGGTCTTCCGGCGCATGCTCTTGCTTGCTGTTGTAATCAACAAAGACGTTGAACGAGTTTTGACCGAATTTCTCCATCTCGCTGATGATGGCTTTCTGTCCGCCTTCCCCCAGGGCGGTGACGGCGATCACTGAAGTAATCCCGATCACGATCCCCAGCATAGTCAAGCCGGAGCGCATCTTGTTTGCCCAAATGCCTTCCAGGGCGGTGCGAAAACTTTCCCAGACGTTCATGTCGTGATCACCTCGTCGGACGGAACGGCAATCAGCCGGTTTTCCACCCGTTCGTCGCGGATGATGACGCCGTCCTTGAATGTGACGATGCGTTCCGCGTGCTGGGCGATGTCCGGCTCGTGCGTAACCAGGATGATGGTGACGCCCTGGCTGTGCAGTTCCTGAAACATGGCCATGATTTCGGTGCCGGAGCGGCTGTCCAGGTTGCCGGTCGGCTCGTCAGCCAACAGGATGGACGGCCGATTTACCAGCGCGCGGGCAATGGCCACGCGCTGCCGCTGCCCCCCGGAGAGCTGTGTCGGCTTGTGGTGGACGCGTTCAGCCAGTCCGACCCGCTCCAGCGCTTCCAGTGCCCGTTTTCGCCGTTCCGACCGTCCTACACCGGCGTACATCATCGGCAGTTCCACGTTGTGCAGCGCCGTGGAACGGGGCAGGAGATTAAAGGATTGAAAGACGAAGCCGATTTTTTGATTGCGCACCTGCGCGAGCTGCTTGTCGGACAGTTTGCTGACTTCAATCCCGTCCAGCGTGTAGGTGCCGGAATCAGGTCTGTCGAGGCAGCCGAGCATGTTCATGAATGTCGATTTGCCGGAGCCGGACGGCCCCATGATGGCGACGAATTCCCCTTTTTCCACGGTGAGCGAGACACCTTTCAGGATGGGCAGTACCGACTCGCCCGTCTTGTACGATTTTGTCAGGCCTTCGACGTGCAGCATCGGTCGACCTCCTTTCTTCCGAACAGGTTAGATGCCCGAATTCTGCGGTTCCTCGGATGGGAGGACCGGTGCGTTCTCCTGGAGGGTGTCAAACGGACCGAGAATCACTTGTTCGTCCCCTTTCAATCCCGACGTGATCTCAGCGAACAGCTCGTTTTCCACGCCCACGGTCACTTTCCGCTTTTTCGCCGCGCCGTTTTCCGCCACCCAGACAAACGTGCTGCCGTCCGCTTCCTGCTGCACCGCTTCGATCGGCACCTGCCGGGCGTTGTCGATCTTTTGCACGGATATGTCGATGTCGACGTGAAAGCCAGGTTTCAAGGCGGACAAGTCTCCGCTTGGTTCCAGCGTCACTTTTACCCGGGTCTTTTCTCCTTGTCCCGAGCTGTTTGGCGTCGTGACGGCGATCGGGGAGATGCGGATCACCTTGGCGTTCAGCCTTTGCTTGCCCAGCGCGCTGCCTTCGATCACCGCAGTCTGCCCGAGTTTGATCTTGCTGACGTCGGACTCGTTGATGTCCGCTTCGATCAACAGGTGGTTCAGATTGGCGATCGTCAGGATTTCCGTTCCCTTGTTCACGTATTGGCTGTTTTCTGCGGCCCGGTCGATGACTGTGCCGTCGGTCGGGGCGACCAGCACGCTTTGCACGCGTTCTTTTTCCAACAGGGCCTTCTCCGCCAGGCGGGAGTTGATCTGTGCCTGCAGGGAGGCGATCTCTTCCTTGCGCGGCCCTTTTTGTTTCAGCGCGTACTGCTGCCTGGTCACGTTGAGTTGAGACAGCGCCGAGTCCAGCTGCGCCTTCGCCTTGTCCAGCTCCTGCTGGGTAGTGGCGCCTGACTCATGCAGCTGCCGGATGCGCTCGTACTCCCGTTTGGCATTGTCGTAATCCCGCTCCGCCTGGGCGACGCGCTCCCGCTCCTGCGCCAGTTCTTCCGGTTCGCTGCCGGCCTGTGCCTTGGACAGGTTGGCCCGGGCCAGTTCGATCTGCGCGTCGATCTCCATGATCCGGCTTTCCACGTCAGACGTGTCGATCTTGCCGATGACCTGTCCCTTTTTGACGACATCCCCCTCCTTCACGGCAAACTCGCGCAGGATTCCGCTGACATTGGCGTATACCCGTTGCTTGTCTGCGACAGTGACGATCCCGGAGGTGAGTACCTTGGTCTCCAGCGCGGCCGTGGTGACCTTTCCCACGCTTACAGGCATTCCTGCTCCCTGCGGTGAGCCCAACAGGGCCATGCTTGCGGCTCCCACGCCCAGTACGACAGCGACGGAGCCGACGATCCACCAGCGTTTTTTCATACGATCCTGTCTCCTTGATCCATCATGATATAAGATTCAAATGATAAGATTCGAATGGTTTTACGCGGCTGAAGGGAAAAGGTAACAATTGGGTTGGAATCGTTCACAAAATGTTCACAATTATGCGGCAGATTTCTTCGCCGCAGGACAGATCCGACTTCTTTCTCTGCCGGCTCAAAGGTAAACATGATAAGATGAGAAACAGATACAAACATGTCTTTTTATGGAGGGAACCATGAACCAAGTTCTTCGTTTCGACTGCTCGAATGCTCTGGGCTTTGTCCGGCCGCACGAATGGACACAGCTTGCCCCTGCAATCAAACAGGCACACGAGTTGTTGCACAACAAGACGGGGGCTGGCAGTGATTTTCTCGGCTGGGTCGATTTGCCCATTCACTATGACAAGGATGAATATGAACGGATCAAACAGGCAGCCGCGAAAATTCAAGCGGAGTCTGATGTGCTGCTGGTCATCGGGATCGGCGGTTCGTACCTGGGGGCCAAAGCCGTCGTGGATGTGCTGGGCCACCACTTTTACAACCTGCTGCCCAAGTCCAAACGGCGCACGCCGGAGATTTACTTCGTCGGCAACAATATCAGCCCGGTCTACGTCTCCCATCTGATGGATGTTCTCGAAGGGAAAGACGTGTCCATTAATGTCATCTCCAAATCGGGCACCACGACGGAACCGGCCATCGCGTTTCGTCTGTTCCGCGCCTGGTTGGAGAAAAAATACGGACGTGAGGAAGCGAAAAAACGCATCTACGCGACTACGGACAAGGCGAAAGGCGCGTTGAAACGGCTGGCTGACGAGGAAGGGTACGAAACGTTCGTCATCCCCGACGACGTCGGCGGACGCTACTCCGTGCTGACTGCAGTAGGTCTTTTGCCGATTGCCGTGAGCGGCGCCGATATCGATGCACTGATGCAGGGCGCTGCTGCTGCCCGCGAGCGTTACCTGACGCCTGTTCTGGAAGACAATCCGTGCTACCAGTACGCGGCTGTCCGCAACGCGCTCTACCGCAAAGGCAAAACCGTCGAGCTGCTGGTCAGCTACGAGCCGCAGTTCCGCTATTTTGCCGAGTGGTGGAAGCAGCTGTTCGGCGAGTCGGAGGGCAAGGACGGCAAGGGGATTTTTCCTGCATCTGCCGAGTTCTCCGCCGATCTGCACTCGCTGGGACAATACATCCAGGACGGCATGCGCCACCTGTTTGAAACAGTGGTGGCTGTGTCCAAGCCGGCGGTGGACGTTACGATCAGCGAAGATCCGGACGATCTCGACGGGTTGAATTTTCTCGCAGGCAAGGGCATGGACTTCGTCAACAAAAAAGCGTTTGAAGGAACGCTCCTGGCCCATGTGGACGGCGGCGTGCCCAACCTCGTGGTGGAAATTCCGGAAGCGACGGCCTACCATCTCGGTGAGCTGATCTACTTCTTTGAAAAGGCATGCGGCATTAGCGGATATCTGCTCGGGGTCAACCCGTTTGACCAACCCGGAGTGGAAGCCTACAAGGCGAACATGTTCGCCCTGCTGGGCAAACCGGGGTATGAACAGCAAAAAGCAGCACTGGAAGCGAGACTGCGTGGAAAGCAATAAGACGTACCTGACTGTGTCCGAGACCGCTGCCTACCTGGAACTGCCGGAGACGTTTATTCTGGAAAAAATCCGCGAGGGACGCATCCGTGCCGTTCACAACGGCGAAGAATACCTGATCAACAAGGACCAGTTTCAACATCATCTGGAACAGATCCGCAAACTGAGGGAATGGGAGGAGGCGACCCGAAACGAGCCCATTCCTGAAAGCTACGATGTGAAAGACGAGGACTGAGCGCCGCGCTCTTGCCAGGGAGCGGCCGCAAGTCTATACTGAAGGGTGTAAACGACATAACGGAAAGCTACTGGGGGAGTCCATCACGCAGGGCTGAGAGGACGGAAGCGATGACCGTCGACCCTTTGCACCTGATCCAGATCATGCTGGCGCAGGGAAGTGGTTGCAAGCAAAAGAGCTGTCTGTGTTTGCGGATGTGCATCGGCCCACCTTTCCTGCCGGGGAAGGTGGGCTTTTTGCATGCTTTCGTCCGGTGGGGCGGCATCAGCGGGGTGGCAGGAGAACAGCGCGTTTACCCAGGCTTCGCCGCTTGAGCAGGGCGGGGCGCAGTTCCATCGAGGAGAGGAAGAACCATGACGAATTGTTTGATTGTAGGCGGAGGCATCATCGGATTAAGTTTGGCTTACGAGCTGTCGCGGCGCGGGTTGTCCGTCACGGTGGCAGAGCAGGGGGCGTGGGGCGGCCAGGCGTCTTCCGCAGCGGCCGGCATGCTGGCTCCGCTCAAGGAATTTTCCCAGCCAGGCCCGCTGCTTGATTTGGGCATCGAGTCGCTTCGCCTCTACCCGGAATGGGCGGCGGAGCTGGAAGCAGAGGCGGGCAGAGATGTGCAGCTTTGCATCGACGGGCTGTTGACCGTGGCGTTGACGGAAGAGGAAGCGGAGCAGTTGCGCGCAAAGTTCACCTGGCAGCGGGAGAGCGGTTACGATGTCCGCTGGCTGACCGGAGCGGCCATCCGCGACGTTGAACCGCTGTTGACGGATCGGGCGATCGCGGCGATCCACTCGCCATCCGAAGGGCATGTCAACAACCGGATGCTGCTGCAGGCACTGGTGACGGCGTGCAAGCGGCGGGGCGTGACGCTGCTTTCCGGCTGCGTGGTGACGGGCTTCGTCGCGGAAGGAAGCCGGGTGGTGGGCGTCGAGACGACTGCGGGATCGCTCTTTGCCGACGAAACCATTATCGCCTCCGGGGCGTGGGCCGGCATCGCGATGGGCTGGCTGGGGCTGTCCATTCCCGTTCTCCCGGTGCGTGGACAGATCGCAGCGGTCGACTCGGCGGGGATTCCGCTGCAGACAGTGATTTTTGGCAGCACGGGCTATATCACGCCCAAACGGGACGGCAAAATCGTCCTCGGCGCTACGGAAGACGAGGCCGGCTTCCAGCGGGAGGTCACGCTGGAAGGCTTGACCGGCGTGCTGAACGGCGTGATGCCGTATGTGCCGGCGCTCTCATCGGCCCCGTTTTTGGAAGCATGGGCGGGACTGCGCCCGGCTACCGCCGACGGCAAACCATTGTTGGGGCCGGTGCCGGGATGGTCGGGATTGTCGCTCGCCGGCGGACACTTTCGCAACGGCATTCTGCTTTCTCCGATCACAGCCAAGCTGATGGCGGATTATCTGGAACAGGGACGGACAGAACGGCTGGAACCGTTTTTGCCCGAACGCTTTACGAGTGTCGTGTCACAAGGCCGCAAAATGGGCTAGACTTGCCTGGAAAAATAGACACCTCCCCACACGCAGGCGTATATCGTAATACAGAAACGACAAAAGGGGAGGAGTTTTCATGGAGTCGTCGCAAAAACAACTGTTTCAGGCTGAACCGGCGGCGGTCAGCATGTTAAAGGATATGCGTGAAACCGTGCAGGAGATTTGCAAGAAGCACGCGCGGCAAAAGGTACGGATCGAAGCGATGGACGGCCGCGTGTACGAGGGCAAAATTCTCGATGTTGACGATTTCCACGTCTACGTGGAAATTGAGGAAAACGATGAGGGGCCGGCCGATGTTATGGGAGCTGTGGAGCCGGTCTCCAGCCGGTATCCGCAAAAATCACGACCGCAAGACGGATGTCCGCCTCGGGAGAGTGCCGTCAGTCCATACGGTACGACAGGTCCCAACGTCAGTCCGTACGGGATGGTAAGTCCCTACGAGATGGGGCCCGGCGTCAGTCCGTACGGGATGGTGAGTCCCTACGAGGTGGGGCCGAATGTCAGTCCATATGGGATGGTAAGCCCATACGAGATGGGGCCTGACGTCAGTCCGTACGGGATGGTAAGTCCCTACGAGGTGGGGCCCAACGTCAGTCCGTACGGGATGGTAAGTCCCTACGAGACCGGCCCCGCTGAGAGTCCGTACGGGATGGTGAGTCCCTTTGAGTCAGCCGGTCCGTCCGGCAAATCTGAGGGAGTGGTGAGCCCCTACGAGCAAACCGCACCGTTTGAACAACCTGCCGAAATGGTAAGTCCGTACGAAGCGGTCAGTCCCTACGAAACCGCTGGACCCCAGGGCAACGTCACGCTGCAAAACAACATCAATTTGTACGGCAACCCGTATTCCCAGGTAAGCCCGTATACTGATTTCAGTCCATACCCATACCCCAGCTATCCATACTTCTACCCTGTTCCGTTCGGCGTGTTCAGAGTGCCTGTTCACAAGAAGAAAAAGCGCCGTTGCCGCCGCAAGGTGATTCCTCTGGCGCTGTTTACCCTGCTGTCGATTTCCCTCATTTGACCATAACACCAGCACGAAGCCTCTGCCGGGCTGTATCCGGCGGGAGGCTTTTTCCATTTTCACCGATGTTTGAGTACAACCGCGCCGTTTGTCGCACACTACCGGGTAGAATCCGAAAAAGGCAGGGATGGAGATGCAACCGATTGAAAGCAGTTTGGCGGGTACGAGAGGCACGTTTGGATTCTTTCGCGAATCGCTCGAACCGGACGGCTTTACCCTGGCCAACTGGGATTACCACCGGGGGTATTTTGACCGCAAGCTGGACGATCAGGGGATGGTGTATCTGCGGCTGCCGGTGACGGTCATGGAAGGGGAACTGGACAGCCCGGACGCCTGGTTGGAACTGGGGACGCCGTTTGTGCTGAAACACGTCTACCAGACCGGTGTGGAGGAAGACATCGGATATTACTCGCCTGTCGCCTCGGCTGCCATGAACCAGTTTCAGGAGCCGGTGGACAAGGACGCACCTGTGGAACAGGTCTGGATGCGCAAGGCGGAGGCGATTGTCCGGGAGTTGGAAAAACGGTTTGCCTAGCATTAACGGGCCCAGAATAGGGCCCGTTTTTTGCGAATAACACCGGATTGCAATTCCTGATTCTGCCATCTGGCACTGCGCTGACCTGCCGTGTGCCTGCTATGGCGGTGGATTTCGCGGTAGTGTAGAATGGTAGCAACAGGAATGGAATCACAGGGAGTGGAAAACGATGGCCTGGTACTACCCGCTGCTCAAACTGTATTGGCGTATCCGCAGGCCGCTGACGCTGGGTGTCCGGCTGATTGTCACGGACGATGAAAAAGGCGTGCTGCTGGTGCGCCACACGTATGTGAGCGGATGGTATTTGCCGGGCGGAGGAGTGAAAAAGGGAGAGACGTTTTTGGAGGCGGCCCGGCGTGAGCTGTGGGAAGAGTGCGGCATAGAGGCGAGCGAGATGAGGATCTGCCACCTCTACTACAGCGAGCGGGAAGGGAAGCGGGATCACATCGCGCTGTTCCACGTCACCCGGTACCGCCAGCATGAACGGCCAAAGTCTGACCCGGAAGTGGCGGATATGCGCTTTTTTGCTTGGTCAGAATTGCCGGAGCAGTTGTCGCCTGCGACGAGGCGGCGGCTGGAGGAGTTTCGCTCCGGCCGTTTTGCGGCGGAGCGCTGGTAGCCCGCGTCGGCATCCCGGCCACCGGAGTGTTCCTGTAACATTGTGAATAGCAGGCATGTATGTGCGTAAAGTGAGGGTAGACCACCATGAAAATTGCCACCGTACTGCGGAATGACGACTACTCCCGGGAGGTAGAACGGGAGCTGAAGGAAAAACTGCTGGGCGAGGACAGCCCGTACTGCTTTGTCCGGGAAGAGGGCGAGACGCCTGATCTCGTGCTCTCCATCGGCGGGGACGGAACGCTGTTGGAAGCGGTGCATCAATACGGCTTTGAACCGACATACGTCGGCATCCACACCGGCCATTTGGGCTTTTACGCGGACTGGCGGCCAAACGAGCTGGATGCGTTCGTACAGGCTCTCAAAGAGCAGACGAAGCCGTTTGTCGCCGAATACCCCACCGTTTCGTGCCGCATTCTGACCCGCGACGGCCGCATCATTCACAAATGGGCGCTCAACGAACTGGTGATCCGCAATGCGTCCCTGTCCACGCTGGTGGCCTGTGTGTACATAAACGGCGACGAGTTTGAGACGTTTCGCGGAGACGGCCTGATCGTCTCTTCCCCGTCTGGAAGCACGGCGTACAACAAAGCGGTGAACGGAGCGCTCGTCCATCCTTCCATCGAAGCGATTCAGCTCTCGGAGATCGCATCGATCAACAATCAGGCCTACCGGACGATCAACAGCTCGCTGGTGCTGCCCAAGCACCACGAGGTCGAACTGATCGTGATGAATCCACAGATCATGATCGGGTTGGACCGGGAGCAGGCAGTCTGGCAGGACGTGTGCTCCATCACCTGCCGCGTCGGCGTGGACAAAGTGAAGTTTGCCCGCTACAAGCGGCTCACGTTTTGGAGCCGGGTGCGCAATTCGTTCATTACGGGATAGAGAAACGCTGGAAAACAGGCGGAGGAGGCGGCTGGGATGAAAAAAGCGGGGACGCTTGCGGCGATTTTTCGTCATCCCGTCAAGGCTATGGGCGGCGAGCGGCTGACGACGTGCCGCGTGGACGCATTTGGCGTGTACGGCGACCGGGGCTATTACTTCCGGGACAGGAACGGCAAGTATCTCAGTGCGGATGCAGTTCCGGGCGTCTTGGGCTTCACCGCCCGGCTGGCAGCGGAGAGCGGCGAGGACGCCTATCCGGAGGTGCGCGTGACCGCGCCGGACGGTACCGTGTACGGCTGGGAGGAGACGCTGTTCGCCAGGGTGGCTGAGACGACGGGACGGCCGGTGACTGCTGTGCGCAGCACACCGCGTGAAGGCGGAGAAAACTGGGAAGATCACATCCTGCTGGTGACCGATGCCTCGCTGCGGGAGATCGCCCGCCTGATTGGCCGGGAGAGTCTGGACCCTCGCCGCTTTCGGGCCAATTTTGTAGTCGTGCTGGATGAGGACACGCCGTTTGCCGAGGATGCCTGGCTGGGCAGGCGGCTGCGCATCAATGACGTGGAACTGCAGGTGAACAAGCCTTGCGAACGCTGCATCTCCATCAACATCGACCCGGATACGCTGGAGCTGCATCCGGCTGTGCTGAAAACGGTGGTAAAGCGGCACCGCAACCACTTCGGCGTGTACGCGTCCGTCGTCACCCAGGGGCGGGTGTCGGAAGGCGACGAGGTATTTGTGGAAGAACCATGACGGAAGGCTGTCCGACAAGACTGACGGACAGCCTTTTTATCTGAGTTCCTCGTAGATCTCCCCCAAATCGGTATATCCCTGCTCAATCGCCTTTCTCAGGTAGATCCCCCAGAGCGAGGCGGCGGCGACGGCATCGCAGTAGGCGTGGTGACGGCGGGAGATGTGAATGCCGTGGGCGGCGCACAGGGCGTCCAGCGAGCTGTTGCCGATCACCTCGCCCGACACGCGGACCAACAGCATGGTGTCCAGCAGCCGATGCGTAAACCGCCGGCGGCCATGTTTCCATAACGCCGCCCGAAAAAACTGCCGCTCGTGGCGGGAGTGGTGGGCGACCAGCGGCCGGTCGCCGACAAACTGGAAAAAGCGCTGGAGCGCGGCAGCCGGATCGGGCGCGGTGCGAACCATCTCGTCGCGTATCCCGGTAAGGGAGGCGATGTGGGGAGGAATCGGCCGGCCGGGGTCGACCAGGCTGTAAAACGATTCTCCCAAAAGCAGTTGGTCTCCCCGCATCGCCACGGCACCGATGGAGAGGATGGTGTCACCGCGGTCAGGGGAAAAGCCAGTCGTCTCCAGATCGACGACGACCACTTCCAAATCGGCGAGCGGCAGCCGGCCCTCCGCTTCCTTTCGTTCGCGCCGCAGCGAGCGGAGAAAGGCGATTAGCCCCGGATTGCCAAGGTCCCGGTCCGCTGACGGCATTCGAACTGTCTCAGCGGCCCGGCTCATCTGCCGCAAGCGTTCCCACAGGTCTCTGGTGTGCATGCCGGCACCTCCCTATTCCGGGTACGCGGCCAGCATTTTTTTTGTCCATTTCTGCAACCGCAGCGCCAGCTTCATTGCCTCGCGCAGCATTGAGAGCGTATCCGACGACAACTCCGACAGTTTGACGTAGCTGTTGCTGGCGTAGGTGCCGTCCCGCCAGTGCAGCGGAGCGATCAGCCTAAGGCCCAGCAGCAGCCGGAAGTGGTGCTCCACCTCCCGGCAAAACGCCACCGGCCAGATGCCTGCTTCCCGCAGGGCAGCCAGCCGCTCCAGCGTGGAGGCGGCGTGAATGCCGTGAGCCAGGGCGAAGTGGCGGACGACGTTGACGATCGGCAGATACACGCCGTATTTTAGGTTGATCGCGCCCTGGTAGCGGCCGGTGATGTCCGGAGCGATCCGGCCCAGCCACGTGAGCGGAATCCGGTGGAAGCGGGTGTTGCTCACAAGCCTGCCGATCAGAATCGGGTTGTGGGCGAGCAGCCTCCGGTACTGCTTGATCAGCGGGGCGACCACATCCGGCTCCCCCCAGAGGATGCGGGCGTCGCCCACCAACAGGAGATAGCGGGCGTGCTCCCACACCGGATCGGCAGCCCAGGCGGCGAGGCGCTCCATCCATTGGTCCGTGCTGCCGCGCCAGCGGGCCGACACGCAGGTGACGTTGCCCCGGCAGGGCGGATAGCCTACTTGTTCCAAGCCCTGCACGATGGCAGCCCCCAGCAGGTGAAAGTAGTTTTCCACACGCTCCATCTCCCGTTTGTCCATGCCGTCAAGAATCCGGTAGACAAGTCCGTTGTCCTGATCGCTGATGACGGCCTGTTCGCTTCGCCCGCCGCTGCCAAACTGGAGAAAGGCGAACGGGACGGGCGGCGTGCCTACGCCCATTTTCGCCAGGTGGCGCACGGCGAGCAGCACGCCCTGGCGGATCACCTTGTCGTGGATCAGATTGACAGTCACGGCGTACGGTGCCATTTCCCCGGCCCGATTCATCCCTTCCAACCGGGACAGGTTCAAGAGCTCCCGGCGCAGGGAGAGCAGTTCCTGAAACGAACCGGCGTCCGCGATGCGGTGACAATCCTCAAGTGAGAGAATGAGTGGATCGCCTTTGTGGGGCGGAAACGTAAGGGCGTTCCGATTGCAGCAGTTCGGGATATCCGTATCCCCCGTGTTCGCTAAGGTCAAGGCCCATCACCTCTTCTTCTTCGGTTACGCGAAGTCCCATCGTTTTCTTCATGATGGCGAGAATGACGTACGAAGCGACAAGCACATACACCAGCGCGGCAAATACACCCAACGCCTGAACGCCCAGTTGGTGGAAGCCGCCGCCGTAGAACAGGCCCGGCATCCCGACGCCCACTTTTTCTACCAGGGCGGGAGCGGCAAAAAAGCCGTTGGACAGCGTTCCCCAGATGCCGGCGATGCCGTGGACGGAGAAGGCGTAGATTGGATCGTCAATGCCCATCCGATCAAACCAGATGGCAGTATAGAATGTAAGAATACCTGCCACGGACCCGATGACAATCGCAGCCCACGGTTCCACAAACGCGCAGGAAGCGGTGATTGCCACCAGGGCGGCCAGCACGCCGTTCAGCATGCTCGGGATGTCTGCTTTCCCCGTGACAGCCCACGCGATGCCCAGAGCGGCAACCGCACCGGACGCGGCCGCGAGGTTGGTCGTCAGCGCCACATGGCCAAAGAGGCCGGAGACGGAGCCAAACGCAGACCCCGCGTTGAAGCCAAACCAGCCAATCCACAAGATGATGACCCCCAGCGTGGTGTAGACCTGATTGTGACCGGGTATCAAGTTGGAACTGCCGTCTTTGTTGTACTTGCCGAGGCGCGGCTTGAGCAGGATGGTGGCGACGAGAGCGGCGGTTGCTCCGGTCAGGTGGACGACCGTCGATCCGGCAAAATCCTGTTTGCCGTGGTCCGCCAGCCATCCGCCCCCCCAGATCCAATGGCCGACAACCGGATAAATTAAGATCGTATACAATATTCCGAAAACGACGTAGACAGAAAGTTTGGCGCGCTCGGCGAAGCCGCCCCAGGCGATGGAGAGGGAGACGCCGGCAAAAGCCAGTTGAAACAGGAACTTGATCCCGACCGGAATGTTGGCGAAGGAAAGGGATTCGTAGGCCGCAGCCGCCTGTTCCTCCGTTCCGTTGAAGAAAAAGCCGGTCAGTCCGATGAACGAATTGCCGTTGCCAAACGTCAGGCCGAAGCCCAGGGCCCAAAACGCCAAGGTGCAGATTCCAAACGTCAGGACCGTCTTGCCGGCGATGTGTCCGGCGTTTTTCATGCGCGTCGACCCAGCCTCCAACAGCGCGAATCCGGCCTGCATGAAGATCACCAAAATGGCGGAGACCATCACCCAGGTGGCATCCACTGCGGAAGCGAGAAGAGGCAGTGTCGGTTCCATGCAATCCACTCCTTTTCTGTGTCAGATAATCTGACATGTTAATTTTTATGTTAGATTATATGACGTGAGATGGTGGAATGCAATCATTTTTTCGCAAGGCTCGTACATCTCTGCAAAGAAATGAAATGATGACAATCACTGCACCGTCCGGGACGAACATGTCGGTGTCGGGTTAAGGTACACGTCAAGATGGATTCGAAATGATACAATAAAACAAAATATGGGAATCCCTGGGGGGAGCATCTGATGGGAACCAATCTGTATCTTGTGCGGCACGCCCATTCCGTTTATACGCCGGATGAAAGAAACCGGCCATTGTCCGAGCGCGGCTGCCTGGACGCGAAAAAAGTAACCGAATTGCTCAAGCGGAAAAACGTCGATCATGTCATATCAAGTCCGTACAGACGAGCGATTCAAACCGTCGAAGGCATAGCCCATTCCATTGGGAAAGCGGTGGAGATCGAGGAAGGGTTCAAGGAAAGAATCTTGTCTGAAAAACCCGTGGAGGATTTTCAATACGCCGTCGCACGGGTGTGGGAAGACGAGCATTTTTCATGGGAAGGCGGGGAGTCGAATGCCGCTGCCCAAAAGAGGGGAATCAAAGCAATCGAGCAGGTTTTAACCAGGTTTTCCGGAAAGAACGTCGTCATCGGCACCCATGGCAATTTGATGGCATTAATCATGAATGTGTTTGACAAACGGTACGATTATCATTTCTGGCAACAACTTTCCATGCCCGATATCTACCGATTGTCATTTGACGGCACAGAATTGCGGGAGGTCAGCAGGGTGTGGGAAGGCTGACAAAACGGGTACGTGCGGGAAGCGATTCGCTCCCTCGGTACCAAAACAGCCGCCTTGTATAAGACGGCTGTATGAGAGACAAGCGGTCCTTACATGGGCCGGGGCTCGGGCTGCTCCTTCTGCTTGCGCTGCTGCGAAGTTCCCTGGTTGTCTTCCGTGTGCGTGTCGTCAGCGATTGTGCTGCTCGTCAGGCCGGTGACAGCCAAGCCTTTCTGGTTCAAATTTTTGGCGCTTTTCCACTGTGCCATGGTGCACGCTCCTTTCCCCCTGGTTCACCTTTAGCTTCCCCCGGCAGGCGTCTGTGTTACGCAGCCAGATGTTCCCGGCGGTCTATTTCCGGCCGCTTTTGGAACGGGTATACTAAACGTATCACCTCGCTGGAAAAGGAGGCGTGGCCGCGTGGAAGAACGTGTCATTATTGTCGAGGGAAAAACGGACAGGGAGCGGCTTCTGCAGGTTTTGGCCGAACCGGTATTGATTTACTGCACATACGGGTCGTACAGCACGGACAAGGCGGGGCGGCTTGCGGAAAAACTGGAGACGGCCGACGAGGTGTACGTGTTTACGGATGAGGACCACAGTGGAAAAAAATTGCGCAGGCAGCTATCGGACGATTTTCCCCACGCCCAGCATTTGCATACAAGGCGGATGTTTGCCCAGGTGGCCAACACACCGTTGGATGTGCTGGCCGAAATTCTGGAGCGGGCGGGCTTTCAGGTGCAGGACCGACAGCGGGACCCGGAAGTTTGGCCGGACGGGGATAAGAAGCGGCCGCAGGGGCAATAACAACAGTATCTGCACAAGTTGGAGGTGTCTGTTGGTTGCGCAGTCTGGTCGCCTTTATCAACCGGATGAACATCGGGATCTGGCTGTTGGGCATTTTTGTCGCTCACGTCCTGCTCTACCTGTTATTGGGGACCGCCACCTGGCTGGCCACATCGCTCCTGGCTACGGCGTTTTACGGCCTCGTGCTGCTGGTGGCCAAACTGGTGGCCAGCCGGTACGGAGACAAGGAGCACATAAAGTGAAAGAGCCGGCGGCAGCGCCGGCTTATTGTTTGGCTATCCGCCGAAATACTGCATGCCGAGGATGATAATGCCCAGGACCCAGACATAAACGGCAAAGCCTTTCATCGAGCCGGTGCTGATGATCTTCAGCATCCAGCGTATGGCCACGTATCCGGCGATGGCGGCACACATCGTACCCACCAGCATCGGAATCATCGCGTCCGTTTCCACCGGTTGCCTGACCAGCTTGAGCGTCTGCAGTCCGGTAGCTCCCAGAATGGCCGGAAGCGACAGCAAAAAAGAAAAGCGAGCTGCATCGGCGCGATTGATGCCGCGCATAAGCGAACCGGCAATTGTCAGGCCGGAGCGGGAGATGGCGGGCAGGATGGCGGCGCCTTGCAGCGTACCGATGATCAGGGCGTCCGTGTAGTTGATCTCGTCGAACTTCCGCGTCCCCCTGCGCATTGATTCCACTCCCCAGATAATCACGCCGGTGGCGAGAAACTCCCACCCGATCGTCACACCGGTCCGGGAAATCTCCTCAAAATAGTCTTCAAATGTCAGGCCGATGACGGCAGTGGGAATGGTGCCGACGACCAGCAGGCGGGCCAGTTTGCCGGTCGGGTTAATCAGGACGTGACGAATCTCCGGCCAAAGCACAATGACGACGGCGATCAGCGTCCCAAAGTGAAGCATCGTGTCAAAGAGCAGGCCGGCTTCCTGCAGACCGAACAGCTTGCGGAACAGCACCAGATGACCGGTGCTGGAAATCGGCAGGAACTCCGTCAACCCCTGAACAATGCCGAGAATGATATGTTCCAGAAGCACAAGCATCACGAGTCGCTCCCATCTATTTAGACTGGAAATAACTGCTGGTAATTACGACAGTCGTCATCAGTTGGTTACACATCAAAACAGGTACAACCGGTACAATCCATACATATTGCAACCGTCGGCCGGACTTGCCTGATTAGCCGAATTTTCTGCGGGATGGGCAAAAAGGTGTGGAATGGATTGCCGCCGGTTGGGTATAGTTAGGATGCAAACAGGAGAGAGAGGAAAGGACGCAAATGAACAAGAGGCACAACAAAAACCGGGTGCACACCGCTCTGACCCACCTCCAGGCGGGCATGACCGTGACGATGACGGTGGCGCGGCAGACGGATTTCGGCTATTTTCTTCACGAGGGAGAGGCGGAGGTGTTTCTCCACCGGAGCGAAGCAGACGGTCCGCTCCGGGTCGGTGAAGAGGTGGACGTCTTTCTCTACCACGACCATGAAAATCGATTGGCGGCTACCATGCAGATGCCCTATGTATCGTGGGGCGAGTACGGCTGGCTGGAAGTGGTGGATGTGTCCCCGCGCCTGGGCGTATTTTTGGATAACGGCATCAAGAAGCACCTGCTGCTGTTCGTGGACGATCTCCCCAAGATGCGGCAGGAATGGCCTCGCGCGGGTGACCGCCTGCTGGTGACGCTGAAGCGGGACAAGCAGGGACGTCTGCTGGCCAGGCCGGTGTCGGAGGAGGAAATCAGCCGGATTGCGGTCCCGGCCGACAACGACATGCACAACAAGTGGGTGGAAGGCACGGTCTACAAAGTGATCCAGGAGGGAGCGTTCCTGTTTACGGACGACGAGCACGTGCTGTTCGTCCACCGCGACGAGATGACGGAACCGCTTCGCCTGGGGCAGTCGGTCCGCTGCCGAGTGAGCTACGTGCGCGCAGACGGCCGGTTGAACGGCTCGATGCATGCGCGCAAGGAAGTCCGGTACGCAGAAGACGCGGACAAGCTTCTTCACTACCTGATCGACCGGGGCGGAGCGATGCCGTACACGGACGACACCCCGGCCGACATCATCCGGGAGAAGTTCGCGATGAGCAAGTCAGCCTTCAAGCGGGCCCTGGGCAAGCTGATGAAGGAGCAAAAGGTGGAGCAGGACGAAGGCTGGACAAGATTGATTCGCAAGTAAAAAGACGGGTCCCTAAACAGGGGCCCGTCAGTGTGTAGACGAAGTCCGTGGTGCATGGGGTGATGGGGGCGGACTCGCTTGGCCCATCCCGCCGTGCGATAATACATTGTCAAAAAGTAAAACCAAAATATATATTCTGTTCGCTATAGAGCTTCTCCACTCTGCTTTGTACTCTGTGGCTCTGAATAAAGCAGGTAGAGCAACCGCAAATTTGCGACATACCATCATCAATGATAATGTGAGTGTATGAGCGGTTCCCATCGGGAGCTTTGCCAGGCAACGCCAAGTAATGCTCAACGATTTCGTGGTACATCGTTTCATGATGCAACTGTGAGTGTATAACGTAGACATTTTCCCCCTCATGACTCCAATGTTTTTCATTCAGATTCAATTCGTAGCTGCATTCAGGACATTTCATAAAAGTCATACCCCCCCCGGAAAAATTCATTAATGGAATAGATTACAAATTTTGATATTTTAATAGTGACCACGAGAGGAGGAGGTTGGCAATGAAAAGCAACTGGTTTCAAATATGGGTAGGTATTTTACTTTCGATACTTACAGTGGCGGTTGTTTACGGAATTGTTTCGATTGCAGAGACTGCAAAAGAGACGTCAAGAGAAATCATCTATCATCTTCAGACGAAACCGCAGTTATCAGAGCCGCTCTTCGCTCAGGATGGGGCGTTGTCCAGCGGTGATGCTGTCATGATGCATTCCACTTCGGCGAATGGCGACAAGTTTTTATGGATATACGACACCACGAGCAAAAAGATGGTTCTGTACCGATTTACACTCGACGGATCCGTTTATAAAAAAGGTGAAAAAATTCTTGAGCAAATGTTAGAGTAACAAGCTGTGTTTAACCGTTTTCAGCTTCCGATTTGGCCAAACCACCCCGTGAAACATGAAGGGAAATCCAAGACCCTTATTCACCCCATTGGACAATACTGATGCAGCGTGATAAAAAAATGTAGCTCTCCGACTTGGCCCGTCTGGGATAAGAGGAGAGCTATTTTTTTGACTGCTTCGCGTAAAAAAGAAACAGGCTGTCGAAATGGCATCGACAGCCTGTAGTTTTATAAAACCATCTAGCACCTGGCTTAGGAAGCGATCTGAATCTGCTGATTTTCCTTGCGCCCCCTGAAGTAGGAGAGACCAAACACGAGCGCCAGCAGGGCGAAACCTGACAAGTCGGTGGCAAGTCCGGGCATTACGGCCAAAACGCCGCCTGCGACAGCCAGGATACGCTCCAGCGGATTCAGCTTCGACATCCAGAAGCCGATCAGACCGGCGCCAACGCCAATCATGCCGAGCGTGGAGGTGATCAACACCCACACCGATTCCCAAAACGTGGTGTCGATCAACAGCAACTGCGGCGACAGGACGAAGATGTAGGGCGCCATAAAGGCTGCGATGGACAGCCTCGTTGATTCCACCCCAGTCTGGATCGGTTTTGATTTGGCGATACCGGCCGCAGCGAACGCCGCCAACGCAACTGGCGGGGTAATGTCGGCAATAATCCCGAAGTAGAAGGTGAACATGTGCGCGGCGATGTCCGGCACACCCATCTGGATGAGGGCGGGAGCGGCAATCGTCGATGTAATGATGTAGTTGGCCGTGGTCGGTGTGCCCATCCCCAGGATCAGCGACGCGATCATGGTGAAGAACAGGGTGAGCAGCAGAATGCCGCCCGCCAGGTCGATCAAGCCGTTGGCCAGTTTCAGCCCGATACCGGTCAGCGTGACCATCCCGACAATAATGCCGGCACAAGCCGTTGCCGCCACCACACCCAGAGCGGTGCGGGCGCCGGAAGCGAACGCTTCCAGAATGTCCGCAAGCGACAAGCGCGTCTCTTTGCGGAATGCGCTGACCACGATTGTGGACGCGATTCCGATGATGGCGGAACGCTCGGCAGAGACGCCCATCATCAGTACGACGATGATCACCAGAATCGGCAGCAGCAGATACAGTTTCTTCAGCACCTCTTTTTTGTTCGGCAGCTCTTCCGGGGTCAGACCGCGCAGCCCGAGGCGCTTGGCTTCAAAGTGCGTCATGATCCAAATGCCGGTGAAGAACAGAATTGCCGGCAGCGCAGCCGATTTGGCGATCTCCATGTACGGAACGTTGATGAACTCCGCCATCAGGAAGGCGGCGGCGCCCATGATCGGCGGCATGATCTGACCGCCGGTGGAGGATGACGCTTCGACGGCGGCGGCAAACTCGGAGCGGTAGCCCAGGCGTTTCATCATCGGAATGGTGAAGGCGCCGGACGTCACCACGTTGGCGACGGAGCTTCCGCTGATCGTTCCCTGCAAGGCGCTGGAGAAGACGGCCACCTTTGCCGGTCCGCCGATGCGGCGCCCGGCGATGACGAGCGCCAGATCGTTAAAGTATTCGCCTACGCCGGTCTTTTCCAGGAAGGCGCCAAACAGGATGAAGAGAAAGATGAACGTGGACGACACCCCGAGCGGCGTTCCGAGAATCCCTTCCAGCGTGTAGTAGGAATGACCGATAATCCGGCTGACGTCATTGCCGCGGTGCTCCAAAAAGCCGGGCATGTACGGCCCGAAGTAGGTGTACAGCAAAAAGAAAGCGGCGATGATGGTGATGGGCAGGCCCACGACACGGCGTGCGGCCTCCAGCACCAGGAGGATGGCCGCGCCTCCGATTACCAGGTCAAACGTGGTGTAGTTCCCGGTGCGCAACACCAGCCCGTCGTAGTCGAAAACCCAGTACAGCGACACCAGGACGGCGACGATGGACAGGATGATGTTGACGATTCCCACCTTGCCGTCAGCTTGCCCTTTCGAACGTCCGGCGTAGAGCAGATAGACCAGCCCCAGGCCAAACGCCAGGTGGATGGGGCGGTGAATTTGCGGCGGCAGCGTCAGGAAGAGCGTGCTGACCAGTTGGTAGACGGAAAACAGAACCAGCAGGACAAAGGTGATCCATTTCATCGGCCCGGACAGCTGACGCACGGCGGATTCCTTGTCGTACTGAGCAATCAATCGTTCCATTTCCTGTTGACTCATCTGTTGCGTGCTCATCTAGTACCCTCCAATCGCTTGCAAAATGGAGCGCTTCTCCACCCGGATCGTTACCGCCGCGCCGGGATTGTCCACGTCGGCGAGCGGAATTTCCCGTCCGGAAAAAAGCAGTGTATGATTAGCCCTTACCTGTCCGATGAACAGATGGAGGGCGGGGTAGGCGCGGTGCATGTTGACGATGCGAAACAAACCATTTTCGCTGATCAGTTGTTCATCGTCAGCCAGTTGGGTTTCCATGCCGATCCCGTAATCCTGAAAGGTCAATTCGGATAAAATGATCTGCCCGTTTTGGACGCGGTACGTCTCCACGACGGGCGTGCGGTTGATGGAATGAGTCCAGCGTATGGCAAATGTGCCGTCGTCGGCGATTTGGCTGCTCCACACCAGCCGGTTCGTCTCCGTGTCGCGGATGACCAGAGCGGGGAAAATGGGGATGAGAGTCGCCAGAATCACAGTGGTCAATAAAAGGAAGGAGAAAAGGCGGAACGACGTCCGCCCTTTCCCGGTTCCTACCTGGTTGTGCAGAAACATGGGGTCTTACTGTACGCCTTTTTCGTCAAAGAACTTTTTCGCGCCCGGGTGTACCGGCAGGCTGACGCCTTTCAGCGCGTCCTCAATCTTGATTTCTTTTGCCTTGGCATGTCCCAGTTTGTCCGTGTTCTCAAAGATCGCCTTGGTCACCTTGTACACCAGGTCTTCACTTAAGTCAGAGCGGACGATGAGCATCGACTTGACGGAGACGGTGTTGACTTCTTCCGGTACGGTCTGGTAGGTGTTGGCCGGGATTGTCGTTTTTACGTAGAACGGATACTTCTGGATCAGTGCGTCAATCTTGTCATCGTCAACCGGAATGATCGTCACGCCTGTCGTAGCGGCCAGTTCGGTAATGGCTGCAGTCGGTGTGCCGGCCGTCTGGAACGCGGCGTCCAATTGGCCGTCCTGAATGGCTCGCGCAGAGTCGGCAAAGGAGAGGCGCTGCAGCTTCAGATCGTCAAAAGTCAGGCCGTACACCTCGAGGATTTGCTGGGCGTTCATTTCCGTTCCGCTGCCCGGAGAGCCGACGGAGACGCGCTTGCCTTTCAGGTCAGCGACACTTTTAATGTTGCTGTCTTTGGCGACGACGATCTGAATGGTCTCGTTGTAGAGGGCGCCCAACGCCTGGAACTTGTCGATTTTGCCGTCCTGCTGGAACATGTTGGTGCCTTGGCTTGCGTATTCGGCGATGTCGTTTTGGATAAAAGCAATATCTGCTTGATTGTCGCGGATGAGACGGACGTTTTCTGCCGAAGCGCCGGTTGCAGTCGCTGTGGCCGTTACCCCGGTGTTTTTCTTGATGAGATCGGCCATGCCCCCGCCAAGCGGATAGTAGGTGCCGCCGGTACCGCCGGTTGCGATGATCAGTTGGCTCGGATCACTACTGCCACCGCCGGCATTGCCGTCCTGGCCCCCTTGCGCATTGTTCCCGCCGCCACATGCCGTCACGAGCGACATCGTGAGGAGCAGCGTCAGCGAGAGAAGCAGACTGCGTTTTTTCATGAAAATTCCCCCTTATGCAAATAGTCTTTCCATAACCTTATAGTACCCTTTTTTTGTCAGAATACAATCATTTTGCGGGATGAAAGGGACTATCTACCCACGAGTGTAAGCGCTTCCCTACAAAAAACTACAAAAATCTATGCAAAAGTTATAGTAAAATAAAATAATGTCGAAACCTTCTTGCAACGAAAGTGGAAAACCGATGAGAGAAAGCGTATACATTTTGATGCTGATGCTGATCGCCGTGCCAATCGCAGGCGAGTTGAAATTTCATCCGTTTCAGGACGATTTTCGTGTGAGTTTTGGCACGACTGCTTTTTTCTTTTTCCTGTTGTGGCTGCGCAAGGTTCCGGCGTATGTGAGTGGGGGGCTGACGGGCTGCCTGGTGGTGCTGTTTCGGGTTGCACTGGATTGGGCTGTGTCCGATCGGTTTGATCTGGTTTCCTCCATTCACATGCACCTGCCCGCCTTTTTCTTTTACGTGACGTATTCCTGTCTCTTCTCCCTGTTTCGTGTCAATGAATGGCACCACCGCCCGCTGTTGGTCGGCGGGCTGGCGACGCTGGCGGAGATTGGGGGCAATCTGGTGGAACTCTGGTTTCGCGCGTCGTCGTGGGAGGCGGTGCTTCAACTTTCGGTAATCTGGCCGGTGTCGGCGATTGCGCTGATTCGCAGCTTTTTCGTGCTCAGCTTTTTCAACGTGATCCAGCTCCGTCAGGCGAAGTGGATGGAGGAGCAGCAGCGCATCCGCAGCGAGCGCATGCTGATGCTGATCGCCAGCCTGTACGAGGAGTCGATTCATCTGAAAAAAACCTTGCAGCAAGTGGAGGAAATCACGCGGGAGTGTTACGATCTGTACCGCAAAATGAAGGACACCGCCCGCGACGAGAACGACGAGGCCTTCGCCCGGCAGGCGCTGCGCATCGCCGGGCAGGTGCACGAGGTGAAAAAGGACAACCAGCGGATTTACGCCGGTCTGTCCAAGCTGATTTCCGATGAAAACGCCAGGGACTACCTGCCGCTGAGAGAGCTGATCCACATCATCGTCCGCGCCAACGAAAAGTATGCCCGCCTGCTGGGCAAGGACATCCGCTTCGAGGCTCGCGTGGATATGCCCCATTTATCCTGTCACATCTACACGACCTTGTCGTTGGTGAACAACCTCGTTGCCAACGCCGTGGAAGCGATCCGGGAGCGCGGCACGGTGGCCGTCTCCGCCACAATGGACGAGAGGCAGGAGTGGCTGCGGTTATCGGTCAGCGACGACGGCCCGGGCATTGCTGTCAAAGACAAGGAACTGCTGTTCAAGCCCGGATTTACCACGAAGTACGATGTGTCGGGCCATCCGTCAACCGGAATTGGACTTTCGTATGTCAGGGAAGTGGTGGAAACCCTGCAGGGAAACATCGAGATTTGCGAAAACACAGACGGGTACGCCACTGTCTTTATCATTCGCCTGCCGGCGGCCCATCTCGTGCAGAAAGGATGATGACATGCGCTATTTTATTGTAGATGACGATCCGGCCATCCGTTCGATGCTGGCTCACATCATCGAGGATGCAGATCTGGGGGAAGTGGCCGGTGAAGCGGAGGACGGTTCGCTGATAGACAAAAACTACCTGGAGTTGAAGGGAGTCGACATCCTGCTGATCGACCTGTTGATGCCGAACCGCGACGGGATTGAGACGGTTCGCCACTTGTCCGGCTTTTCCGGCCGCGTCGTGATGATTTCCCAGGTCGAATCCAAAGACATGATTGCGGAGGCGTACTCCCAGGGCATCGAATACTACATCACCAAGCCAATCAACCGACTGGAGGTGATCAGCGTCCTGCAAAAGGTGCGGGAGCGCATCCTGCTGCAGCGCTCCATCGAGGGCATCCAGCGATCGCTCAGTGTCTTGACCCAAGGCGCGGGCGGCGAGCGAAAAGAGCAGCCAGTGCCGGACAGGACGATCCGCACGGCGGGCAAATTCCTGCTGACGGAATTGGGGATGATCGGGGAAAGCGGCAGCAAGGATTTGCTGGACATGCTGGACTACCTCTACCGGATGGAAAAAGAAGAAGCCGGCGATTACAAGTTTCCCGCCCTGAAAGACATCTTTGCCAGCGTGGCTGCGGAGAAATTGGGCTGGCAGGCGGCGGCCGCCGACGTGCAAAAAGAGGTAAAGGCTGCGGAACAGCGGGTGCGCCGGGCAATCTATCAGGCGCTGACCCACCTCGCGTCACTCGGGTTGACCGACTACGCCCACCCGAAGTTTGAAAGCTACGCGACTACCTTTTTTGACTTTACCGAAGTGCGCAAACGGATGAAGGAGTTGGAGACCCATATCGAACCGGCTCCGTCGTCCATCCGGATCAACGCAAAAAAATTCATCCTGGTGCTGTATCTGGAGGCCAAACGGCTGATCGGATAGTTTGCTGTTCCCCGCATGGCGTTCTTTCCTCCGTCCATTCTTCCGTCCATGCCTGGTGGCAGAAGGTGTTCCCCTTCTTTTCGGAAGGTGTGAAGAAATTGGCACGCACGCGGCAACAATGAGGAGAAGAGAGGGTATTTGTGGTAAGATAGTGCTATGTGTATAAGGAGGGAATGACGTGAGGGAACTACGACATCCGTGGCAGCTGTTGTACAGGATCTACCGTCATGTTCGTCCTGTGCTGGAACGGGAGTTTGCCGCCTGGTACCGGCGGGCGCAGACGATTCCGGACCCGGAACTCCGCAAGCAGGCGCTGTCCAGCATGGAGACCAAAAAATTCCACTGCGAGGGCGGGTCCGTCTACGCCGCTCAGGTGGTCCCTCACGTTGAGGTCGTCGTACCGCTCATCGTAGCCTACCAAACGATCAGCGATTACCTGGACAATCTCTGCGACCGCAGCACGTCGCTCGATCCCGAAGACTTCCGGCAGCTTCATCTGTCCATGCAGGACGCCTTGACACCCGGTGCTCCGCTGCAGGATTACTACCGGTTTCACAAGGAAAAGGACGACGGGGGTTTTTTGGCCGACCTCGTGCTGACCAGCCAGCGCCATGCCCGGCAGCTTCCCGGCTACAGCAAAATCATGCCGCGCGTGCTGGAACTGTCCCGCCTTTACAGCGACCTGCAGGTGTACAAGCACATCGCTCCCGATCAGCGGGAGAAACAACTGCTCGCCTGGTGGGACGGGCACAAGGAGCGGTACCGGGATCTGTACTGGCAGGAGTTTGCCGCCGTTACCGGATCGACCATCGGCATCTTTGCCCTGTTTTGCCTGGCGACGGAGCCGCACGTCCCGGACGAAGAGATCGAGGCGGTCACCGCGGCTTACTTTCCATGGGTGTGCGGGCTGCACATCCTGCTGGATTACCTGATCGATCTGGAAGAGGATCGCTTGGGCGGCGATCTCAATTTTGTCAGCTATTACGCCTCGGAGCAGGAAGCGACGGAGCGGATGCGGTACTTTATACAACAAGCAAAGGCAAGCGTCGACCACTTGCCCAATCCTGCGTTTCACCGTATGATCGTAGACGGCTTGGTCGCCTTTTACCTCGCCGATCGCAAGGTAAACCGGAGCCAGCCGCACATTTACACCATTGCCAGAGAGCTGTTGAAACAGGCCAAGGGGTTTACGTCCGTGCTGTTTTACGTGAACAGCCTGCTCGTTCGGCGTTGAGGCCATAGGGTCAGCGCATGTGTTTGCGCTTGTAGGTAAAGCCGAGTCCCATCAGGACGATCGCTCCGACGATTCCGACCACCACGCCGAGCCAACTGCGTTCACCGATGGCCACGCCTACTCCGATGAAGCACGCGGCCACGGCAAGTGCCAACGCCAATGTAATCCATTGATAACGACTCATGGGTTCTGTAACCTCCTATCTGTCAATGTTCCCATTATACCTCATTTTCCGTGAAAACGATCGCGTGAGTCTTTCCGGAAAAGCCGGCAAATTTTTGTGTGAAGTGGTGGAGACTGCAGATGGAATGCATCTTGCAAATTCGAAAAGGCAAGCAATTATTTGAAGGCAGCGTTATCTATGAAGAGGGCGACCTCATCGAGGCTGTCTTTCCCGACCAGGTGGACGTGACGGTGGGGGACCAACTGCCTTGTGTGCGAACCAGCGACTACGACACCATCAACAATTTTGAGGCGGTGGTGCTGGCAAAAGAACGCAATCGTCTCTTTCTGTTCCACTCGCCGACCGTCATGGAATTTCGCGAGCAGCGCCGTCGATATCCGCGGTTTGACATGGACGTCCAGGGATGGGTCCAGTATCAGTCCGTCGATTCCGCAGCGCCCAATGCCTTTTTCTATCAAAAGGTGAATCTCGTCAACCTGAGTCTGGGGGGATTGGCGATCCGCGCCAACAAGCCCGTTCCCGACGAACGGAAGCTGTGCTTCTACGTGGAGCTGTACGGCCGCAATCGCGCCGATGGCATCGTTCAGGCTGACCTGCAGGTGATCCACGAGCGTGTCGAGGGACCGCATTACTTCTACGGCTGCAAAATTGTCGGCATTGGCTCCAGATATTTTCACACGTTGCGCAAGTACCTGCTGCAGCGGCAGTTGGCAGAACGGAGGGTGGCTCAACCGGAATAGCGGAATGCAAATTGGTTCTGACAGGGAACCAATTTTTTTCTGTCTGCCTAAAAGAGAAGGTTAGGGGGCCGGCGCCCCTCATGGGAACGCCGGTCCGCTTGTCAACGGCTTTGACGAGACTTGCCATCTGCACCAAAGACATGCCGGAGCATGGTGTACCGGACAGCAGAGACGCTGCGGAACACGAAGGCAACGTGATCCTCGTGCGGCTCCAGATGGTAACGCGTAATGCCGTGGCTGGTCAACACCCGGATGAAGTGCACCGCGTCCTGGAGACGAACGGCAAAGTACAGATGCTTCGTCATGGCAATCACCTCCTTTCCGAGAGAGAGGTCATTACACATGCGGATACGGAAGGCCGTCAAAGCCGAATGTCCGGAAAACAAGTTGGTATTGGCGTGCGGGCAACTCCGGAAACACCAGGGCTACGTAGCCGTCTGGGATGCTGATGATGCGGTGTGTCTCTTCCAGCACAAACGGAATCCGCAGGCGGATCAATTTGCGCGTATAGCGGGGAAGACGACTTTTCCGCACCAAGTAGAAGCAGGAATGCACCATGAATCACGCTCCTTCCGAAAGGGAGCGTAGCAGAAAAGGCTGGAAAAAAGTATAAAAAGCCTGCGGGAGTTTTGTTCAGGAGGCGAAATGACCAAACTGACTGAGAAGATGGCTGTCGGAGGGATGAGATGAGGAAGTGGATGATGGCAGCTGCTGCGGCTATCGCCTTGACGGCTGCCGGCGGGTGTGAAGCAAATAACGCAGAACGGCAGGAAAGACCAGCTGTGGAACCGGTCGTCGCGGCGCCCCGTCCCACGGTGCTGGCGGATGAGGAGGTGCCGTATACGCCGGAGACGCTGGCAGACAACGTGAACGTGCCCTGGGCGCTGGACGTCGCCCCGGACGGGCGCATCTTTTTTACAGAACGGCCAGGGAGCGTGCGCGTGATCCAGCAGGGCAGGCTGCTTCCGGAACCGCTTATCACCTTTCCCGCGCCGTTCACGAGCGAAGGGGAAGGCGGTCTGTTGGGGCTGGCCGTCGATCCGGATTTTGCCGCCAACCACTGGCTGTACGTGTACCACACCTATCGTCAGGGAGACAGCACCTACAACCGTGTCGTGCGGCTGCGGGAGGAGAACAATCGGGCACGGGTGGACAAGGTGCTGATCGACGGGATTCCGGGGGACGTGATTCACAACGGCGGACGACTGAAAATCGGCCCGGACCGTCGGCTGTACATCACCACCGGCGATGCCCGCGTCCCGGAACGGGCACAGGACCTCTCCAGTCTGGCGGGGAAAATCCTGCGCCTCAACCTGGACGGTACGATACCGGCAGACAATCCGTTTCCGCAATCACCGGTGTACAGTTGGGGTCACCGCAATCCGCAGGGGATTGGCTGGAGTCCGTCCTCTGGCCGCATGTACAGTTCGGAGCACGGCCCTTTCGCTCACGACGAGCTCAACCTGATCGAGCCGGGGGGCAACTACGGCTGGCCGGTCATCCAGGGGGATCAGCAGGCTGCCGGTATGACAGCGCCGATCCTGCACAGCGGCGACACCACCTGGGCCCCTGCGGGAATGACATTTGTAACCAGAGGCCCGTGGCGAGGACGGCTGTTGGTCGCCAATTTGCGCGGTGAACAACTCCTGAATGTCGCCCTGGACCCGGGGAACCCTTCTGTCGTCCAATCGTTTTCGGTGTTTTACCAAAACAAATACGGTCGGCTTCGCGATGTCGTGGAAGGGCCGGACGGTTCGCTTTACCTCCTGACCAGCAACCGGGATGGACGCGGTGAGCCTGGGCCCGGAGACGACCGCATCATTCGGCTGAGACCTGGACGTTAGCTGCTTCGGTGCGGCGATGATCGACAAAAATGCCCAATCGTTTATGATTGGGCGTTCAGCGTGTAGACAAGTCCGCGCCGCATGGGAGAGCGGGCCCGCTCGCTCGCTTGACGCCAGCACAGAAGCGAATGATGTCCGCTCCAAAACGAGACGCGGGCAGGGGACAAACATCTGGGTATTTCGAGGAAGTGAGACTTGTGTCCCCTGTTGATTCCCGCGTCTTCGTTTTTCCGCTGAGTAGGTCGTCAAAGGAGCTCGCTTGGCCCATCCCGCCATGCGATGCACATTGTCTTCCGCTTCGGTTGATGAATGGGCAGGCCTTTCGGCCTGGAAATCATTTTTTGTGGACGCTAACTCAATGAACCGTTTGTCTTCAGTCTGATGCCCAATCGTTTATGATTGGGCGTTTCTTTTTGCAGCAGGCAAGCAGATGCGATCATGAACAGGTACTAAGCTGCAGCGTCCCCTTACCGCTCATGGCTGATCCCGTACTTTCTCATTTTGTTGTACAGCGTGCCGCGCGAGATGCCGAGCAGGTCGGCCGCCGCCTTTTTGTTTCCGTAGGTGCGATCAAGCGCGGCCAGGATGCGTTCCCGTTCCGACAGGGCCGAGTCCGGAGCGAACGGGTAGCCCGCCGGTGAAGTCTGGGAAACGGGCGCATACGGGGGTGTCAGCGGCACGGCAGGCGGCGCTGCCAACGTCAGGGAGCGGATGGCGGAAGGCAGGTGCTCCGGCAGAATGACACCTCCTTCCTGCAGGATGGACAGGCGCTCGATGACGTTGCGAAGCTGGCGGATGTTGCCCGGCCAGGTGTGGTCAATCAGGGCCTGCATCACGTCCGGAGTGATGCGCGGGACAGGCTGATCGTTGGCGATGGCGTACTCGTGCAGGAACAACTGCACCAGCTCGGGAATGTCCTCACGCCGCTCCCGAAGCGGCGGAATCTCCAGCGTAAAGACGTTCAGACGGTAGTAGAGGTCTTCGCGAAAGCGGCCCTCCGCCACCATGTGTTCCAACTGGCGATTGGTAGCGGCGACGATCCGGGTGTTGACGGTGATCGGCTCGGTGCCGCCCACGCGGTAAAACTGCCGCTCCTGCAGGGCGCGCAGCAGCTTGACCTGCAGTTCCAACGGGAGTTCGCCGATTTCATCCAAAAACAGCGTTCCGCCGTGGGCCAGTTCCAGCTTGCCGGGCTTTCCCTTTTTCTCCGCTCCGGTAAACGCTCCGCCCTGGTAGCCGAACAGCTCGCTTTCAAACAGCGCAGCCGGGATGGCCCCGCAGTTGATGGCGATAAACGGCTTCTCCCGCCGTCGGCTGGCCTGGTGGATGGCCTGGGCGAACAGTTCCTTGCCCACGCCGCTCTCGCCGTAGATGAGGACGGTAGCGTCCGTCTGAGCCACCTTGCGCGCCGCTTGAATCGCCGACTGAATGGCGGCGGAATGTCCCTTGATCGTGAAAAACGGGTCGTCGGCCGCCTGAAAGCGGCTCATCTCCTGTTGCAGATTGTGCAGGTGGGCGGTGGTGTGGGACAGTTCCTCGTTGAGCCGCACCAGTTCGGTAATATCCTGTTCGATGGATATCGCGCCGATAATATCCCCTTCCTGCCGGATCGGGGCGGCGTTGATCAGCACGTGCCGGTCCGGCCGGGGGATGTGGTAGACCCGCTGCACCGAGGTGCCCTGCTTGAGCGCGTCCAGAAGGCGGATGGACTCGCTGTCAAAATGGGCGTCCAGCGGCGTGCCCACCACCTGCGCGCGGTCGATTTCGTAAATGTTCTCGGCCGCCTTGTTCCAGTAATGAACCACGTTGTGCATATCGACAATCGTAATGGCCTCACTCATCGTGTCCAGCAGCGTGTGCAGCAGGGCGGACTGGTTTTGCGCCAACGTGACGAAAGCGCTGAACAGCCGATGAGCAGTCACCAGGCCGGAGGGATTGTTTGCCTCGTTGAGCGTCACCAGATCGGGCACAGAGGGGCGTTTCCAGGCAAGGAGCCGTTCACCCGCCTTCAGCAGCGTCTCCTTCTCCGGGACGACGAGAACGGCAGCGTCGCGATCGCCGAGGTGCAGCACACCTTCCGTTTCGCCATCACGTATACTGACAGCAGCGGAGCCGATTGGCTCGGCCAGACAAGCCAATGGACAATCGAGAGAAAATAACGGTTTCAAAAAATCACTTCCTATCCAAACTAAGAAGTACACGCATGGTACAGGCCAACCACCGGATGGACAGTGTTTTACCTTGTAATCAAAAGTGTACAAGAATGGACACAATCTGTACATATGTGTGTAATTTCCTGTGCGTCAGCAAGCTGAATCGCTGGCATCTGTCCTGTTCATCCTGTTTGGCACGATTCCTGCTAGGTATATGGACACAGATCCCTGTTGAGGAGGAGACCGATTTCTCATGGAACAACTCATGAAAGACTTTTTCCTGTTCCTGTCCAAAAACAAGACGCTGAACGCTGCGGCGAAAAAGTGGGGCCTGCGGTTCGGCGCGAGCCGCGTCGTCGCCGGTGAAACGATTGCCGAAGCGATCAAAACCGTTCGCCAGTTGAACCAAAAGGGGCTTGTCTGCACGCTGGACCACCTGGGCGAGTTCGTCTACAGCGTGGAAGAGGCCAACGAGTCGGCAGACTACTGCATCAAAACGCTGGAAGCGATTCACCAATCCGGCGTGGACTGCAACCTGTCGCTGAAAATGACCCAGCTTGGCCTGGACATCAGCCGCGATCTGTGCATGAACAACATGCGGCGGATTTTGGACGCAGCCAAGAAAAACGGCAACATTTTCGTGCGGATTGACATGGAGGACTACGCACACAACGAAGTGACGCTGGAGATTCTGGACGAACTCCTGAAAGACTACGACAACGTGGGCACCGTCATCCAGGCCTACCTGTACAAGTCCAGCGAAGACGTCGAAAAGCTGAAAGAAAAGAAGGTCAACCTGCGACTGGTCAAAGGGGCGTACAAGGAATCGCCGGAAGTGGCTTTCCCGAACAAGGCAGACGTCGATGAAAACTACAAGAAGATCATCAAGCAGCACCTGCTGAACGGCTGCTACGCCGCGATCGCCACGCACGACGACAACATCATTGCCTACGTGAAGCAATTGGAAAAAGAGTACAACATTCCGCGCACGCAGTTTGAGTTCCAGATGCTCTACGGCATTCGTCCGCAGTCCCAGATCGAGCTGGCGCGCGAAGGATACACAATGCGCGTCTACGTGCCGTACGGCAACGACTGGTACGGATACTTCATGCGCCGTCTGGCCGAGCGTCCGGCCAACGTGGCGTTTGTGATCAAAGGGCTGTTCAGCAAGTAAGAAGCCGCCAAACGATCCTCGCCTGCCCCGCGTTGGGCGGGCGAGGATGTTTTTTCCCACAGGCATGGTTCAGGAGTCCTTTTACGTTTTGTTGCCGTGTTGTCACCAACCGTGTGACATACGGCCTTTTTTGGTGTAGGCTGGATACAAGCACGACGGGCTGGATGTCCGCGCAGAGAGGAGCGATGTGTGTCGATGGATGGTTCCATAATTGCCGTGAAACCGCCGTATTCGTTTGAACGGCTGCTGAAGAGGCTGGAAACGCACCCGGACCCGCAGATGCAGGTGGAGGCGGAAGCGCGAATGATCCGCCGCGTGTTTCGCGTCGGACAGCGGCCCGTGGTGGCGGCCCTGCATTTTACCGGGGATGTGGAACAACCGGCGATCACATGGCGGACGGATGCAGCCTTGACCGCCAGTGAAAAGATGGCGCTCGAAGCGACGATCCGGCACATGTTCAGTGTCGACGTGGACCTGGAGCCGCTGTACCGGCACATGCGGCAGGATGATGTCCTGCGCCCGCTGACGGAGCGCTTTCGCGGGCTTCGCTTTCTGTTGGACGCCGACTTGTTTCAGTCGATGGTCCGGACGATCATCGGACAGCAGGTGAATCTGCCGTTTGCCGCTGCTTTGACCCGTCGGTTGCTGGAGTTGGCGGGAGAGAAGCTGCAGGACGATCAAGGCCGCACTTATTTTGCTTTTCCCACGGCCGAGGCGGTCGCCCGCCTGGAGCCGGCAGAACTGCGGCCGCTGCAGTTCAGTCAGCGCAAGGCGGAATACATCATCGACTTCGCCCGCGCCGTAGTGGATGGCCGTGTCGATCTGGACAGTTTGTGGAGGATGGAGGACGAGGAGATTTTTGCATATCTCACACCGCTGCGCGGTATCGGCAGATGGACGGTGGAGTGCCTGATGATGTTTGGCATGGGCCGGTCGGATCTGCTCCCCGCGGCCGACATTGGACTGCGCAACGGCATCCAGTTGGTGTACAGCCTGCCGGGCAAGCCGGACGAACAGGAAATCCGCCGGATTGGCGAGAGCTGGGCACCCTGGCGCAGCTATGTGTCGCTTTATGTGTGGGAAGCGGTCGGCGCTGTCAAACGAAAGGAAGATCAGAACGCATGACGCCTCTGGGCGTCTTTTTTTGTCATTATTTGGACTTGAAAAAAACGAACGTAAGGTATATAGTTAACACTCGTGTGATACCTGAGCGTTTCACAGGGACTTTAAAAAATTTCAAAAAATTTCAATTTACCTGAGAGTTGGGGAGGAAAACCATGAGAGAATTAACCCATAGAGAAACCCTGACCATCGGGCTGATGCTGTTTGCCCTGTTCTTCGGAGCGGGCAACATGATCTTCCCGCCGGCCTTGGGGCAAGCCGCGGGTACCCATGCATGGGAGGCCATGGCCGGGTTTATCATCACTGGTGTGGGGTTGCCGCTCCTGGGTGTCATTGCCACCGGGATGAGCGGCGGAAATTTGCAGATGTTGGCAGGCCGGGTTCACCCGGTATTTGGCGCCGTATTTACCGTTGTCGTCTATTTGGCCATCGGGCCGTTTCTGGCGATTCCTCGGACCGGAACGGTTGCCTTCGAGATGGGCGTGCTGCCGTTTCTCCCTGAAAGCGCGAAGACGAGCTGGGTGCCGCTGTTTCTCACTACACTGGTCTATTTTGCTGTCACCTTCTGGCTGAGTTTGCGTCCTTCCAAACTGGTGGACCGCATCGGAAAGGTGCTGACGCCGGCCCTGCTGCTGATCATTGCGGTGATGTTTGTCCAATCGTTCCTGCATCCCATTGGATCAGCGGGCGAGCCTGCCGAAGCGTACCAAACGGCGCCGTTCTTCAAGGGCTTCGTGGAGGGGTATCTCACCCTTGACGCCCTGGCTGCCTTGGTGTTCGGCATCGTTGTCACGTCCGCGATCGAGGACCGCGGCATCACCGGGCGCAAAAAGCTCGGGTGGGCCACCGTCAAGGCGGGAGTGATCGCCGCCACCGGATTGGCGCTGGTCTATCTCGCCCTTGCGTACCTGGGAGTGACCAGCCACTCGCTGGGTCAGTCTGAAAATGGCGGGCAAATCCTGACAACGGTGGTTCAGCACCTGTTTGGCGGGAAGGGACTGCTGCTGCTCGGAGCCGGTGTCATACTCGCCTGCCTGACGACGTCGGTCGGTCTGGTGACCGCCTGCAGCCATTTCTTTTCGGAACGGCTGCCGGGCGTGTCCTACAAAACCATGGCGCTGATCCTGAGCCTGTTCAGCGCGGCAGTGGCCAACGTCGGCTTGACCCAGTTGATTGCCATTTCCGTTCCCGTGCTGCTGATGATCTATCCGATCGCGATTGTGCTGATGCTGCTCTCCTTCCTGCATCGCCTGTTCCGCGGATACTCGGAAGTGTACGTCGGAGCCACCATCGCTACCGCAATTATCAGCATCGTCGATGGGCTCAAACAGTTCGGGCTTTCGCTTGACGGGATCACGTCGGTATTTGCACACCTTCCGCTTTACAACGAAGGCATCGGCTGGCTGCTCCCCGCAGTATGCGGAGCTGCGATCGGCTTCCTCGTGGGATGCGTTCGTCAGCCAGGGGGCGCGAAATACCAGGAAACAACAAGCGGCACACCCTAATGGGGTGTGCCTTCGTTTTTCTCGTACGATTCCGCTTGCTGCAGGTTGGACAGGGCGACGCCGCCAAAGATGAACGCGGCTCCCGCAAAAAAGCCGAGGCCCAGATGCTCGTTCAACAGCAGCCAGCCGAGCAGCGCGCCCACGACTGGCTGGATGAAGAAAAATCCTGCCCCGCTGCCCGCCTGCATCAGCTCAAATCCTTTGTTCCACAGGTAAAACGCCCCCGCCGTGGAGATGATGCCGATGTAGAGCACGCCGGCCCAAATCTCCCAGCCGAACCCCCAGGTGACGGGCGTCACCGACAGTTCCCACACCATCAACGGACTGGTAAAGATGATGCCAAACAAGGCCACGTAAGTCGTCACCGACAGGGATGAGTAGCGGAGCGTCGCCTTTTTGCTCAACACCGTGTACAATCCCCAACTGACCGCTGCCAGCAGCAGAATCAGGTTGCCGATCAGGGACGATTGGGCATCAGCCTCGTCCGGGACGCCGATCACGATCAGCACGCCCACGGTGGCCAGCAGGATGCCGGTCAACTGCCGTCCATTTATCCGTTCCTTCAACAGCCAGACGGCAAAGAGGGCGATGAAGGCGGGCGACGCTGAGGTAATCAGCGCTCCCATGTGGGCGGTTGAGAGTTTGGTGCCGACAAACTGGGCGGCAATCGAGATCGTGACGCCGACAAACGCGACGGTCATGATGAGCGGAAAATCCCGTCTCGCAATAAACTCCCGCCGCGCTGCGACAAAGGCGCCCAGTACCACCAGCGCGATGGTGAAGCGGATGATCAGGAGCGTAAACGGCGGAATTACATCCAATACCACTTTGCTGACGACGTATACGCCGCCCCAGATGGCGGCGGCAAGCGTGAGGCACACGCCTCCAATCAACTGCTGTTTCCACTGTGGATTCATCATGTTAGCCCCTCCCGGAAATGTGGTGTGTTGCGTGTCGCGTGCCGGGGGGACATCCGAGGATCGTTCCCGCACCGGCTAGGTGAGGGGAACGCCGGGTACATCGCATTCAAACAGGGTACGTGCCATTGTGTTTCACCTCCCGGAAGATGGGAAAACGTCCGGCTGCCTGCGCACCGGCGCATCACGCCGATCCGGCCGGCGTGCAACCGGTGTGGTAACCAAGCTGTCCCAACACCTGCCAAAACAGGGATCAGGTCCCTTTCAGCGTGCGGTTCCCGCATGTGTCTGTACGCTTTCATTATAAGGAATGTGAGAAGAAAAAACAGCAGAATCCTTCTGAATATTGCGAATGAATATTCACTCAGCGGCGGTCATTCGCTATACTGGAAAAAAGACAGGTAAAGGAAGAGAGGGGCGATGGGGATGCAGCATCTGTTTGATCTGGTCGTTCGTTCGACCGACATCGACGTGATCGGGCACGTCAACAACGCCAAATACCTGGAGTACATGGAGTGGGCCCGGTTTGACTGGATGTTTCAGCAGGGGTTTACGTTGGAGGAGCTGAAGCGGCGGCAGATCATGCCGGTCGTGGTCAGCATTCAGATCAACTACCGCAAGGAACTGCGGATGCTGGAGCAGGTGCAGGTGCGCACTTCCGTGGTGAAAATCGGGGAGAAAAGTTTCGTCATCCGCCAGGAGCTGTACAATCAGCAGGACGAACGGGCGGCAGACGCCGACGTGACGATGGTGATGATCGACACGGTTGCGCGACGCTCGGTCCCGCTGCCGGACGATCTGGCCCGCGCGCTGGCTGAGGCGATGCCGAGCGGGCAGACCAGCGGATAACCAACAACATGGTCAGCCTGACAACAATGGCCTCTCCATTTTACCCGTTTTTCTTCTACAATGGGTAAGATGGGGGCTGTTTTTTTGCGCACAACCGGCGCATCGATGAAACGCTTGCAAAGGAGGAGGGCCATGCCGGACTTTCAGCTGATCTTGTTTGATTTGGACGACACGCTGTTTGATTTTTCAGCTTGCTGGGAAAAGGGCATGCGGCAGACGATCGCATCCCACCCGCTGACGATCGGGCTTGACCCCGATGCCGTGTACGAGGCGCTGCAGCGGCACAGCGACGCCTTGTGGGCGGACATCCGGGAGAAGCGGATCAACTTTGACCAACTGCGCCGCCTGCGGCTGTCGCGCACCCTCGCCGAATTTGGGCGCCGGGGGGAGACAGACCGGCTGGACGACTTTCAGGAGCAGTATGTGGCCGCCTGCATGGCAGCCGTCGTTCCCGACCGCGCCGTTCAGTCGCTGCTGACGCAGCTTGAAGAACGGTACACCCTGGCAATTGTCACCAATGGACCTGCGGACATGGCGTTTGAAAAAATTGAACGCCTGGGGCTCACCCCCCTCTTTCCCGCTGAGAGGGTGTTCGTCTCCGAGCAGATTGGCTGGCACAAGCCGGACCGGCGCATTTTCGCGGCTGTACTTGAGCGCTTGGGGGCTTCCCCGGCGGAAGCACTGTTCGTCGGGGACAACTGGACAGCTGACATCGCCGGCGCGATGGATGCAGGCCTCTCGGCAGTATGGCTGAATCCCGCCGGCGTGCCGCCTGCTACGGATCACAAGCCCCTCGCTGTGATCAAACGGTTGGAAGAGCTTTGGGAAATTGTCGCCTGAGGGGGGGCAGCGCGCGCATCCTTGAAAATCATTCGATTTTTCGATAGGGTGATAATGATTCTATTTGTTTTTCAGGAGGGTGAGAAATGAGCGTATTGCCCAAGTTTGTTCAAAACAGCGCCGGTTCGTGCTGGCTGACCGAGAACGAACGGGAGAACCTGATGATTCGTTACCGGATTCGTGAAGTGATCCACGAGGAACAGTCAGCGTTTCAGCATGTGATGATTCTCGATTCCTACGATTTTGGCCGGATGCTTGTCTTGGACGGAGTTGTGCAAACAACATCAATGGATGGATTTATTTACAATGAAATGATTGCCCATGTGCCGCTGGCGTTTCATCCCCAGCCTCGCCGCGTTCTGGTGATTGGCGGTGGAGATTGCGGGGCGGCCCGTGAAGTGTGCAAATATCCGGAAGTGGAACAGGTTGATTTGGTGGAGATAGACGAGTGCGTTGTGCAGGTGTGCAAACAGCATCTGCCCGAAGTGTCGGGCGGCTTGTCGGACCCCCGCGTCCGTTTCCTGTATCGCGACGGGGTGGAGTTTGTCCGCGAGATGAAAGATACCTACGACGTGATCATCGTCGATTCGTCCGATCCCATCGGCCCGGCGGAGCAGTTGTTTTCCTATTCGTTTTACGAGCATGTGCAACAGGCGCTGAAAGCGGACGGGCTGATGGTCTGCCAGAGCCAGTCCCCCATCTTTCACGCCGATGTGATGGGGCAGACGTACCGCAACATCAGCCAACTGTTTCCGATCACCCGCATGTACACGGCAGTTGTGCCCACGTACCCGGGAGGCTTGTGGAGCTTTACCCTCGGGTCGAAGACGTACGATCAGCCGGTAGCCGGGCGCGTCTCCGGAAAGGATACGCGGTATGTCGATGAGGGCATCATCCATCAGTGTTTTCATCTGCCGGTCTTTATAAAGCAAACGTTAGGAGAGGGATAATCCCTCTCCTTCGTCATTCCTCGAGAAAAATGCGCTCCAGGGACGGCTCCTCCACGTGGACGCCGTAAATGTCCACGCGGGCCTGCACCAGCGCCCGCACCAGCGCAGCCACGTTCTGGTCGTCGTCCACCTGCAGGGAGAACCGGCCCTCTTCCCACTGAAGATGGCGGCCGATGCGTTCGGCGAAGGCGACCAGCTCGGGCTTCTGTTCTGCGGCCAATTGGGAGTGGCGGACACGGACGGTGCGCCAGGAGCGATGCGCCGCCTGCAGTTCGGCCAGACTGCCCAGGGAGGCAATCTTCCCCGCCTTCATGATCGCGATCCGCGTACAGATTTTTTCCACCTCATGCAGGTTGTGCGAGGTCATGAATATGGTTTTTCCCTGCTTGTGCAGCCTGAGCAGCAGTTGCTGAATCTGCAGCGCCGACTCCACGTCCACGCCGGAGGTCGGCTCGTCGAGAAACAGCAGCTCCGGATCGCCCGCCAGCGCCTGGGCGATGCCCAGCTTTTTCTTCATCCCGAAGGAAAACGTCTTTGCCTTTTGTCCGGCGTGTTCCGCCAGACCGACGTCCTCCAGGATGCGCTCGCACTCCTTTTTGCTGAGACGGATGCCTTTGACCCGTGCCAGATAGCGCAGGTGGTCCAGAGCCGTCAGCGAGTCGTAAAAGGTGGAGTAGTCGGGCAGGACGCCGATCCGCCGCTTCCAGTCATCCGGCTGGCCGACGCCGTCAAACATGCGGATCGTACCGGAAGTGGGGCGGATAATGCCCGTCAGCATGTTGCCAGCCCCGTTTTTTCCCAAAAAACCGAAGATTTCGCCGGCGTTTACGGACAGGGTGACGCCGTCGACGACCGTTCGCTCGCCAAAACGCTTGGTCAACTGGTTGGTTTCCACGAGTGCCACTAGCAATCCCTCCGTTGAAACAGATAGACGGACGCACTGAGAAAGAGCAGTGCGTACAGCCAGATGACGCCGGTGAACGCGCCCCCTTTTTCGATGTAGAAGTAGGGGGTCAGATAGCCGATCCACTTCGCCGTGGCATGGGAGGAGACGAGCGTCCAGAGGCCGAGAAAGGGCAGTCCCAACCCCAGGACGATCCCCGCAAACATCGTGTAGCTGGGGCGCGGCACCGCGATGGACATCAACAGCGCGAGGGACGTGCTGTACACCAACAGCGTCATGCACTGCCACAGCGTGTTGGCGTCAAACGTGCGGACGGAGGCGAACAGGACGCCAAACGTGACCAGCATGCAGCACGTCCAGAACAGCAGGACACCGAACCATTTGCCGAGCACGATGCTCGCCCGCGAGGTACGGGTAAGCAAAAACCGGATCGTCCGGCTGGACAGTTCCCGGTTCATGATGTCATGGGACAGGCCAAACACAAACAGCGGCCCGAAAAGCATCACCAGCACGAACACGCCCAGCGCATGTCCGTGCGCCAGCTCCTTTTCCGAGAATATGTCTGCTACCTGATTGACCAGATCGGAGACCCAATAGGAGATCCCGACGATCACAGCGACGGTAATGAGCGACTTCACGCTCCGCAACAGACGGGTACACTCTTGAAAGCAAACTGCCCACATGTTGATTCCTCTCCTTTCACGATTCAGTGTAAAAGGAGAGCCTTATTTCTCCCCAATCGCTTCCTTATCGTTTTCTTAAACATGCCGGTCGTCACCCGCCCGCGCTCAATCACGTGGTATGATGAAAACACAAGGAGGGAACGGCTGTGGAACACCAAGCGCACATATTGCTGGTCGATGATGAAGAAGCGATTTTGCAGATGCTCAAAACCGTGCTTGAAAAAGAGGGGTTCCGCAACGTGGACACCTGCACGCGTGCGGAAGAGGCCATCCGGCTCATCGAGAAGAAGGCTTACGACCTGCTGATTCTGGACGTGATGCTGCCGGATAGGAGCGGGTTTGAGCTGTGCACCGCGATACGGCAGCGAACGCAGGCGCCGATTTTTTTCCTGACCGCCCGCGACTCCGATTATGACAAGCTGAGCGGCTTTGCGTACGGAGCGGACGATTACATCACCAAGCCGTTTCATCCGCTGGAAGTGGTGGCGCGGATGAAGGCACACCTGCGCCGGACGCTGTCCCAGTCCAGGGAGCAGCCATACGATTCCGGCCGCGTATACGATTTCGGCCGGTTTCAGGTAAACGTCGCGGCGGCCGAACTGATCGTCGACGGCAAGCAGGTGGAATGCTCCGCCCAGGTCTTTCGCCTGCTGCTCTTTTTTTGTGAGCGTCCCAACCGCGTCCTCACCAAGCAACAGATATACGAGCACGTCTGGAACGAGTACGGCTTCTTTGACGAAAACACGGTCATGGTCCACATTCACAAGCTGCGGCAGAAAATTGAAGAAAATCCGAGCCAGCCGAAATACTTGGTCACGGTAAGAGGCTTGGGCTACAAACTGGTGGCTGACGGGAGGAAGCGATGAGGCTGCGCCGCAAAATGATCGTCCATCACTTCCGCCAGCTGCTCCTGTTTTTTGTGGTGCTGATCGTCGTGCTGGTGATCTCGCTCGCATTGTTAGGCTACCAGCTCACAAAAAGGGAAATGGCAACCGATTTAAGCCTCCTCAGCGCCAGCGACTTGTCCTTGTTCTTCATTGCTGTGGACAAAAATGGCGTCCGCGTCGACGAGGACGTGGAGCACAGCGTAAAAAATCAAAACGGCTGGCTGCAGGTCATCGACAGAAACGGCGAAGCGGTCTACGCCTACAACTGTCCGCCTGATGTGCCGCGCCGGTACACGCCGGGCGAACTGGTGGGGCTTGCTCAGCCCGAAAGCGGCTTTCCGCATCACACCCGTATCTGGACGATCCGGTCGGGAGAGGAGAGCTATTTGGTGCTGTACGGCACCCCGGCGCCGGAGGTTCGGCTGCTGCATCTGGTGCTGCCGCGGGAGGCCGGTGAAAATGCTGTCTCCCGTCCGGCGCCAGGGAGCGAAGTGCAGGAGGCGTTTCGCCAACACAACGCCTGGCTGGCCGTGTACGACAGACAGGGGAGCCTTGTGGAGCAGTGGAACAATCCGCAGGCGGCCAAACGGCTGGAGGCGGCTGAGATACTGCAGGCGGAACAGGAGCGGAGAAGCCGGCCGGTCAATATCATCAGCCGCTACGATGAGGCTACCGGCCGCACGTTTGTTGTCGGCGTCCCCAATCCGCTCTACCGCCCCGGCACCTCCGCCGCCGAGAACAGCGATCGCCTGGTGCAGGAGGCGTTGTTAAAAATCGTGCTGATCCTGGTGCTGGTTGTGCTCGCAGCTGCTCTGTGGTACGGGCGCAGGGTGGGTCAGCCGCTCTTGCACATGATGAACTGGCTGGAACAGTTGGCAAACGGACGCTATCAAGAACCGACAGGCCGAAACGGCAGGCTCGTGGGCACCACACGCAGGGGCAGGCGGAAGAAGTCGTTTGCCGTGTTTCAGGACATCTTTGACGCTCTGCAGCATTTGACGGCCGTCCTGAGCGACAGCGAACGGCGGCGAAAGGACATGGAACGGACCCGGGAAGAGTGGATCACCGGCCTGTCCCACGATTTGAAGACGCCGCTCAGTTCCATTTACGGCTACGCGGCCATCCTGGAATCGGACCAGTACGAATGGGGGCCCGGCGAGATTCGCCGGTTCGGCGGGATTATTCGGGAAAAGGCCGACTACATGACCGGGTTGATCGAGGATTTGAACCTGACGTACCGGCTGAAGAACAACGCCCTGCCGATGGTGAAGAAAACAGCGGAGATCGTGGAACAGGTGCGGCGCATCGTCGTCGATACGGTCAACGACCCCGGGGCGGAGCGGCACGTCATCCGCTTTCAACCGGAGGTGGCGTCGCTGTTGGGGCAGGTGGACGGCAAATGGTTCCGGCGGATCGTCGCCAACGTCCTGGCCAACGCGGTGAAGCATACGCCGCCCGGAACCAACGTGCTGGTGTCAGTCGGACCAAACAGCGGCGGCGGGTTTGTCGTGAAGGTGGCAGACGACGGCCCGGGAATGGACGAAGAGACGAAGGAAAACCTGTTTGAACGGTACTACCGGGGAGGTCACACGCAGGAAGACGCCAGCGGGTCCGGCCTGGGCATGGCGATTGCCAAGCAGTTGGTGCTGGCGCACGGTGGAAAGATACGCGTCGAGAGCGAACCGGGCAGGGGGACGACAGTGGCGATGCTGTTTCCGCCCGCCGATGATCTGAAGGAACGGGACGAGGTGAAACAGGAGCGGGTGATCCGCTCTGGATGCTGAATCTGTCTCCGCAGGCATTGGAACAGGCGAGCCGGGTGGTGTCGATGCTGCCGCAGAAGACGGGCGGACTTACAAATCAAATTATAAAGAATACAAGACAGGAAAAAACGAAAACCGTGCCCCTCTGCACCAGCAGGCACGGTTTTCCTGTCAAACGGTTAGTGAATATCCCTCTTTTTAAACTGCCCGCCGCGAACGTCGTGAATGTTGCCGACGGCGAGAAATGCGCCGGGGTCCACTTCCTCGACAATCAGCTTCAGCTTGGCTTCCTCCAGGCGAGTGATGATGCAGAACACCACTTTTTTGTCGTCGCCGGTATATCCGCCTTCTCCGCGGAGGTACGTTACACCCCGTCCCAGCCGGGCGACGATGGCGTCTCCAATTTCCTTGTAGTTGTCGCTGATGATCCAGACCGATTTGGAGCCTTCAAACCCTTCAATCGTCAAATCAATCATCTTAAAGGCGATGTAGTACGCCATCAGCGAATACATGGCACGGTCCCAGCCGAACACGAAACCGGCGCTTCCGAGAATAAACACGTTGAAGAACATGACGATCTCACCGACGGAAAACGGTGTCTTTTTGTTAAACAGGATCGCCACAATCTCCGTGCCGTCCAACGATCCTCCGTAGCGGATGACCAAGCCCACACCAATGCCGAGAATGATGCCGCCAAATACGGTTGCCAGGAGCGGGTCTTCCGTCAACGGACGAACGTCGTGCAGCATCGTGGTTCCTATCGACATGGCTGTAACGCCCAACAGCGTTGAAATTGCAAACGTTTTTCCGATTTGTTTATAGCCGACGATCAAAAACGGCAGATTGAGCAGGAACAGGAACAACCCGAGCGTCCAGCCTGTCAAGTGGGACAAGATGATAGATATCCCGACTATTCCACCGTCAATGATGTGATTTGGGACCAGAAAGATTTCCAGCCCGACGGAGACGAGGCCAGACCCGATCAGGATGAACAGCGCCCTCTTGAGCAGTTTGCCGAGGGTCAATTTTTTATGAGTGGCATGTTGTTTGAGCGTTTCTTCCATTCATTCCCCTCCTACGATAATAATTATGTTTTTATTATACCATTAACTGTCCAATCGCTTGCGCATTTTCAGATATGTTCAGAATAGAAAAAATAGACGGAGACACGATCTTTTCTCCGTTCGCCTGCGAATGGATACAAGCATACCTTGACAAAATTATAGACAAAACAATAAAATGTCTATAAAAATATAAACAAAACAAGGGTGTGTTTGTGTGATTGGCGTATCGGAACTGTTTTGGAACGCCTCGTTGGAGGAATTGAAACGCGGGTACATTCTGCAGGACGATCATGTTGTATGCCTGCTTTGCGGCAAGCGGCTGGAGAAAGGCGTCGTCTATCCGGCTGACGGCGTTTTCTATGAAGCGGAGCGGTATATGCGCGTTCACATTGAACAGGCGCATCAGTCCGTGTTTGACTACCTGATCCGGCTGGACAAAAAGCTGACCGGCCTGACGGACCATCAAAACCGTCTGCTGCGCCTGTTTTACCAGGGAAATAGCGACGCGGACGTGCAGAAGGAGCTGGGCATCGGCAGCGCTTCCACGATCCGGAATCACCGCTTTGCCTTGAAGGAGAAGGAGCGTCAGGCCAAGGTGTTTTTGACGTTGATGGAGCTGTTGAAAGAACGGGACAAGTACGCGCCGACCTTCATTGATGTGCATCACACCGCCAGAATGGTGGACGATCGGTACAATGTGACGCTGGACGAGTACGACAAGTTATTGAAAAAGTACTTCCCGGCAGGAACCGATGGATCATTGAAGACTTTCCCCTCGAAGGAAAAACACAGACTGGTGGTGCTGCGGGAAATCGCCAAGCGGTTTCAGCCTGAGCGCATCTACACGGAAAAAGAAGTCAATCAGATCTTGCAGGCGGTGTATGACGACTACGTTACCGTCAGACGGTATTTGATCGACTACGGGTTTCTGGATCGAAAGGACGACGGCAGCCAATACTGGCTGAAAGCGTGATTTTGAGGGAAAGGAAGAGATACCGATGGATCGACGAGCGGAACTGAAACAACTGTACAAGGAAATGAAGACTGAGGCGGGTGTCTACCGGATTACCAACCGACAAAACGGGAAAGTGTTCATCGGCAGCACCATGAACCTGAAGACCATAAACGGCACGCAATTCCAGCTGAATTACGGCAGTCACAAAAACAGCAAGCTGCAGCAGGAGTGGAACGAATACGGGAAAGACGCCTTTGACATTGAGGTGGTGGAGCGCCTGGAAGTGAAGCAGGACAAATACCAGGAGACCAAGGACAAGCTGAAAAAGCTGGAGGAAACCTGGATGGAAAAGCTGCAGCCGTTTGGCGAACGGGGCTATCACTAGGGGGGCGGCAACCGCCGTTCCCGTCAAAAAACAAGGATCGTTGCGGGATGTCCGCACGATCCTTGTTGATTTTTCCGCAGGTTGTCTACAGAGGCACTATGTGTGTCAGCAAAGCCGTCGGCTGCAGGTGACGTGAACCGCGCCGCTTCGGCTCTTGGCCCGTTGTTACGGGGTTTGCGCCGCATAGTACTGTTTCAGGCTGGAACCCACCCCTGCGGTATTGTTCAGAAGCGTTTTGGCGCTGAAAAAGATGCTGCCTTTTACCTGGGGATACGCCTTGTTGAGTTGGAGCTGCTTGATCAGCGCATCGCTGGTCGCCCAGTCGGTCGTGTTGCTGCCCACGCGGTACGCGGCGTGACCGATGTAGAGTTTGACGGGGGTGCCGTTTGTTTCCGCCGCCCACCAGTGGACGAGCTTGTCGTACGCGGCCGGCTTGTACCCGATGCTCCAGTAGAGCTGAGGCGCTACGTAATCGAGCCAGCCGCTGCGAATCCACGTGCGGACGTCGGCGTACAGGTTGTCGTAGGAGCTTTGGCCGTTCGTGTCCGAACCGGTGGGGTCGTCCTTCGCGTTGCGCCAGATGCCGAACGGGCTAATCCCGAACTCCACCTGCGGCTTTACGCGTTTAATCGACTGGTACAGGTCGCGGACGAAGGTGTTGATGTTGTCGCGGCGCCAATCGCCTTTATTGGCAAATCTCCCTTGATTGTAGGCGGCATACGTCGCATCGTCCTTAAACGCTTCCTGCCCGTACGGATAAAAATAATCGTCCAGGTGCACGCCGTCAACATCGTACTTGTTCACCACTTCCAGAATGGTGGCGATCACGTGCTGCCTCACTTCCGGAATGCCCGGGTTGAAGATCAGTTGGTTATTGTGAGGCACGACCCAATTCGGATGCAGTCTGGCGGGGTGATTTGCCGCCAGTTTTCCCGGATCTTTGTTCGTGCTGGCCCGGAACGGGTTGAACCAGGCGTGAAACGCCATGCCGCGCTTATGCGTTTCTTCGATCATGAAGGCGAGCGGATCATAGCCCGGGTGTTTTCCCTGCGTGCCGGTCAGCCATTTGGACCAGGGAACGAGAGCGGAAGGGTAGATGGCGTCCGATTCCGCTCTCACCTGGACGATGATGGCGTTCATGCCGGTCGCTTTCAGCTCGTCCAGCAAGCGTATGTACTCCTGTTTTTGCGCGTCGATGCTCAGGCCCTGTTTCGACGGCCAGTCGATGTTGTACACCGTGCTCACCCATGCGGCGCGCATCTCCTGCTGGGACTGGTTCACAGCGGTGCTGCTCCCCTCGGCACCGGCGTTCGGATTGATGACAGGTTGCGGAGCCGTTCCATTGACGATGTCCGGCGGGGCTGTCGGGGGAATCGATTGGCTGACGGCAGCATTGGCGGTCACCCCTGTGCTCGTCTGCGGCTGAGCTGCCGTTGCGATCGGCTGCAGCCCAAACAGCAGGAGGAGCAGACTCATCAGCAAGCGGTATCGTTTCAATTCACAATCCTCCTTATTGCGTGAAAAATGTTCCCGTACACGATCTGCCGTGTAGGCGGAAGAAATCTACCAATCTAGTAGACGTTTGAGAGAGACATTCGTTGCTTTCGGACTGCAAAAAACGGCAAAGATGGGTCTTGTGTCCTATGGTGATCGTTTCCTGGTTCGGCACATGTTTCACGGAAGACTTGATGGCGTTGATCGTACCGCTGGCCGAGCACATCGTTTTTGGCAAACAACTTTACAGGAAGACGAGATAGCGATAACGTTGAGGAAGAGTGTGAACGTGCATGAAGGTTGGAAGGATATACGCATCATGAATGAGGAGAGATCAGAGAGATGAAGATGGACCCGCAAACGGGATCGCTTGAAGGTATCGGTCACGAACGGCGGAAAGCGGACATGCGCGTGCTCGTGATGACCGCTGTTCCGGCAGAGAGAGACGCGGTCTTGCGCGGACTGCGCGGCGACCGCCGCTTTGACGTGCTGGCAGGGGGCGTCGGCGCGGCGGCAGCGGCAGCCAGTACGGCGCGGGCCCTGGCTGTTGGCCAGTACGACCTGGTCGTGTCTGCCGGCATCGGCGGCGGATTTACGGGACGGGCGGAAGTGGGCTCCCTGGTGGTGGCGAACGAGATTATCGCCGCAGACCTGGGGGCGGAGACTCCGGACGGCTTCTTGAGCGTGGACGAGCTGGGATTCGGTTCTGCCCGCATCCAGGTCCCCGCTGAGTGGGCGGCCCGTGTGACTGAGGCGCTGCGCGAGGCGGGGCTGCCCGTCAGCACCGGCCCCGTCCTGACGGTAACGACTGTGACAGGCACCGCTGAGACCGCTCGTACATTGGGCGTGCGTGTGCCCGGGGCGGCTGCTGAAGCGATGGAGGGCTATGGCGTGGCTGTTGCCGCCCGTCAATGCGGCCTCCCCGTCCTGGAGGTCCGTGCCATTTCCAACCCGGTCGGACCGCGTGACCGTGCCTCCTGGCGCATCGCGGAGGCGCTGAACGCATTGGAGGCAGCAAGCTCAGTATTCCTGGAGGTGCTACGATGAGAATTGCCTTTTCGCCTTGTCCCAACGACACGTTTGTATTCCACGCCTGGGTGCACGGCCTGATCCCCGGCGCACCCAAGCTGGATGTCACATATGCCGACATCGACATTACCAACGGCCTGGCAGCGGCACCCAACGGGCCGGACGTACTCAAGATTTCGTATGCAGCCCTGCCGTGGGTGCTCAACGAGTACGCGCTGCTCCCGTGCGGAGGGGCGTTGGGCCGGGGGTGCGGACCGCTGGTGCTGACCAAGACTGGCAGCAACGATCCGGGGGTGCTGTCCGGTCGTCGCGTGGCGGTCCCCAGCGAACGCTCAACCGCCTACCTCCTGTTCCGCCTGTGGGCCGCCCGCAACGTGCCGGGAGGTGTTGGCGAGATCGTGGTGATGCCCTTTCACGAAATCATGCCGGCGGTGCGTGACGGCTTGATCGACGCCGGACTGGTCATCCACGAGGCGCGTTTTACGTACCCCTCGTACGGACTCAGCCTATTGGCCGACATGGGAAGCTGGTGGGAAGAAGATACCGGCCTGCCGATTCCGCTGGGGGCGATCATCGCTCGCCGTTCGCTCGATCAAAAGGCCATCGCCGGCTGGATCCGCGCGTCAGTCGAATACGCATGGGCTCACCCGGAAGCGTCGCGTGAGTACGTGCTGCACCACGCGCAAGAGATGGACCCCGATGTGGCGAAAGCGCACATCAACCTGTACGTAAACGAGTTTACCGCCGACCTGGGCGAAGAAGGGTATGAGGCGGTCACCGCTCTGCTCACGCGGGCAGCGGCGGAAGGTCTTGTGCCGGAGGTGGACCCGGCCAAGCTGCGCTGACACGGCCGGTGAATCATGAGACGCAAAAAAGGGGCTATTAGGCCCTTTTTTTGCGTCTGGCCATGCGGGCCCCCCTGCTTTACACGAAAAAATGGGAGCCTGTGTTGCACATGCTCCCGTTCGTGGTTCTGCATTCTGTTTCACATTCACTTTCAAACCGGCTTTTTCCACTTCAATATATTCTTTCTCCCACTTTTTGGCTTTCACGCTGATATCTGGTGAAGTGCCTCTAGGGCGTCGGATTCGGTCTCCTTGAATAAGACCATGTTTCCCTGATTGGATTCGTACATGAAGGCGTTCAGGCTGTTGCTTTGGTAGCTGCTGAAATCACCGACGATCGCGACTTTCATCTGGTAGTTGGTAAAACACAGGGTCTAGTGAAAGCCACTCCAGCGATGGTGCGGCCCGTTCGTTTAACACAGTTACTTCTGTACCAGTTGAATAAGGTTGCCGCATGTATCGTCGAAGACGGCGATTGTGACGTCACCGACTTTGGTCGGCTCCTTCGTAAACTTCACGCCCTGTTCCACCAATCGATTGTATTCTTTCTGAATATCTGCAACGCCAAACATGGTTGCGGGGATGCCATCGGCATAGATCTTCTGCTGATACGCTTTGGCGGCAGGATGGTCATTTGGCTCGAGCAACAGCTCGGTACCGTCTTGCTGATCGGGAGAAACAAGCGTGATCCACCTGAATTTCCCCATGGGAACGTCCTGCTTTTTGACAAACCCCAGTGTTTCTGTATAAAACTGCAATGCCTTCTCTTGATCGTCAACCAATACACTCGTAATAATGATGTTCAACATCTGGCAGCCTCCTGATTATGACGTTGGTACTATCTTAACAATCTGGCTTCAAACAGACAAATCCATACAGTGCCACACGTTCCACGCAGCTCGAAAGGAGCAAATGAATCGCTGTTATTCAGCAGGATTTTCGCATATCCCCACAAACAGCAGGCTGCCGTTTGGTGCCGTAATCCCGTAGATAAAGGGCCGGTCAAGAATCATTTCTGCCCGGCTTTCCGGCGGCCTGGAACCGGCATAGGCGATCAGCGTATAGGCGGACGCTTCCACGCCGTTTTCGTCAATCGCGATATGTGTTCCTTGAAGGACTCTGGAAAAAAACGCTGTGTAATCGGTAATACCGCTAAAGTCTGCCCTGGGTGTGAAGGCTGAAATCACGCCAAGTTTTTTGAGAACGTTGGCCAGGTCAAGGTTTGACTGAAAGCTGAATTTGGGGATTTTCCAGACGATTTGCCCATGGCTGTCCTCGCCTTCTTCAAACGTCTTCCGCATTTGCTCGGGGGATGAAAGCAGCTCGTAAGGGGATACCCCGCGATCCGGCAGGATAAATACCATTTGTCCCCCATTTTTGAGCCCCAGGCCGGCGCGAGTAAACCCCTTTCCTTTTGCATAGCTTCCGGTCCCAAACGTCTGATTCATAAACTCGACGTGTACATCATGACCATCTGCGAGGTGGAACACATCCACGGCTGTTTTCTCTTTATCAAATTGATCAACCCATTCGTCATAGAAGTATACGGTATTCAGGATTGACAGGATTTGATCCGCACTCGTTTCCAGCCTGGGAGACAGTGTACCGTTGGTATTGGCAGATATCCAGGCAGTCATCGCTTTTCCGGCTTCTTCCTTGGCAAAGTCGACAATGTGGGAACTTGCATAGAAATGTTCAGCTGCGTGTTTTACAAAGTCATGTTTGAATTGAACCGGGTTCCCATCGTGCTCTTGATTCATCCAGATGGAATTGGCGATTTTCAGCTTGCCAATGTCATTGTCCCTGTAAAGCGTGCGGTATAAATTTCCTGACTGTTCCAAAAGAAATGCCGGATCGGAAACACCCAATACATGAAGCAATTGTGCCTGTGTCTCGTTCTTAGCACCGGATGCGGCAAGCGACAGCGCAAAGTAGAGCGAGAGAGGGGAGTAATTTACGTTTTTGCCGCCGTTATTCAGGATATGGGGGCTAGTCTTATACGCGAATTCATTGACGGCCTCAATAAAATCATCCGCAACAGGATTTTGCTCGCGAACCTCACTCCATGTGTCATGGTCGTCGAAGGCATATGCCTTGGGATAAACGACATCCAAGATGGCGCCTGTATGAGGCTGTTCACTGCCTGGTTTGGGAACCAAAAGACTAATGCCAACTAGCAATGCGACACAAGCCGTGAGAGCCGCCCATTTATACCAGGCGGGTTTTCTTTTTTTCATGCACAGTACCACTCCTTTCTTTTTTCATTGCCGTCTTTCCATGAATGCCGACAGCGGTGTAAGCTTTGAAAATATAGCATTTTTTGGCAGATGATTGTTTATTATACCCCATGATTTATGTATACTGTAGAAAACTTACTTTTTAAGAGAAAGGGAGTGTCCGCACTCAAAATAGAGATCGCGAACATGCGTGTCATCACGGTAAACAATCCAACATGACGAGGTGTTGCTGTAATGAGCGGAAAAATTACCAGAACCAATCCCGCAACTGTCCCGGCGCCAGTTGGGAAGTACACGCACATCACCAAAATCCCGAGAGGTGCCGAACTGTTTGTGGCATCAGGACAAATCGGCGTAACCCCTCAAGGGGAGATACCAGCGGCTTTGAATGAGCAGGTGGTTCATACATTTGCCAATATCAAGGCAATTCTGGAATCGGAAAACTTGACAAGCGAACATATTATTAAAGTGAATATCTGGGCCACGGAAAAACTTGATTGGGATTTCTTCTACGCCGAGTGGGACAAGTTATTCGGAAATGACTATCCTGCGATGACCGTTGGCTATATTTCTGCACTGGGCTTGCCTGAAATTAAAATTGAAATCGAAATATGGGCTGCCAGAGTATAGCAACCGCTCGCTCATGCAAAAAGCGGAAGAGCGGGCAAAACAGGAAGGCCGCTATCGCTTTTGGTGCTCGACACGCGGGAAGGAGATCGGTCCAATTACCTCTATACGTCGATCGGTTTTGTCGAAGCGGGACGAATCCCTCGATACGCCCAATCAGCAAACGGGGAACTCCATGCAACCGTTATTTAATATAAAACGTTGTAATTACAGCAAAAAGACACGGAACAGCAATTCCGTGTCTCCGTGTGCAGACAAAGTCCATGGCGCATGGGTGGTAGGGCCCGCTCGCTCTCTTGACGACCAGCAAAGAAGCGGATCGCGTCCGCACCAAAACGCGACGCGGGCAGGGGGCAAACAGCCCCTTGGTATCAGGTGTGTCAGAAAAACAACGGACTTACTCTTTTGCCCCTCTCAAAGTAAGTAACACCACACACTCCACATGACTCGTATGCGGAAACATATCCAACGGCTGGACGCTGACAAGTTCGTAGCGGGCCAGCAGCTTCGCCACGTCTTTGCCCAGGGTGGACGGATTGCAGGAGACGTAGACGATCCGCTGTGGCTGCACCTCCAGGAGGGAGCGGATCAGGGCGTCGTCCAGTCCGGTGCGGGGCGGATCAACCACGACCACGTCCGGTTTTACGCCCTGCTTGGCCCACTTCGGCATCAGCACCTCGGCGCGGCCGACGTGGAAGGTGGCGTTGGCGGCCCCGTTTTTCTCGGCGTTGCGGCGGGCATCCTCGACTGCATCGGGAATCAATTCGATGCCCCGGACTTCCCGGGCGTACGGCGCCAGCCAGAGGGCGATTGTCCCCGTGCCGCAGTAGAGGTCCAGCACCAGTTCGCTGCCGGTCAGCCCGGCGGCTTTTTTCACTTCCTCGTACAGCTTGCGCGTCTGCTCCGGGTTCAGCTGGAAAAAGGCGCGGGCCGACAGGTCAAACGACAGCTCCCCCAACTGCTCCGCGATCGACGGTTTTCCCCAGAGCTGGCGGGTGGAGTCGCCGAAGATCAGCGACGTCTTTTTTCGATTGACGTTCTGCACGATGCTGACCAGGCCGGGCAGACGGGTGCGCAGTTCCAGGATCAGTTCCTTGACGCGCGGAAACTCCTCGGTCGCCGTCACCAGCGTGAGCTGCGTCTCGCCTGTGGCAAAGGCCACGCGGGCGACGATGGTGCGGATGACACCGGTCCGTTTTCGTTCATCGTACGCGGGAATGCCCAGCTCCTCCATGATCTGCCGCGCCGTGCGGACGATCTCGTTCGTCGCCTCGTGCTGCACGCGGCATTCCTCCAGGTCAACGAGGCGGTGGCTGCCGGTCTGGTACAGGCCGGCCACCAGCCGGCCGTTCTGCCGTCCTACCTGAAACTGCGCCTTGTTGCGGTAGCCCCAGGGGTTGTCCATGCCGATCGTCTCCGCCACCGGCGGATTCTCCAGCCGGGCGTACTTGCGCAGCGATTCGATCACCAGCTCCCGCTTGCTGGCCAATTGGGCCTGGTAATCCATGTGCTGCAGGCTGCAGCCGCCGCATTCCTCATAGACCGGACAGGGCGGCTCGACCCGCGCAGGGGAGCGCTCCACCACGCGCACCAGTTTGGCGATGGCGTACGTTTCCTTGACGTCCGTCACTTCGGCGTGCACCACCTCCCCGGGCAAGGCCTTATCCACAAAGACGATTTTTCGTTTGTAATAGCCGATGCCTTCGCCGTTGATGCCGAGACTTTTGATCGTCAGGGTCATCTGCTGGCCGATGCGAATGGCGGCTTCCTTTTGCGACGATTTGTTCATGCGTGCCGATCTCCTTCACAGGTGGTTGTCCCTTCATTATACCGCTGCCTGGACCTGTGCCAAAATGAATTCGCTCCACACCTGCTTTTCCGGCAGAATTTTTCCGTCCCGTTTTTGTCATCACAATCCGAAGGGACAGCGCCGCCAATCTGACCATGATGCGGCTTTCTCCCTTGTCCCGTTTTTTGCTATAATAGGGCAGAAAAAAACGAGGGAGTTGTGACGAAAGATGCAAGAGCTGTTTGACAAAATGAAGGAATATCTGAACATGGATACGGAGATTTCCTTTGAAGAGTTTGACGGATACTATAAGAAAGTGGTTGCGTTTCTGAACGACAACTGGACCAGTTTGAACGAGGACGAGACGCTGCACATGCTGTTCATCCTCGACAACCTGAAGTCCAACGGCGAGGATCGCGCCAAGCGCAGGGAAAAAGAGGCGAAAAAGTACGCCAAGATGGCACAGCGCTCGGAAATCTGGGCTACTGCGCTGATCAAGCGTCTGCGCGACGCCGGCATGAGCGATGAGGAGATCGGCAAGCGCTACGAAGCGATCTACGAAGCGGTGTAACTATCTTAGCAAAACCAAGTGGGGACGGCGGACCCCGCTTTTTTATTTGGCGGGGGAAGTGGCAAAGCATTGACAATGCATGGCAAAATGACTATAATTTCTTACTAATTTAAATAGTTCTTTTTGGTTGAACAGCGCGGAAAAGGACGAGTAAAAACAGAAGCGGCGCACAGAGAGCTGTCCCTCGTGCTGAAAGGACAGCCGCTGGCCTGTTTTGAATATCACCTTGGAGCTGTGCCTTGGAAAGAACGGGATCGCCGATTTGAGTACAGGGCAACGGTCACGCCCCCGTTACCGGGCGGGAGTTCTGCTCAGGGGAACTCGCCGAGTCTGTTTTTCGCGAGGAAAGCAGAGAAGCTGAGTGGTACCGCGATGCCCTCGCCTCAGCCAGTCGTGCGCGATGCGCCGAAGGCTGGAGGCGGGGGCTTTTTGCATGTTCCGCGCTGCCGATATCATCATCAGGGGGAGGAGCAAAAAACACATGCCTGCTGTCAACATGGAAGACATCATCGTCGCCAACCATTTGCTCAAAGACGTAATCGAGAAAACGCCGCTGCAGCGAAACAAGCTCCTGTCCGAGCGGTATGGCTGCAACGTCTACTTGAAGCGGGAAGATTTGCAGGTAGTGCGCTCGTTCAAAATTCGCGGCGCCTACAACCTGATCCGCCACCTTTCGGATGAACAGCGGCAAAGGGGAGTGGTCTGCGCCAGCGCCGGAAACCACGCGCAGGGCGTGGCCTACTCCTGCCGGCTGCTGCAGATTCGCGGCCATATTTTCATGCCGGCTACGACGCCGCGGCAGAAAGTGTCGCAGGTCAAGCTGTTCGGAGGTGAGTATGTCGACGTAGTGCTGGTCGGCGACACGTTTGACGATTCGTTTGCGGAGGCGATGTCCTACTGTCTGGAACAGAACATGACGTTTGTCCATCCGTTTGACGATCCGCTGGTGATTGCCGGACAGGGAACGGTCGGCGCGGAAATCATGAACGATATGGCGGAGCCGATCGATTACCTGTTTGTGAGCATCGGCGGCGGGGGACTGGCTGCGGGCGTCGGCACGTACGTGAAGGGAGTCAGTCCGTCCACCCGCATAATCGGGGTGGAACCGGCCGGCGCTCCCTCGATGACGGAGGCGCTGGCCCGGGGAGACGTCGTCACGCTGGAGGAGATCGACAAGTTCGTGGACGGGGCGGCGGTCAAACAGGTGGGACAGCTCACCCGCGAAATCTGCAAAGAGATCGTGGACGACATCGTGTTGGTGCCGGAAGGAAAAGTATGCACCACGATTTTGGAACTGTACAACGAGAACGCCATCGTCGTCGAACCGGCCGGGGCCCTGCCGATTGCCGCGCTTGACGCCTGCCGCGAGCAGATTGCAGGGAAAAACGTCGTCTGCGTCATCAGCGGGGGCAACAACGACATCGACCGGATGCAGGAAATCAAGGAGCGTTCCCTGCTGTATGAAGGCTTGAAACATTACTTCATCATCAATTTTCCGCAGCGGGCCGGAGCGCTGCGCGAGTTTATCGACAAAGTGCTGGGGCCGCACGATGACATCGTCCGTTTCGAGTACACGAAAAAGAACAACAAGGATAACGGGCCGGCACTTGTCGGAATCGAGCTGAAGTGCAGAGAGGACTATCAGCCGTTGGTGGACCGGATGAATAAGCATGGCATTCGCTACGTGGAGGTAACCAAGGACCCGACACTGTTTAACCTGCTGATCTGATCAAAACATGTCCAGGGTGCGCTTGTGTTGTAAAACAGCGCGGAAAAATCAAAAAAGTATTAATACAGCGAAAGCAGGAGAAACGGACAGAAAACAGAAGCAAGCGAGCGAAAATGCGCCGTAATGTTTTATAACAACGTTTTATAAAACAACCCCTGTTATAATACAATAACCTCAACGAACACGTCGGGAGGTTATAATCATGACGCCGATCGCCACCTTTTTCCGCAATCTGGAAGCCAAATGTTGCACCGTGTGCGGCCAAGCGATGACAGAGCAGGCTGAATCCTACATGACCGAGTGCTTTGACTGCCAGGAAAAAATAGCGAAGGATGCCTACCTGCGCCATTACAACAAGCGGTAAGCATCCATCCGTTTAAGAGAGGAGAGCCGCCAGGGCAGCCGTTCCCGTATCAGTCTTTCGCGCAAGCGGAGAACTGCAGGGAAGACAGCCGCAGCCGGGCGGCTTTTTTTTGTCTGCTCCCGGATCGGCGTCGGTCCGGAAGCAGGAAGGATGTTGTTTAGAACGCCCAGTTTCCATTGCGGAAGATGGGCTCGCGTGTGCCGTCGGCCAGCTCCCCGTCAATGTCCATTTCCGCCGAACCGATCATGAAATCGACGTGCATGAGGCTGGTGTTGAGACCGCGCTGCTCCATTTCCTCGGGGGAGAGGTTGTCTCCGCCCTCCAGGCAGACCGGATAGGCATTCCCGATCGCCAAATGGTTGGAGGCATTTTCGTCGATCAGCGTGTTGTAAAAAATCAGGTTGGACTGGGAGATGGGCGATTGATGCGGCACCAGGGCCACTTCTCCCAGGTAGCGGGAGCCTTCATCCGTCTCGATCAGCTTCTGCAATACGTCAAAGCCCGTCTCTGCCGTCACTTCCACGATGCGCCCCCGCTCGAAACGGAGTGTAAAGTTCTCGATCAGATTGCCGTTGTGGCTCAACGGCATCGTGCTGGAAACGACGCCGTTCACCCCGTCTTTCAACGGAGCGGTGTAGACTTCTTCCGTCGGGATGTTGGCTGTAAACGGTACGCCGTTTGCGGTCACACTGGCTCCTCCCTGCCAGCGGTGACCGGGCGGCAGTTGAACCGACAGGTCGGTGCCGGGCGCTTTAAAGTGAAGGCAGCGGTACTGCTTGCCGTTCAGGTAGGTCACCTTTTCGTTCAGTGCTGCTTGATGGTTCTGCCAGGCTGTCACCGGGTCGTCCACGTCTGTCCGGGTGGCGCGGAAGATGGCATTCCACAGGGCGCTCACCTGCTCGCTTTCGGGCAGGTTCGGGAAGACTTTTGCGGCCCATGCAGGAGAGGGAGCGGCGATCACCGACCAGCTGACGCTGTTGTTCATCGTGTAGTTGCGAAACGTGTACATGGCAGTTCTCATCGCTTTGTCGGCAGCGGCGATCCGCTCCGGATTGACTCCCTTGAGCAGATCGGGGTCGGTCGCGATGATAAAAAGAAACGCAGCCCCGTTCTCGGCCAGCTCCTCGTACGCTTTTGCTCTCCACATCGGGTATTCCGTCAGCGCTTCATACGGGGCGAGATCGTACTGGAGCCGGGTCAGTTCATCGTCCGTCCATTCGGTATACACGTGTTTGGCTCCGGTCAGGTAAGCTGTTTTGGCAATCTTGCGGACCAGTTCGGCCGTGCAGAGGGGGGCGTTGATGACAAGGGTTTGCCCCGGCTGGACATTGACGCCGATTTTCACAGCCAATTCGGCGTAGCGATCAAGCATGCGATCAGCAGCGGTCATGAAAAACCTCCTCTTCAGAATATGTAGTGTTGGCAGACAGGCAGTCAGATAACTGGATGTTGATTTAATACTATACCAGTTTATGGATTGTGTATAGATAATGGAGTATAAGTCGTTCTTGCCAAACGGAAAAAAGACGGGCATCCTAGTAGCGTGTGCCATTCGGATGGAAAGGAGGAGCGGAGGTGTTTCATCCGCTGGTGTTCGACAATATCCGGGTCGTGCTGGAAGGAGTGGTGTACGATCGGGATTTCGAGGGAGCCATCATCATCACGGGCCGCTCCGACGTGATGGACCTGGCTACATTTGAGCGGCTGTTTCAGATTGAATTCCGTCAGGCAGGTAAGGCTGATGGTGACACGGCGGTGACGGCGCAGATCCAGCTGCGCACCTCGCTGGCAGACATTGCGGCGGAGCAGCTGGACAAGCCGCTGACAGAGCATGTGGGCTGCACGATCTGCATCCATTATTTCCTGGAGATCAGCGACGTGCCGCGGGAGACAGAAGCGATCACCGCGATTCTCAACGAGGTGTGGGGACACCGGCCGCACATCACGCAGACGGTCAAGGCGCGTTTAGACGAGCATCGGCAGGAGTGGCCGCCGCAGCGCTTTGCCAATCAGATCACGCTCGATTTTCACCGCAAGATCGACGAGGGCAACATAGAGGACTTGCGCCGCCTGATCGATCACACGGTCGATTCGCTGATTCACCTCCAGGCGTACTGCGACCGCCGCGCATAGCCGAAACGATCGGGAATGGAAAGCGCGAGTCTCCCGCCTGTCTGCCTGACGATTCGGCGTGCCTCAATACCTCCCGTTTTGCCATTTACATTTGTTCGGACAGGCATTATGATTAAAGTGTTAACTCGTCTTATGTTTTGGTTGACAAAAACGGGAGGTTACCATGAGAAACGAACGATTGAGATGGATGCTCTTATCTGCTGTGTTTGCCGCTGTGACGGCCGTTTTTTCGCAAATCACAATTCCCCTGCCGCTGATTCCGATTACCGGACAGACACTGGCGGTCGGTTTGGCCGCCACCATTCTCGGCAGTCGGTACGGCACGCTGGCGATGATCATTTACGTGCTGCTGGGCGCGGTCGGTCTGCCGGTTTTCTCGGGGGCGAGCGGCGGACTCCAGGTGCTGGCCGGCAAATCCGGTGGATACATTTTCGGTTTCATTCTGACTGCCTACATTACCGGCCTGATCCTGGAGAAAACCCGATTCTCCATTGGCTGGGCGCTGGTGGCCAACCACGTCGGCATGGTTGTGACACTGGTTTGCGGCGTGATTCAGCTCAAGTACGTGCTGGACATTCCGTGGAGCGCCGCGATCATGAGCGGCGGCGTTTCCTTTTTGCTGGTGGGAGTCATCAAGGCCGTGCTGGCCGCCTGGATCGGCATCAAGGTGCGCGAGCGGCTGGTGTCCAACCGGCTGGTGCAGGTGGACAAGCCGACCCTTTCGTAAACAGAAGAGAGACCGCCTGATAATTCAGGCGGTTTGTTTTTTTGACGCTGCCCAAGGGCGTTTGTGGTATAAGGTGCCGGGCCGGATGGATACTAGAGACGAGCACTGATACTGGGAAAGGATGTCTGAGATGAACCTGACAACGATTCCCGCCCCCAAAGGGCTGCCCATATCCGGCCATTTGCTCGCCTTTCGCCGCGATCCACTCGGCTTTTTGCAGAGGGCTGCGGAACAGCACGGCGATGTCGTCCATTTTCGTTTTGGTCCCAGCCGGCACATGTATCTCTTGACCAATCCCGAACACATCAAGGAAGTGCTGGTCACCAAACAGGCCCACTTTCGCAAGGCCAAAGGACTGCAGGTGGCGCGTGCAGTGGTGGGAGACGGCATTCTCACCAGCGAGGGACAAAAGCACATGCGGCAGCGCCGGCTGATGCAGCCTGCTTTTCGCCGGGAGCGGATCGCCGCTTACGCCGACGTGATGGTCCGTCAGGGGCTCGCCATGATGGACCGGTGGAAAGACGGCGATATCCGTGACGTGCACCAAGACATGATGAAAGTAACGCTGGCGATTATCACCGAGACGATGTTCGGCAAAGGGTTGACGGAAGGTGTCGAGAAGATCGGCCGCGCCATCGAAATCGGGCTGCAGTACGTGTCGAACAAGGCTTCGGCGATAATCGACATTCCGCTCGGCGTGCCGACGCCGCAAAACCAGAAGTTTCAGGAGGCGGCGAAGACGCTGGACAAAACCATATACGAGATCATCGAGGAACGGCGGAGGAATGGCGGGGAAGGACGGAACGACCTGTTGGCCATGCTGCTGGCCGCGCGTGACGAGGAGGACGGACAGGGCATGACGGACGAGCAGGTGCGTGACGAGGTAATGACCATTTTTGTCGCCGGCCACGAGACGACCGCCAACACCATGTCGTGGATCTGGTACCTGCTGGCCACCCATCCCGAAGCGGAACGAAAGCTGTGGACAGAACTGGACGAGGTGCTGGGCGGACGGCTGCCGACGGCAGAGGATGTCCCGCGGCTTGTCTATACCAATCAGATCATCAGCGAAACCCTGCGGCTTTATCCCGCGGCCTGGGTGATTAACCGGGAAGTGGTGGACGAAGTGGAGATCGGAGGGCACGTGTACCGTCCGGGTGAGACGCTGATGATGAGTCAGTATGTGATGCACCGCAGCAGCCGCTATTTCGACAACCCGGACCAATTCATCCCGGAACGGTTCGGCGGCGATTTGCTGAAGCGAATTCCCGCGTTCGCCTACTTTCCGTTTGGCGGCGGGCCGCGCATCTGCATCGGCAACAACTTTGCGCTGATGGAGGCGGCGCTGCTGCTGGCCACGATCGCCCAGCGCTTCCGCCTGCGGCTGGCCGAACCGGGACAGCGGGTGGAGCCGGAGCCGCTGGTTACCTTGCGTCCGAAAAACGGGTTGAAGATGCGGCTGGAGGTGCGGAAATAAAGGGGGATAAAAAAAGAGGCATCTTTCCACCGAGCATGACCGCTTGATGTCAGATACCAAAAATGGGGGTTATTTATCACGGAAAGCAACATGCTTGCTTACAAGAGATACTGTATCAGATAAAAATAAAGTGAATATTAACCATCAATAAATTGAAATAAATTATGGTTGAAAAAACGGGATCGTAAAGGAAAAGCAGCTGCCCACGCCCAGCTCGCTGCTCGCGGTGATCACGCCGCCGTGGCGCTGGACGATGCTCTGACAGATGGGCAGACCCAGGCCGGTGCCGCCGTTGTTCCGGTTGCGAGATTTTTCTGCGCGGTAAAACTTGGTGAACACCTTGGGCAGGTCCTCCGGCGCGATGCCCTCTCCCTTGTCGATCACGGAAAAGAGCACGTGCCCGTCCCGCTGATCGCAGGTAAGCAGGATGGACCCATTTGGCTTGTTGTAGTAGATGGCGTTGTTCAGCAGGTTCTCCAGCACGCGGCGCAGTTTGGCCTCGTCCGCCTCGATGTGCAGTTCGTTGGAGACGCGCAGCTTCCACTGAAACGACAGCCCCGCCTCCTTGATGCGCACCAGGTAGTCTTCGATGACGCCTTTGACAAAACTTTTTACGTGGATGCGGCTGATGTTCAGCTTGATCTCCAAGCTTTGCTGGCTAAAATCCTGCAGCTCGTCCAGCAGCTTTTCCAGATCAGCCGTTTTTTCCTCGATCTTGCGCATCTGTTTTTGAATGCGCTTGACATCGGTGACGCGTCCCGAGCCGATGTAGGAGGCATAGCCCTTGATGGTCGTGAGCGGCGTGCGAAAGTCGTGAGCGATGGCCGAGATCAGTTCGGACTGTCGGTCTTCGGCCTCGCGAAGCTCGTTTACCATGTCGGAAAAGTAGTCGAACAGCTGGCCAAACTCGTCCTGCGAGCGGTAGCTAAACGAGACGTAGCGCTTGCCTTCACGGATTTCCTGGGTCACGCGGGACAGTTCGCTGACCGGCCGCAAGATCCAACGGACAAAGAAGGTGAGCAGAATGAGGCCGACCAGCGCGATGCTGCCGTAGATGAACCACAGCATCATCGAGACGCCTTTGGTGGCGAGAATGTCCGATTCATCCGTGTAAAAGTAGATGATGGTATGTCCCTGACGCGGGGGTTCGTGCTGAAAGTGGTATTCCGCCACCACTTTCAGATCGCTTTTCTCCTGGGCGGCGGGATTGGCTGTATGCGGGTTTTTCAGGTTGTAAGCCTGAGATGTCTTGATGTAAATGGCGTTGCCGTCCGCATCCGTGACGACCATTTTGTACATCAGGTCTTCCGGAAGCTGTGTCTCCAGCTCCCGCCGCTCGGACGGGTCCTTGAACACGCTGGAGTTCAACAACTGATTGACCCGCACCTTTTCCGCCGTTTCCTTTTCATACCGGTACTGGTTGTGCCGGTCCGTCTTCAACTGCTCGACGATGATGTCCTCAAAAACGAACTTGAACAAAAGCAGGTTGAGTGTGATCAAGCCGATAAACGAGAGGAACAGCTTCTTTCGGATGCTCATCTACACTTTCTCCCCGATGAACACGTACCCCGTCCCCCATTGCGTTTTGATGAACTGGCGATCCTTCTCCAGTTTTTCGCGCAGGTTCTTGATGTGCACGGTAACCGTATTGAGCGAGCCGTATCCGTAGCCCCAGACGCGGTCGTAAATCTGCTCCCGCGTAAAGACGATGCCCGCGTTTTCGGCCAGAAAGGTAAGCAGTTGAAACTCCTTGGTGGACAGATCAACTTTTTGGTCGTTGACGTAAACGGAGTACGTTTCCTTGTGAATTTCCAGCCCCTTGAACTTCAGGACAGTAATGGAGGATGCTGCTCTCTCTTTCTCTGCCGCCTCCTCACTGTAACGGCGAATGCGTTCGTAGCGGCGCAGGTGGGCGCGGATGCGGGCAAGCAATTCCTCCGTGTCAAACGGCTTGGTGATGTAGTCGTCGGCTCCGATCTCAAAGCCGACCACCTTGTCTACCGCCTTGCCCTTGGCACTGAGAAAAAGGATGGGCAGTTCCCACTCGCGGCGAATCTGCGAGCAGAGCTCATAGCCGCTCATGCCGGGCATCATGATGTCAAGCAGAATCAGATTGGGCTTGGTGCCTGCGTTCAACAGCTCCAACGCCTGCTCACCGTTTACTGCCGTGGACACATCGTATCCTTCGCTTCCCAAAATATCTTCCAGCATTTCGAGAATTTCCTCATTGTCGTCCACTATCAAAACATGGTCTTTCACCGGAACTCTCCCCCAGTCACCAGATGTGTTCTGGTCCTGTTTCTTTCATCATAATATCACGGTTCGTCCTGATGCGGGGGACAGATTCCTGGCACCCGCACGGACAAGCCGCGTCAGCGTAGAAAAGATGGATGTTACTACCTCTTGACACCAGGTGCTAAATGTAGCCAGAAAAAGCCAGAGACCTGTCGTCCCTGGCTCAATGTGCGTCGGTTACTGCTGTTGTGCTGAAGTCTGCTGTTGTTGTGGATTCGGTTGTTGTTGTTGTTGTTGTTGTGAATTCTGCTGTTGTTGCGTCGATTGTTCTTGCTGCTGCGACGGCTGTGTGGCCTCGGGCAGCGATGCTGCTTGTACAGGTTTCTTTTTCTGTGGATTCTGCGGAGCTTCGGCAATGGCAGGCAGCGCAATCCGCTTGGCACCCACAAAGCGCTTGCTCCAGTAATACGGATCGTTCAGCTTCGTGTTGACGACTCCTCTGCCGCTCTCCGAGTGTACAAACAAGCCATTTCCGATGTAGATGCCCACGTGTGAAACGCTGTGCCCGTTGGTGTTGAAAAAGACCAGGTCACCGGGCTGGAGATCGTTGCGGGACACCGGTACTCCCAACTTGAATTGGGCAGACGACGAATGAGGCAGATCTACACCCAGCGCATGAAACACATAGCGCGTAAAGCCGGAGCAGTCAAATCCGTTTTTGGTTGTGCCGGACGACTTGTAAGGAACACCATACAGGCTGTTGACAACACCCATCAGGGTTTTTTCCTCCTGGGCGTGTGCAGCGCCTGCTCCTATTGCAAGCATCCCGGCGATGAAGAGAGTAACCACCGTTTTGCGCAAAAGAAACTGCTCCTTTCCTAAGCCTACGAGGTTAGCTGATGGGTTCGGTCGAAAGGAATGCCCTAGGCGGCCGGCAGGCGGCTGCCATTCACCCCGAAAAACGTGGGTCCCCCGTTTCCGCACCGCGGAATTCGGCTAAATTCGATGTTTTTTACACGCACCTCAGCACAATTCAACACTTGTCCGATTTTTCCTGTCTTTTTTTGGTGGAGTTCATAATTTTGTCACAATTTGCACCCTCAAGCAGGAAACGATTCGTGTCAGATCACGTCAGCGCATGGTTCACCACATCTCGCCAGGGTGCTTGTCCGATTGCGGAAGGAAGGTGCCTCCGCCCCGGGTCGGAGGGAAAAACCAACCGCCCGCCCGTTATGACGAGACCTGTCAGCCGTCTACAATAAAGCCATAAGGGTGACACCCAAACAAAGTCGATGGGAGGGTAAGCAGTTAATGAGCGAACGGTCTGGAAAAGTGCTTCTCGGACTGATCCTGCTGCTCATTGGGGGATTAGTCATACTCGATCAGCTTGGCATTGACAGCAGTGAGCTGCTCCGCGTGCTGATTCCCGGGCTGATCATGTTGTACGGCGCCCGCAAAATGATGAGCAGCTCAGGTTCCCGGTTTACCGGCGGCCTGATCCTTCTGATCGGGTTCCTGATGCTGATCGGCAAATTGCATGTTTTGTTCCACGCCGTGCTGGCCATTGGTGTCATGTACCTGGGCTTCCGCCTGCTTCGCCAACGGGATGTGCCGGATCAAACGGTTCCGACCGTCGGGGAGCGGCAGTGGGCACAGCGCGTGCTGCAAGACGATGACGTATTGGATCGATGGGAGAAAAGTGTAACCAGGCGGCAGCAGCCGTAATCCTCGCGTCGGCATGGCCGGATCGCAGGACAAGGTTGTTAATCCAACGAGAATCATATGGTATGATGAGGAGGAGAAGTGACGATGGGTATCTTGAAACGCTTGCGTGATTTGACTGTGGCTTCGGTGAATGACGTGCTGGATTCTATGGAAGATCCGGTAGTAATGCTGAACCAGTACATGCGTGACATGGAAGTGGAGATCGGACAGGTGGAAGTGGCCGTCGCCCGCCAGGTGGCGCTTGAGAAGAAGTTCCGTCAGCAGTGGGAAGAGGCGCTGGCCTTCGTGGAAAAACGGGATCGCCAGGTAAAACTGGCGCTTAGCGAGGGTGAAGACGAACTGGCGCGCCGCGCGCTTGCCGACAAGAAACAGTACGAAGCGCGTGCCCGGGAGTACGAGACGCTCTATCAGTCTGCTTCGGATGCGGCGCAAAAGATGCGCGAAAAGCTGGCTGAGCTGAAAGAAGAGTTTTACAAGATGCGGGCGAAAAAATACACCCTGATGGCCCGCGCCCAAGTAGCCAAGACGCAAAAACAGGTAAATCAGGCCATTGTCGGGATGGGGAGCGAAACGGCGAGCCGCGGATTTGCCCGGATGGAAGAAAAAGTGATGCGCATGGAGGCGGAAGCGGATCTCAGCGACCAGTGGCGCCTGACCAACGCAGGCCTGGACCACTCGCTGAGCAAATGGGAGAAGGACGAGCTGGATGCGGAACTGGCGCAGATCAAAGCCTCCCTGCTTGATAAAAAGGAAACGCCACAGCATCCGGAACAAGCGTAAGCGAGAGGAACGGCGGCGTTTGATGTAGAATTGAACCTAAGGCAGCCTGGGAAACAGGCTGCTTTTCCCCTAGAGGAGGTCCTTTTTTTGTCAGACTTCTTGGTGTTTCTACGACGGTTTTTTGCCGAACCAGGCCGAGTCGGCAGCATCATCCCCAGTTCCCGTTTTCTCTGCGCGCGCATGCTGACCCATGTGGATTGGGCAAACGCTGGCGTCATCGTTGAACTGGGGCCGGGCACGGGCGTGTTTACGCAAGCCATTCTCCAAAAGAAGCGGCCGGACGCCCGTTACCTTCTGGTTGAGCGTGATCATCAGTTTCGGACCATGCTGCGCGACCGGTTTCCCGACGTGCCGATTCGGGAAGAGGCTTTAAAGCTTGGGCAGTATATGGAGGAAATGAGGTTGGGCAAAGCCGACGTAATCATCTCCGGCCTTCCGTTTGCCATCTTTCCGGAAACGCTGCGTACCGGCATTCTGGACCAAATTGAATCCGCGCTGGCCCCTGATGGGCTGTTCATCACGTTTCAATACTCACTGCAACTGAAATCGGAGCTGCAGGCGCGTTTTCAACGGGTCGAGACTGATTTCACGCCGTTGAACATTCCGCCTGCGTTTATCTATACATGCCGTAACAGTTTGGAAGGAAAATGAGCGGCATGGGGCGTAAGAGAGGAGACTCCTGTGAAACTGTCCCGCTTGCACAAAATGACGGCTGGTGTTCTGATCATCTTGACGGGCATTGGCCTGTTGCTCGACACCTTGCATATCATTTCGTTCAGTTTGTTTAGCCTGTGGCCGATGATATTGGTGTACGTCGGCGCGCGCATGTGGGAGAAGCGAAAACGCATCAGAGGCGGTCTTTTGGCCGGATTTGGCATCCTGATTGCGCTGGAGATGTGGTTCGGCGTGGGATTCCATGAGCTGTTCCATTTCTTCGTCCCTCTGGCGTTGATCTACTTTGGCTTCCGCCTGATCCGGGGGCGCTCGCAGCGGCGCGACGGACGGGTGGATACGCTCGGTGACATGAGCAGTTTCTCCCCGAAATGGGACGCGCCCGACGATAAGTCGTTTCACGATAAGGCGGCACGCTCGGCCAAGCCAACAGAATACGGGCCTGTCTACAAGGAACGGGTTAAGACCCATCACCCCGGCAGCATTCTGCGGCCCAAGGATACCCGCAGTTCCCTGATCGGCGATTTTCATCTTACGTCCGGCAGGTTTGAGCTGAATGAACTGCACATCTGGCACGGCATCGGGGATGTGGTGATCGACCTGTCGCGGGCGATGGTGATGCAGGAGGAAGCGTTCCTGACTGTCGACGGCTGGGTGGGGGACGTCACCATTTACGTGCCGGTCGACATGCCGGTTGCCGTTACAGCCGAGGTGAGCTTAGGCGACCTGGAAGTGTTTGGACACCGGCAAGGCGGCATCAGCCGCAGTGTGATGGTCCGCTCCGAGCAGTACGAGCAGGCCGCTCAAAAAGTCCATTTACAACTCTCGCTGCTTGTCGGCGATATAAAAGTCAAGTACATCTAGGGGGTACTGACCGATGCGTCGACAGCGATTAGCGAGCGTACAATGGCAGTATGTGCGGTTCGGCCTGATGCTGGTCATCGGCACGGTAACCGCTACGTTCCTCTGTTTCCTATTGATGCACATCGCCTGGGCCAACGATCCAAAGATCCGTCTCCTCTACTCGACATTGGTAGACGACCCGGAACTGAGCCAATGGTTTGCCGCCAATCTGCAAATACAACTGCCGGCGGAGCCGGATTGGGTGATCATGCTGGCAGCCTTTGCCGTCTCGCTTGCCGTGGGGACGGTGCTGGGCGTGATCAGCGGCTACATTTTCGGCAATCTGTTGAAAAAGCGGCTGTACGTGCTGGGCGAAGCGACCATGAATCTGAGCCGCGGCCGCTTGTCCTACCGCGTTCCCGATCTGGGCGCGGACGAGATCGGCGAGCTGGGCTGGCAGTTTAACCGCCTGGCGTCGCAGTGGGAAGAGCAGGTGGCGTCGCTGCAGCGGCTGTCCAATCACAACGCGGCGCTGGCGGAGCAGTTGAAACAGGCAGCCGTTACGGAAGAGCGGCAGCGGCTTGCCCGGGAGCTGCACGATGCCGTCAGCCAGCAGTTGTTTGCCATCGCGATGACCACGGCCGCCTTGAAGCGGCTGGTGGAGAAAAATCCGCAGCGCGCTGCCCAGCAGATAGAGCTGGTGGAGGAGATGGCGGCGGCGGCCCAGGCGGAGATGAGAGCGCTTTTGCTGCATCTCCGTCCGGCCACGCTGCAGAACAAGACCCTGAAGGAAGCGATCGTCGATCTGCTGGAAGAACTGTCGCGGAAAAATACACTCGCGATCTCCTGGGAAATCGAAGACGTCGAAGGCTTGCCCAGCGGCATTGAAGATCATCTGTTCCGCATCCTGCAGGAGTCCCTTTCCAACACGCTGCGCCACGCCCGCGCCAACCAGATCGCGGTGAAGCTGTTTACGCTGCAGGGACAGGTGCGGCTAAGGGTGACGGACGATGGGGTCGGGTTTAATCCGGAAGGCGAAAAACTGACCTCCTATGGTCTTCGGAGCATGCGCGAGCGCGTGGCGGAATTGGGCGGATCGCTTGACATTTACTCTGCAGTAGGCAAAGGGACGCAAATCGAGGTGCGCATCCCGGTGATGCCGCAAACGGAACAGGAAGGGAGTGAGCATCCGTGATTCGTGTATTGTTGGTGGATGATCACGAGATGGTGCGGATGGGCCTGGCCGCCTATCTGTCCACGGAAGAAGACATAGAGGTGGTGGCCGAAGCGGCGAGCGGAGAGGAAGGCGTACGGCTGGCGGTGGAGCTGAAACCGGATGTCGTCCTGATGGATTTGGTCATGGACGGCATCGGCGGCGTGGAAGCCACCCGCCGCATCCGGGAGCAGTGTCCCTCCTGCAAGGTGATCGTGCTGACCAGTTTCATCGACGACGAAAAGGTATACCCGGTGATCGAAGCAGGGGCGTTCAGCTACCTGCTGAAGACCTCGCGCGCTGCTGAAATCGCCCGCGCTATCCGAGCCGCCGTGGCCGGAGAACCGGTGCTGGAATCCCGCGTGGCCGGCAAGATCATGGCCCGTTTTCGCCACGGTCAGGAGCCGCTGCCCCATGAGCAGCTCACCCCGCGTGAGCTGGAAGTGCTGAAGCTGATCGGCCAGGGGAAATCCAACCAGGAGATCGCCGACGAGCTGATTATCGGCATCAAAACCGTCAAAACGCACGTCAGCAACATTTTGGCCAAGCTGGATGTGGAGGACCGAACACAAGCCGCCATTTACGTGCATAAACACAATCTCGTGTGACGGTGGAGTGCTCACCTCGGAAAAAAGGGGGTGAGTTTTTTTCTTTTTTATGGTAAACAATAGACAATAATAGTTATGTGGAAAGGAGGGGATGGGCATGAAACGCAAACCGAGGATGCGCTCCAAAATGCTGATAGCGGACAAGGGTGTCGATATTATCGGCGACGTACACGGCTGTTACGACGAATTTATGGAGCTGCTGCAGCGACTTGGCTACGAGCGCAGTCACGACGGGACGTACCGCCATCCCCGCGGCCGCACGCTTCTTTCGCTTGGAGACATTACCAGTCGAGGGCCGAATTCGATCAAGATGCTGCAGTTTTTCATCCGCCACGTCGAAATCGGCGTAGCGGAGATGGTGGACAGCAACCACGGGTGGAAGATTGCCCGCTGGCTGGACGGGCGACCGGTTACGCTGGCGCATGGCGATGAAAAAGTGGAAGAGGAGTTTCGCCGTTTTGAGCAGGAGTACGGAACGAAAAACGCGCTGCTCCTGAAAGAGCAGAGCAGGCGGCTGCTGTTTTCCTCCCCGTCGCACATGATGATCAAGTACGGCGGAAAACTGGAAGCGGTAGCGGTTCACGCCGGCATCCGCGACGATTACATCGGGATGGAGTCTCCAGCCGTACAAACCTTTTGCCGTTACGGAGACGTGGCCGGCACGGGAGCGGACGGCCGGCCGATCCGCCGGGATTGGGCGGCAGAACGAAAAACGACCCATCCGCTGATCATCTGGGGGCACGACCCCCGGCCCCAACCGGAACGTAAAAACGGCACGCTCAATATCGACCAGGGCTGCGTGTTTGGCGGAATGCTGACCGCCTACCGTTTTCCCGAGGACGACCTTTTGAGTGTATCGGCCCGAGAGAATTATTCGGGGCTGAGCGACACCCCGCTGACGCGGTACGCCGCGGATTGATACCGGTGCACCTGTGGTTCGCGCCGGAATGCCGCGGGTAACCTTTCAACCTTTCGATCTTCCCCATGTCCGCGATGTACAGCGGCGGCAGATGTGGTACAATAGGTACGACTGTAATTCCAATAGAGGATGGTAATGAATCAATGGCTTGGTACAACTGGGTAATTCCGATCGTTACGCTGATTATTGGCCTGGTGGGCGGATTTGCCGGCGGCACGTATTACCTGAAGAAGCAATTGCAGAACATGCAGATGGATGAAAAGCAATTGCAGGCGATGGCCCGCGCGATGGGCGTCAATTTGAATCAAAAACAGCTGAAGCAAATGAGCCGCAACATGAAAAACATGAAGCTGCCCAACAAATTCGGCAAGTAAGGCGGTGGGGATGAATGGGTCCGACCCGTCTGCGCTTTACGATGATCGGGTTTATTCTCGGTGTGGTCATCGTTTATCTGAAAGAACTGCCGATTAGCGAAGGCATTCGCTTCGCCAGTCCGTTTTACGGCGCGGGGATCGGTCTGTTGATCGACGGCATCATCGTGCGCCTGAAACAGCGAAAAGGGAATGAAAAATGAAAAAGCTTGGCCGATGCGCCAAGCTTTTTGTATTGGTCCGGCTCCGTTTGCTAGCCGGCATGCCGATTCTCGCGTCTACGTGAAAATCAGCTCGTAAATCATTTTGGTCATCAGGCCGATGGACACCAGCAAAAACAGCGGGCGGACGTAGCGGACGCCCGTCTTGATCGCCAGCCGCGCGCCGAGGGTGGCGCCCAAGAGCATCGCGAGCCCCATTGTCAGGCCGGTGAGGAAAATCACCTTGCCTTCGACGATAAAGACGAACAGCGCGGCGATGTTGCTGGCCAGGTTGAGAATCCGCCCGTTTCCGGCGGCGATCACAAAGTCGTAGCCAAACAGGAGCACCATCAGGAAAACGAAAAAGGAACCGGTCCCCGGCCCAAAGAAACCGTCATAAAAGCCGATCAAAAACGTCAGGGGAATCCCCAATCCCAGCGAAAATGTGGTCAGTCCCTTATAGCTGGACTGTTCACCAAACCGTTTGTTGATAAGCGTATAGACAAAAATGGCGGCCATCATCACGATGACCAGTACTTTCAGCACTTCCTGCGGGACAAACAGGACCGTTTTGGCCCCCAGGTAGGCCCCGATCAGCGAAACGGGAAACAGCAGGATCATTAGCTTTTTGTCGTATTTGCCCATCCGGATGAAGGTAAACGAGCTGGTCGCCGACGAAATGGTTCCCGCCAGCTTGTTGGTCCCCAGTGCCAGATACGGGGGAATGCCGAGACCGAGCAGCGCCGGCAGGGAGATCAGACCTCCCCCTCCCACTGTACTGTCGATGAAGGCAGCCACGAAACCGAAGAATGCGAGAAACAAGATCGTTGTTACGTCCAAGTCCACGAAGAATCACCCTGTCTGTTGGAAATATGGAATACTCCAAGTCTAGCACGGCGGTTCCGCATTGCAAGATAGTATTGCGTGATATATGCTGATAGATTACGATACTTAGCATACCGATTTGTTGTAAAAGTGCTCTGCTTGCATTATAATAAGTGGTAGCTTGACCCATACATATCACGAGGAGGAATGAAGAATGGCACACCAACTTCCTGAACTGCCGTACGCGCACAACGCGCTGGAGCCTCACATCGACGCGCAAACCATGGAGATCCACCACGGACGTCACCATGCTACCTATGTGAATAACCTGAACGCTGCTCTGGAAGGTCATCCGGATCTGCAATCCAAGAGCGTAGAGGAACTGATCAGCAATCTGGACGCACTGCCGGAGTCCATCCGCACGGCGGTTCGCAACAACGGCGGCGGCCATGCCAACCATACCCTGTTTTGGCAAATCATGAGCCCGAACGGCGGCGGCACTCCGTCCGGCGCGCTGGCTGACGCGATCAACGCGGCTTTCGGCAGCTTTGACAACTTCAAGGCCGAGTTCACCAAAGCGGCAACCACCCGTTTCGGTTCCGGTTGGGCTTGGCTGGTCGTAGACGGCGGCAAGCTGGCCATCACGTCTACTCCGAACCAAGACAGCCCGATCATGGAAGGCAAAACGCCGATCCTCGGTCTGGACGTGTGGGAGCACGCGTACTACCTGAAGTATCAAAACAAACGCCCGGACTACATCAACGCTTTCTGGAACGTCGTCAACTGGGACGAAGTAAGCAAGCGCTTTGAAGCAGCAAAGTAATTACGATTGACGGTCCGTGAATGAATGAGGCATGCCGTTTTTGTGCGGCATGCCTTTTTTACGTTGGCGAGCGAAGTGCCGCAGGCAGATGACGGGCGGCCGTCAACCCAGTGAAGACACCGCCTGAGCGAAGGGCGCGGCAGACACCGTTTCTCAGCGCGGAAAAAATGGGAGAAACACGGGGATAGTAAAAAACGATCACATCTGGTATGATGGTTACAAAAAGTAATCTACTGACAAAAGTAAATTGGAGTGAACATACATGTTGCCATCCCTGTTTATCGCCCACGGAGCGCCCACGCTGGCCGTTGAGAAAAACGCGTATACGGATGCGTTAAAGGAGTTGGCCGGCCAATTGAAACGTCCCCGGGCCATCGTGATTTTTTCCGCTCACTGGGAGAGTCCGGTTCAGGAAATCGGTTCAGCCGACGTGTTCAGTACCATTCACGACTTCGGCGGCTTCCCCCGCGAACTGTATGAGATCCAGTATCCCGCTAATGGTGATCGGCTGCTGGCAGAAGAGGCGGCGGCCCTGCTGCGGTCGGCAGGCGTTTCGGTTCGCTTCCATCCGTCCCGGGGGTTGGATCACGGGGCCTGGGTCGTGCTGCGGCTGATGTACCCGGATGCCGACATTCCCGTAGTGCCCATGTCCGTCAACCCTGCCCTCACTCCCCAAGAACAGTACGACATTGGCCGGGCATTACGCGCGCTGCGCCGGCGTGACATCCTGATCATCGGCAGCGGCGGTACGGTGCACAACTTTGCCAAAATAAACATGTGGGCCAAACCGGGGCAGGCGGACGAGTGGGCGGTCCAGTTTGAAGAATGGCTCGCGGAAACACTGACTGCCTGGGATCTGCCCGCCTTGTACCGCTACCGGGAGCTGGCTCCCTATGCGAATTGGGCCGTTCCCCGGCACGGCAGCGAACATTTTGTTCCGCTTCTCTACGCCATGGGAGCAGCCGACGACGACCGCCGCGCCCAACGGCTGCACCTCAGCTTCCAGTTGGGCAGCTTAAGCCACGTGATCTGGCAATTTGGCGCGGGGACGGACTGATGTTGTGACATGACGCGCCAAAGGTATGCAAAAAAGCGCCTGCCCCTCAGGGCACGCGCTTTTATTACGGTCAAACGGTCGTTAGTTAAGCTGAATCTCTTTTTCGGGGTCCAGTTTTTTGGCCAACTGCTCCTCGCCGCGGTGAATCCAGCCGACAAACGAGTCGCGGATGTTTAGTTCCTTGTCCAGATAGACGACGGCGACAAACATGTAGTGGCTCTTGCCCTGAAAGCGGGCGCGGTAGCGCAGGTCAAACCACTTCACTTCGTAGCCGAAGGGCTGTTCCTTTGTCTCCACGTGGGCGTAGCGGGTAAACGATAAGAACGCCTGTACCTTGGGACTTTGTTTGGCTGCTGCCACCAGCTCGTTTTCAGGTTTGACGGCAAACACGTCGAGGATCGTGACCTCCCCGCCGTGCACTTCCCCGACGTACCAGTGCTGCTCCGTCCTGATGACAAACGTCCACTGGTTCCAGGAAAGCGTGGGAATGACGGTGTACGTGCCTTCCTTGCCGATGCTTTCCCTGACCAGTGCGGTCGTCCGCTTATGCGCCTGGCTGCGCCAGACGTAATAGCAGGCGATCAGCACATAAATCCAGAAAAACAGCGGTCCCGGAGCCGCGCCTGCGCCCCACAGCATCAGGCCGGCCACATGTACGCCAAAAATAAACGGGTCGAAGATGAAGATGGTGTTCCAGGCGATCCACTTGTCGCGGAAGGGATAAAGGCCTTTGGTTCCGTACGCGTTAAAGAGGTCGACAAAAACGTGCAGCACGACCGCGGCAAAAATCCAGCCCAACAGGTGAAGCCAGTGCGTCTGCGGTGTTATCGCCTGTACCAGGGCAAACACCGCTGCCGTCCAGACAAACAGAGCGGGAATGGAGTGGGAGATTCCCCGGTGATGGCGGATGTAGGCGGCGCTTCCCCGGATGCGGGTAAAACCGTCCAAATCAGGAGCTTGAGAGCCGATGACGGTGCCGAGCGCCACCGCCTCCGCCAAACCCGGCGTCGCGGCCACAACGGGATCGAGGTGGGCCAGACCGGCCAGTCCGAAGCCCATGACAAAGTGTGTGGCGGTGTCCATGAATTACGTGTTCTCCCTCCTTTGATCCTGCCGGTTCTATTCCTTATTATAGCGATTTGGGCGTGAGATTTCCCCTTCACAGTCGAAAAAAATGCGCGCTTGTTCCCTGTCGCTCAGACGGGTATGATGGAAGGGACCGAAAGGAGAGAAGAAGCTGTGCTTACCGTGTTTATCGAATACAAGACGGACGAGTCGAAGCGGGACCGATGCCTGGAGCTGCTGGCTTCCATGGCCGGAAGGATGGAAGCGATGGGTGCCCGTCAGTACCGGCATTGGGAAGGACTGGAGCAGCCGGGCCTGTTCGTCGAAGCGTTTGACGTGGAAACGGTGGAGCAGTACGAGCGCATCAAACAGTGGCGGCGTGCCGATCAGGCGTTTTGCGAGTGCATCGCGGGAGGGGCCGCCAAGCTGAACATCTGGGCGTTTTGCCCGATCGATTTGGCTGACAAAAGGAGCAAGCAGGAATCTGATGGCAGGTAAAAAACGCAAGGCATTGACGTATACGTTACCGGAAGAGTTTCACGTGTTTGGCTTTTCCCGCGATCTGCTGGCCTGGTACGATTCCCAGAAACGGGATTTGCCCTGGCGGATCAACCGCGATCCGTACCGCGTCTGGGTGTCAGAGATCATGCTGCAGCAGACGCGTGTGGAAACGGTAAAGCCGTACTACCAGAACTTCATGGCCAAGTTCCCCACCGTGGCCGCGTTGGCCGAAGCGCCGGAGGAGGAAGTGCTGAAGGCATGGGAAGGGCTTGGCTACTACTCGCGCGCCCGCAATCTGCAGGCGGCCGCGCGGGAGGTGCAGGAACGCTACGGCGGCGTCATTCCCGACACGCCGGAAGAGATCGCCACGCTGAAAGGCATCGGACCGTACACCGCCGGCGCCATTCTGAGCATCGCCTACGAAAAACCGGAGCCGGCCGTGGACGGCAACGTGATGCGCGTCTTTTCCCGGCTGCTCTACCTGACGGACGACATCGCCAAGCCGGCGACCCGCGTCAAGGTGGAACACCTCGTGCGGCAGGTGATTCCGCATGGCCGAGCAGGTGATTTCAACCAGGCGTTGATGGAGCTGGGCGCTCTCGTCTGCCTGCCGCGTACGCCGCAGTGTCTCACCTGTCCCGTGTTTGACTACTGTCTCGCCCGGAAGGAAGGGGTACAGGACGAATTGCCGGTCAAAGGCAAGGCCAAACCGCCGCGTCTCGTCCGATTGCAGGTGGCGGTGGTCAAGCGGGGGGATGCCGTCTTGATCAACAAGCGTCCGGAGCAGGGGCTGTTGGCCGGCATGTGGGAGTTTCCCATGGTGGAGACGGACGCTGACACCCGTTCCCTGAAGCAGGAGGCGCTTTTACAGGGGCTCAGGAAGCGGTTCGGGGTGGACGTGGAGGTGATCGAGCCGCTGATGGAGCTGACACATACGTTTTCCCACCTGCAGTGGCACATGGAAGTGTGGCAGTGCGACTGGATCGAGGGCGACGACTTGCCGCCGAACGCCCGGTTTGCGACAGCGGACGAACTGGCTGGGCTCGCGTTTCCCGTGGCTCATCAAAAAATCCTGGAAACGATCAAAAGCGACCGGTGACCGGTCGCTTTTTTGCAGGTGAAGTGTCTTTGCGATTACAGCCGCGTACAGTACTCGGGAAACTGGGACGCCTGATAGATGCGCTGCTCTTCCCATGCCTTAATCGCCTGCTGCTGCCTGTAGCGGGCTTCGCGCTCATCCGTAGAGATCACGCGTCTTTCGATGATGATGGCAAAGAAAATCATCGGAATGTACATGACCAAATCCCTCCTGTGCAAATTGTCTGGTTCAGTCAGCCGCCCTCTATCGATTTGACTCCCGTGAACCGCATCCTTTGACGTCTTTGCTTGCTGCTCATAAGAACACCCTCCTCAAGGTATATATGCGCGTTACACGCGAGTGAGAAATTCCGGATATCGGGCGGCTTCGAGCGCCTGAGCTTCGGCGCGTTCCTGCAGATAGCGGGAGCGCTGGTACTCGGCGGCACGCTGATTGGCGCTTGACTTTTTGCGCTCAATCCTCACTGTGAAAAACAAGAAGTGGAATACCATCCGTCTCACCTCCTTTCAAGAAAAAAACCGCAAGCCAAACGGCTGCGGTCGTGTTTCCAGCAACGAGGAAACAAAAAGACCGCAAGCGACAGCGCCTGCGGTCGGGTATGCGACGAAAGGGGTATGGCAAAGAAACGAGTCCTGTTACGATTCGTCCGTCCGGGAGGCGTTGCCGTATGAAGTTGGAACAACTGTGAGCCAATCATTTCGGTCGAGATTTCCTTTGAACATCATAGCAGCACAACCTCCTTTCCATTCGAGGGAAAAATCGTAATCTTAGCATATGGCAACTTTTTCTTGATGTAAAGTATTTTTTGCCCAATTTAAAGAAGAAAGTATTTTCTGACAACAATGCGCAGTGCCGGCCTACAACGGGAGCCGGACAGCCTGGTGGCGGGTTACCAAAACATGTACAAAAGTCCGATCATCGCGGCAAGGCTGATTGCCACGATTCCGATGATGATGCCCCATTGACGAGTCTCTGTTTTCATTTTTCATTCCCTCCTTTTGTTCAATCGTAAATCGGCGTAGACGCGTGATCCCAGCCGCCGCCATCGCCTCCGATTGGTCCGCGTGATTCCAGTTCGCGGATGATGCGGGCGTGGAGCGAACATCCTTCAGCATTGAGATAGGCTGCCAGTTGAGACATGGCGTGATGGTAGTAAAGCAATTCGTTTACTTCCCATTGGGAGAGCGGTGTCATCGTCAGTTCCGACAGTTCGCGGCCAATAAACATGAAAACACTCCTTCCCCGCCGTCAGGCACAAGCTGTTTCGCATAGTATGGCTGTCCGCTGCCGCTTCCATGCCTGAAGTCGCGCTGTCTGGGAGCAAGTGGTCAGGTGGCAATTCAGACAGTCACGGTGTATAATGAGAATGTTCTTTTTTGGTACCTGATATTAATAGTTGGTGTGATAGGAGGAAACCCTCATGCATACAAACCGAAAAGTGGCGCTCGTTACGGGCGGAACCCGGGGGATCGGAAAGGCGATCGCCCGTCGACTGGCGGAACAGGGATATGACCTGGTGCTCAACTACCTGCGCAACCGCACGGCCGCCGGGGAAACAGCGGCGGAGCTGGAAGCCCTGGGTGTCCGCGTTCACCTGGTGAAGGCAAACGTGGGCGATGTGGCCAAAATCAAAGAACTGTTTGCCGAAATCGACCGGGAGTTCGGCCGCCTGGACGTACTGGTGAACAACGCCGCGTCTGGCGTAATGCGCCCGCTCATGGAGCTGGAAGAGAATCACTGGGACTGGACGATGGAGATTAACAGCAAGGCCCTGTTGTTCTGCGGACAGGAAGCGGCCAAACTAATGATGAAGAACGGCGAGGGCGGGAAAATCGTCAGCATCTCCAGCCTTGGCTCAATTCGCGTGCTGGACAACTACACCGCTGTCGGCGTGTCCAAAGCGGCACTCGAAGCCCTCACCCGCTACCTGGCTGTCGAACTGGCGCCGTACAACATTGTCGTCAACGCGGTGTCCGGGGGAGCTGTGGACACCGACGCGCTCCGTCACTTCCCCAACCGCGAGGAGCTCCTGGCCCACTCAGCGGCGCGTACACCGGCTGGCCGCATCGTGGAGCCGGACGATCTGGCCAATGCGGTGATGTTCCTGTTGTCCGATCAGGCCTGGATGATCCGCGGCCAGACCCTCATCGTGGACGGCGGTCTGTCGCTGCTGACCTAAGTCCGTTTGGGCCGTTTGGGCCGGGCCGACGGGTTTGTATTCCCAATTGCGACCTGTTTCTCGCGTTCATACGGAGACAAAGTTGTCCAAGTGGTGTACAATAAGAACAGAAGGCATCGAAGGAGGCAACGTATGCTGATTCGACCGTTTCGGCTCGGTGACTATTCGGCGATAACGCGTATTTGGCAGGAAACCGGTTTGGAAGAATCGGACACGGAGTCATTGAACGACCTGGCCAAACAGTTGGCCTGGGACAGCGATTTGGTCATGGTTGCGGAGAAGGATGGAGAAGTGGTAGGGGTGGTCGTCGGCACGATAGACGGGTCACGCGCCTACTTTTACCGCCTGGCCGTTACTCCCCGCCTGCAGGGGACCGGCATCGGGCGGAAGCTGGTTGAGGCGATTGAAAAACGCTTTCGGCAACGGGGCGTCCATCGCGTCTTGATCATGGTGAATCAGGACAACCCGGAGGTTCTCCCTTTTTACTATTCACTTGGCTACGAGATGCAAAAATATGTTACACTTTCCAAAAAGCTCTCTTCTTAAGTTAAGGGAGGCTTATCCCCATTCATACAGAGAAGAGAAGAAAGGGGAGAGTCATGTCGCCAGCTCCAGGCTCCATTATCCGCATTGAAAGTTTTAAACACGACCATTCACTGCACCGCATCTGGGATAAGACGACGCTGATTCATTCCAGCGATGCGGTCGTGATTGGAGGCAACGACCGGGTCAAGGTAACAGAGGCAGACGGCCGGGAATGGCGGACGAGAGAGCCTGCCATCTGCACGTTTGGCCGCGGACAGTGGTTTAATACGATCGCGATGATTCGCGATGACGGCATCTATTACTACTGCAACATTGGTTCGCCTTTTAGCTTGAAAGGAAATCTGTTAAGCTACATTGATTACGATTTGGACGTCAAGGTATTTCCCGACATGACTTACACCATTCTCGACGAAGAGGAGTTTCTGCTGCACAGCAAGCAGATGAACTACCCTCCGTTTGTCGTCGAACGCGTGCAGACCGCTCTCCGGGAAGTGCTGGATTGGGTCCGTTTGCGGCGTGGCCCTTTTCAAAACGGATTTGTCCAACGCTGGTACGAGCGTTACCTGCTGGTGCGCGATGACGAGGTATGATCCCTTTCCCGAACGGCCGGGAGAGGGATTTCCTTGTTTGTCGGTCATCACCTGTCCCGGAACGAATACATGTAGGAGGGAAAGCGGGAACTGGCAAAAGGAGGGACGATCGTGAACAGCATCCGGCGCTACATGGCATACGTCATGCCCTATTGGAAACAGATCCTGGGAACCATTTTTATCGGCATCATCAAATTTTCGATACCGCTGCTGTTGCCGCTGATGATCAAGTACGTGATTGATGACCTGCTGCCCAGCCCCCTGCCCCGGGAGGAGAAGCTGACTCAACTGTTCTGGCTGATGGCCGTGGCGTTTGTGGTCTTTACCGTTGTGCGAGCGCCTGTGGAGTACTGGCGGCAGTACTTCGCCCAGTGGGTGTCCAGCCGCATCTTGTTTGACATTCGCAACCAACTGTTCACTCACCTGCAGCGGCTCTCCATGCGCTACTACAACAACCACAAGACAGGGGAAGTGGTCTCCCGGGTAATCAACGACGTGGAGTCAACCAAGTCCTTTATTGAAACGGGCCTGATGAACATCTGGCTGGACCTGATCACGATCGGTTTGACCCTGAGTGTGATGCTGTACATGGACGTCAAGCTCACGCTGGTCGCGATCCTGGTCTTTCCGCTGTACGCGATGTCTGTCAAATACTTTTACAAGCGGCTGCGGCAGCTTACGCGGGAGCGCTCGGCCGCCCTGGCCCACCTGCAGGGACACTTGCACGAGCGCGTAAACGGCATGTCGCTGGTGCGCAGCTTTGCCCTGGAGGAGCACGAATCCCGGGTGTTCGCCAAGGAAAACAACCGCTTTTTGCAAAAGGCGCTGGAGCATACGCGTTGGAACGCCAACACCTTTGCTGCCGTCAACACGGTGACGGACATTGCGCCGCTCATGGTGATCGCCTACGCCGGCTACCAGGTAATCGGGGGAACGCTCACCATCGGGACGCTGGTGGCGTTTTACGCCTATCTGGAACGCCTCTACACGCCGCTGCGCCGGTTGGTCAACTCCTCCACCACGCTGACACAGGCCGTTGCTTCGATGGATCGGATGTTTGAATTTATCGACGAGTCGTACGATATCGTCGACAAGCCCGGCGCCGGCCGGCTCCCGGTCGATCCGCAGACGGGGCGGATTCGCGGCGAAATCCGGTTTGAAAACGTCTCGTTTCGCTATCGCAAGGATGGGCCGCTGGTGCTGGATCGCGTCAATTTGACGATCAATCCGGGCGAGACGGTCGCCATCGTCGGCATGTCGGGCGGAGGCAAGACCTCGCTGATCAGCTTGCTGCCCCGTTTCTGGGACGTGACGGAAGGACGGATCACCATCGACGGTGTTGACATTCGCGACGTGCAGCAGCAGAATCTGCGCAGCCACATCGGCATGGTGCTGCAGGACAACATCCTGTTCAGCGAGTCAGCGCGGGTAAACATCCTGATGGGCAATCCCGACGCGGATGAAGCGGCCGTGATCGAAGCGGCCAAGGCGGCCAACGCCCACGAGTTTATCATGGAACTGCCCGATGGATACGACACCGAGCTGGGCGAGCGGGGAGTCAAGCTGTCCGGCGGGCAGAAACAGCGGATTGCCATCGCCCGCGTCTTTCTGCGTGATCCGGCCATTTTGATCCTGGACGAAGCCACATCAGCACTCGACCTGGAGTCTGAGCACATGATTCAGGAATCGCTGGCCCGCTTGACCAAAGGGCGCACCACGATCATCGTGGCCCACCGCCTCTCCACCATCACCCACGCGGACAAGATCGTGGTCATGAAAGAGGGGCGGATCGTCGAACAGGGAAGACACGAAGAATTGTTGGCGCTAAAAGGTGTGTATCATAATTTGTGGAGCGTACAGGATCTGGGCGCTCCCACAGCAGAGCATCCGGTGTCATAGGGAACCCGGCCAGTGGACGAAACGCGCGGGGCCGCGAGGAGACGGCGAGGCAGTCGCGTTTCCTCGCACCGGAAAGGAGGAGGGCGCCCGTGGAAACGTGGAAACGCAACTTGTATGTATTGTGCGGGGCGCTGTTTGTCGTCATGATGGCGATGAGCATGATCATGCCGTTTTTGCCGCTGTATATCCAGCAGGATTTCGGGGTGGAAGACCCGCATGAAGTGACCGCATGGGCAGGGGTCATTTTTGGCGCCAACTTTTTGACCGCCAGTCTGGTGTCCCCGATCTGGGGCAATCTGGCTGACAAGTACGGCCGCAAAATCATGATCTTGCGCTCCGGTTACTTCATGTCCGTCATCATCGCGGCGACCGGTTTTGCCGGGAGTTTGTGGCAGCTTTTGGCCCTGCGCCTCTTGAACGGAACGGTGGGAGGAATTGTCCCGGCCAGCACGGCTCTGGTCGCCTCCAATGCGCCTCGGGAAAAAGCGGGATGGGCATTGGGGCTGTTGCAGTCGTTCGTGACCGCCGGCTCCATTATGGGACCGCTGATCGGCGGGGTGTTGGCCGATCGAATCGGGTTCCGCATGATCTTTGTCGTGACCGGCAGCCTGGTCCTGTTGGCGACGCTGGTGATTACGTTTACCGTAAAGGAAACATTTGTGCCCCCGAAGGCCAAGGAACGCTCCAGTCTGTCTGATGACTTTCGCAAGATTTTCTCTTCCAGGGAGCTGCCGACGGTCTTCTTCGTGACGATCATGATCCAGTTTGCCTTGTTCAGTATCGTACCGGTGCTGCCGATTTTCATTGCACAGCTTTTGCATCAGCAGGGAAACGTCGCCTTCTGGGCGGGTGTGGTCCAGGCGTCTACCGGCATCGCCAACGTGCTGGCGGCGCCCCTCTTGGGACGGTTGGGAGACCGCTACGGTTCCCATCGCGTTTTGTTTGGCAGCCTGCTGTTTGCAGCCGTGTTGTTCGTGCCGCAGGCTCTGGCAGCAAACGTCACCCAGTTGGTGGTGCTTCGCTTTTTGCTCGGCTTGTCGCTTGGCGGCCTGCTTCCCGCTGTCAATGCCCTGCTGCGCCGGCTCACGCCCAGTCACATGATCAGCCGTGTGTACGGGTACAACAACAGCTTTGTCAGCATGGGCAGCATGCTGGGACCGATGATCGGCGGCTTCCTGGCCGGTTTCATCAGCATCAACGGGGTGTTTCTGATGACCAGTGCCCTGCTGTTCATCAACGCCGGCTGGGTGTTTTTCAGCTTCTTCCGTCAAAAGCCCCAGCGGGAAATGGAAACATGATGATCAACCGAAGTGGGAGAAAAAGTACGTGACATGAAGTGATGGGCCTAGCGAGCGAGCGGGCACCATCACACATGACACCACGGACTTTGTCTACATACTGAAGGACCGGCGTTACTGCCGGTCCAGAAAACGCAAGATTGCCATGACGTCCAGATCACCCATACCGTCCTCCAGCGCGGCGCGGTAGCAGGCGGCCGCCGATTCGGCCAACGGCGTGGAGACGCCTTCCTCGCGGGCGAGGCGAAGGTCTTTGGCCATGTGTTTGAGTGCAAACGCGGCCGGGTAGTTGTCGGCGAGAATGGACGCTTCCTTGCCGCGGATCAGCGGCGTGCCGACCGCGCTCTCTCTGATGATGGTCAGCATCTGCTCGGCTTCGATACCCATGCTGCGGGCGAACAGCAGGGTTTCAGCCGCTCCCTGCACGGTAATGCCCAACAGCAGGTTGATCGCCAGCTTGGCCGACGTGCCGGCACCGTTGGGGCCGAGGTGAAGTGCCAGTTTGCCCAGCTTGTCCAGCAGCGGTTTGACTTGGGTATAGTCGCTCTCGTCGCCGCCGACCATGATGACCAGCTTGCCTTCCTTGGCCGGGCCGACACTGCCGGAGACCGGTGCGTCGAGGAAGCGAAATCCCGCCTGTCGGCACTGTTCGGCCAGATAGCGGGACGTCTGAGGAGAGACCGTACTCATGTCCACGGCCAATGTGCCGCGAGCACCGGAAGTGAGCAGACCGTCCGGTCCGGTGTAGACAGCCTTGACGGCCTCGTCATCGCTCACCATTGTAAACACGATATCGCATTCCGCCAGTTCCGCCAAAGAGCCAGCCAGGGTGGCTCCCTGCGCGAGCAGCGGCTCTGCCTTGCTGGGCGTGCGGTTCCACACCTTCACCTCATATCCGGCAGCCAACAGATTGCCGGCCATCGGGATCCCCATGTTGCCCAGCCCGATCCATCCGATTTTCATCACATCTGTCTCCTTTCTTGTTGCGGAAAACTGCAATCGTTCATTCGGCAGGACGTGTTTGGCTTACCGAGCCACGTTCACATCCATTATACCTATGTAAAGCTTCATCACCTATCGTAGCGGATATAAGGAAAAAGGTACAGCCTCCTTAAAAACAGGAGGCTGTACCTGTTCGTGCATGTGCTGCAAGATTTATCAGTCTTCGTTGGAGCTGTTGAAGATCATTACGTATTTGGCCAGTTCGAGCACGGAGATCAGCGCGGCGGCCACATAGGTGAGCGCAGCGGCGCCCAGCACCTTGTTGACGCCTCGTTCTTCCGTGTTGCGGATGAAGCCCATTTTGACCATCATGTCTTTGGCGCGGCTGCTTGCGTTGAACTCGACCGGCAGCGTGATCAATTGGAAGGCGACGGCTGCGGAGAAGAAGATGATCCCCAGCAGCAGCAGATTGGCTGCCTTGAAGAAGAAGCCGGCCAAAAGCAGCAGCGGTGCAACCCCCGACGCAAAGTTGACGACCGGGAAGATGCGGTGGCGGGCCACCAGCATCGGGTAGGAGACCTTGTGCTGCACGGCGTGTCCTACCTCGTGGCAGGCGACGGAGATTGCCGAGATGGAATTGCCAAAGTAGACCGGATCGGACAGACGAACCGTGCGGGAAATCGGGTCGTAGTGGTCGGTCAGCGTACCGGGGATGTGTTCAACTGGAACGTGCGTCAGGCCATTGGCGTCCAGCATGCGGCGTGCCGCTTCCGCACCGGTCAGGCCGGAAGACGCGGGAACATCGGCAAAGCGGTTGAACGTTCCCTTGACGCGAAACTGGGCCCACAGCGACAGGCCGAACGCGATCAAAATCAGGAAGTCCATGGGGTGAAAGAACATGGGGGAAAATCACTCCTTCGTATATGATCATGAACAATGAGAGCACGTATGATAGTTTGCCCTATACTCAATTGTACGATCATCACAGGTGACAGTTTCACTTTTTTATTGTACAGTCTTTGACCAATCTTGACAATATCAGTGAATGCTTATGTGTGGTAAAAAAGCACTCTTCCCATAGTGGGAAGAGTGCGAGTGTTTTCAGGACGTCAGTCCTCTCTGGCAGGCTGCTGATCTTGTCGGGGAGGTTACTCGGTGGAGACAGACGGATCGGCCTGCTCTTTTTTCGGCGAAATCATCAGGAAGTGTGCAGCCGGATCGTCAATCAGCTTCTGGATGCGGCCGGCTGTTTCGTACTGCTCGGTGGCAAGCAGTTCCTCCTTGTAGGCGGAGAGCAGCTCGCGCACGTCGTTTACGCCTTTTTCGTCCAGTTGGTAGAGGAACACCTTTGCCCCTTTGGCGATCCTGCGCTCCAGAGCTGCCTGGTCAAAGCCCATCTCAGGTTGCAGGCGGACGTACACGACACCGCCGGTCATGCCCGCGCAGATCCACGGACCGGGATCGCCCAGCACGACGGCGCGCCCGTTGGTCATGTATTCAAAGGCAAAGCCTTTCAGATTGGCCCGTGCTCCGATACCGCCCAGCTCGTCGCGAATCGGCTCGGTAATCTCGCCGCCAAACACGACGTCTGCACCGGAGAGGCGGATGCAGGCGCGGGAATCGGCATTGCCCTGTACGATGAACAAGCCTTTTTGCGCACCGTAGCAGAAGCTCTTGCCGACGGAGCCGTTGATGTACGCACCGTTATGACCCTTGTGCTTGAGGATGGAGACGCGGCCGCCAAAGCTGGTTTTGCCGACGCCGTCCTGGGCGCCGCCTTCCACCCGAATGGTAACGCCCTGTGCGTTGTAAGCGGCCAGACCGTTGCCCGGCACGCTGCCGTCGGTGAAGTGGAGCGACACTTCCGGCAGCGAGGCGTAACTGCCGTCCAGGTAATTTTTCACGCGGGCACCGGACCAGCGGCTGCCCAGCACGCGTTCACTGGACAAAATCCCGGCAAACGTCTCCCGGATGGGTCGATCCGGGCTGAAGTAGCGGTTCTCCGAAGCGGCGGCAGCACCGGCGGTGACCAGCACGCGCTCCTCCGCTTCTTCCGCCCGCACGGCGGCTGCCTCCGGCGTGTACAGCGGATGGACGGCCAGCAGCGCCGACAGGTTGATTCGCTCCAGCAGACGGGTTTGGACCAGGAGGTCGGAGCGGCCGACCAGATCCTGCGTACGGCTGAAGCCGAGCGCGGCGGTGATGCGGCGCACTTCCTCGCCAAACAGGGTAAACAAGGTTTTCAGCCCGTTGACGGCCTGGTCGAACTGGCGCGGCACAAAGCGGCGCAGCCCTTTTTCGTGGGCCTCTTCCAGCGAGTCGATCTGGGTGGCGATACCCACGTGGCAGGTGTCCAGGTGACAGCCGCGGCAGGTGGTGCAGCCGACAGCGATCATCGCCAGGGTGCCAAAGCCGACGCGATTGGCGCCAAGCAGCATCAGCTTGACGACGTCTGCTGCACTTTTCACGCCACCGTCGGCCCACAGTTCCACCTTGTGGCGCAGGCCTGCTTCGAGCAAGGCGTTGTGGGCGGCTTTGACGCCAATCTCGGCCGGCAGCCCCACGTGCTGCAGGGCGTGGACGCGTGCCGCCCCCGTTCCTCCGTCAAAACCGGAGAGCGTGATGAAATCGGCGCCTGCCTTGGCAATGCCGACGGCGATGGTCCCGATGTTGGGCACGACCGGCACCTTGACGCACACCTTGGCTTCGTGGTTGGCCGTCTTCAGCTCCGTGATCATCTGGGCCAGGTCCTCGATGGAGTAGATGTCGTGGTTGTTGGACGGCGAGATCAGGTCGGAGCCGATCGTGGCGTTCCGGGCAGCGGCGATTTTCGCCGTTACCTTGGAGCCGGGAAGGTGTCCCCCTTCGCCCGGTTTTGCCCCTTGGCCGATCTTGATTTCCAGGATATCCGCCGCGTTGGCCAGCTCCACGTTGACCCCGAAGCGGCCCGACGCCACCTGGATACCGCGCGTTTTGCGGTAGCGGCCGAGCATGTCTTTGATTTCGCCGCCTTCGCCGTTCATGCTGATCATGTTGAGCTGGTCGGCGGCTTCGGCATAGGCGCGGAAGGCCGTTTCGTTCTGCGAGCCGAACGACATGGAGGAGATCAAAAACGGCAGCGAATGATCGCCTACGCTGATGTCCACCTGGGCCGGGTCCACCTGCTGCTCGGCACGGTCAAAGGCAAAGTCGGCTACGTGACGAATCGCAATCGGGTTGTCCCGTTCGTTTTCTTCCAGCTTCAACGCGTAGTCGGCGTACGGAATCTCTCCGGCGGCGACCTGTCCGATCAGTTTCCACAGGCGGGGGAAAATGTGGAACGTCTTGGCTTCCCTCGCCGTTGCAGTGGCGTAATCCTCGTGCCGTTTGATGCTGTCCGCCTCCAGATCGGCATAGGAGAGGCCGACCTGATCGGAACCGCAGAAGTTCACGATGGAGAGAGCCTTCGCCACGTCTGCCTGCAGCCCGATGGAGGAGAACAGCCGACCGTAGCCGCGCAGCTCGTGGATGCCGATGGTGGAGATCACTTTCTCCAGCCCCTTGTTCAGTGCGGCGTAGAGATTGGCGGCTGATGCCGCGCCTGCTTTGGCAAAGGCGGTGGCAAACATCAGGTACGGCGAAACCGCGTCCGCACCGGAACCAAAGGACAAGGCCAGGTCGTGCAGCGAACGGACGGCACCGGAGCGGAGGATGATGCCGGCCCGGCGGCGCAGGCTGATACCATCAGCGTCAAACGCTGCTTTCAAGCCTTGGTCGACAGCGGATACGGCGAGCAGCGGGTCGATCCAGTACCGGCCGTTCTGATGCGTCTCTGTGTCGTCCAACACAATCAGCACGGCTCCATTCTGCACTGCCTGTACGGCCGATTCCTGCAGCCGTTTCAGCCCGCCTTCCAGTCCGCTTTCCCGTTCGAAGTGGGTCGAGAGGATCGCGATGCTGGACGGGTGGTTGTTGAAGTAGTGGATCACCTGTTCCAGCGACAGCGTGCCCTGCTGCTGCGCCGTCTCCTGCAGCGACTGCCCTTCGAAGAGCAGCGGCGAGGGCAGCTCCAGACGCAGGCCGTCCGAGGCTGTGCCGGACAGCGGTACGCGGGTCCCGATCACGACGCGCGTGGAGAAATGCTCCATCTCCCGGTCGCGGTCAATCGCCGGGTTGGTGACGACAGCCACGCTTTCCTTGATGTAATCGGCCAGGTTTTGCCGCTCCTTGGACAGTGCAGCCAGCGGGCCGTCGTGGCCGAGCGAACGGATCGGTTCGGCTCCGTTGGCGGACATCTGCTCCACGAGTTGAATCTGCTCACGGTCCCAGCCAAATGCGCTGTAGACGGAAGAGGTCGGTGCCGACGTGTCCGGTTCGGCGACGAGCGCGTTGGCTTCATAGGCGAAGTGCAGGTGCTGACGGGCACCGGCTGCTTCCACCTTTTCCGCAAAGCGGTCGCGGACGATCTGCTGCAGCTTGTGGTGGGGGATCACTTCCACCTCTTGCTCCGCGTGCAGGATGACGCCCACCTTTTCACCGGGGGCGAGCGGTTTTGGTTCGCTTGCCATTTGATGAACCGGTATGATTCCCTGCTCGGAGGAGAAGTAATAGGACGTGGCGCTTTCCACCATCCACAGCGGTCTCAGCCCCAGGGCGTCGACGCTGAACACGCACTCATTTCCGTACCGCGAAACGATCCCGGCCGGTCCCTGGGCAAAGTGACCCCAAGCCTGGCGCAGGTACGTGTACAAGTCCTGCAGGTCATCCGGCAGGTTTTTCATCTCGTGATGGATCGGCGGGAACACCACTTCCATCGCTTCAAACAGGCTCAGGCCGTACCGATGGATAAAGGTTTCGATCGTGCGGTTGAGGTTTTGCGAGTCGCTCCCTCCGTCGACCAAAGGCACGCCGAGCATCTGTGCCTCTTCTTCCAGCTTGCTGATCGTGTTGATCTCACCGTTGTGGCCCAGGAGGGAAAACGGCTGAACGCGGAAGAAGTTGGACAAGGTATTGGTGGAATAGCGGTTGTGACCGATGGTGACGGACGAGACAAAGCGTTCGTCAGCCAGGTCGTGAAAATACTGAGGCAGAATGTTGGCGGCGCCCATTACCTTGTAGGCGCTGGTCACCGGGCTGAGCGAAGCGACGTGAACGTTGTGGGCCGCTTCGATGGCGACGTGCAATTCAAACAGGCGGCTGGCATACGCAGCTTGGTTCAAGCCTTCCGGCGCGAAGACGGCCAACTGCCAGAAAACCGGTTCGTCCCGCTTGCCGTTATTGCCAAGCACTGCCGAGTTGACGGCGTTTTCCCGTTCCAGCAGGATCTCCACACCGTGCGCGGCAAACAGTCCGCGAATCGCTTCCTGAACGGCCTGCGGGTCGTGGCCCGAGCGCGGCACGAAGATGTGGGCGACGGCAAAGCGTGGATCACGGGCCAGATCGCCGTCCAGCCCGGCCTGGTGCAGATAGGCGGACCAGAGCGCGCGGGGGATGTCCGTGAGGATGCCACAGCCGTCTCCTTCCCCGTCGATAAAGCCGGAGCGGTGTTCCATCTGGATCAGCGAGCGAATCGTTTCCTGCACGTTGGTCCGCGTCGGTGTTCCCGACTTCTCGATGATACAGATGATGCCGCAACTGTCGTGTTCAATCACATGATAGCCTTGAAACTGCTCAATCGTATTTCTCTGTCTGTTGTCTAGCATGGTCCCGGTCAGTTGGCCTGACCCTCCACCTCCCCTGCGTACAATTCGGAAAGTTCAAAATTGTAATGTTTAGAATACCACGAATATAAGGGGGACACAAGAAATCGTCTGGCTTTTTATGCAAATGAAAGCGTTTTTATGCAAATAAAATGTTTTTGTTCGATAAAAACGCCTGTCCCACGCGCATAAAAAAAAGCGCATTCGTCTGTGGTAAATAGAGGAATGCGCATTAATTTGCATTTGTTACCGGTCGTGCTGTTGGGTTTTGTGATGTTCGGTTTTTCGCGGATTTTGAAAGCCGACGACCTCCATCATCTTGGAGTTCATCTTTGGGTCCATCGTCTTTTCCGGTGCCTGCGGGTAAGTGTGTTCGCCTTTGGACACGGGGTTCCCTCCTGTGTGAATGCTGTTTGAGGCTAGTATGCCCGAGCGGCCGGCGGCTGTCGCAGGCAATTTTTGACCGCTTACTTCGCGAGTGCGGCAAATGAACGGTCCACTGCCGCCACGGTGGCGCGAATATCGTCTTCCGTGTGGGCGGTGGTGATGAACCAGGCTTCGTATTTGGACGGCGCGAGGCAGATGCCCTCGTCCAGCATCAGCCGGAAGAAGCGGGCAAACAATTCTCCGTCCGCCGCCTGAGCGGAGGCATAGTCAGTGACCGGCTGGTCCGTGAAGTAGACGGCCAGCGCTCCCTTGACGCGGTTCACCTGAATGGTGATTCCGTGTGTCTCGGCAGCGCGGCGAATGCCCTCTTCCAACAGCTGGCCCAACCGTTCAAACTCCTCGTAGACGCCCGGCTGCCGGAGCACTTCCAGGCAGGCGATGCCGGCTCGGATTGAGGCTGGATTGCCCGCCATCGTACCGGCTTGATACGCAGGGCCGAGCGGTGCCACCTGCTCCATGATCTCGCGTCGGCCGCCGTACGCCCCGATTGGCAGCCCGCCGCCGATGATTTTGCCCAGTGCGGTCAGGTCCGGCTCTACGCCCAGCAGGTTTTGCGCCCCGCCGTAGCAGAAGCGGAAGCCGGTGATCACTTCGTCGTAGACGACCAGCGCGCCCGCCTCGTGGGCGATCCGGTTCACCGCTTCCAGAAAACCGGGTTTGGGCGGCACGATCCCGAAGTTGCCGACGATCGGCTCCACCAGGACGCACGCGGTCTCCTGTCCCCAGACCCGGATCGCTTCGGCAAACGCGTCGATGTCGTTGTAGGGAACGGTGATCACTTCGTTGGCGATGCTCTGCGGGATGCCGGCACTGTCCGGGATGCCCAGCGTGGACGGCCCCGAACCTGCCGCCACCAGCACCAGGTCGGAGTGGCCGTGGTAGCAGCCGGCGAATTTGATGATCTTGACGCGACCTGTATACGCGCGGGCGACGCGGATGCAGGTCATCACCGCTTCCGTTCCGGAGTTGTTGAAGCGGATGCGCTCCATCGACGGAATCGCCTCGCGAATCATGCGGGCAAACTGGATTTCCCACGGCGTCGGCGTGCCGTACAGCGTGCCGTTGGCCGCCGCTTCACTGATCGCTTTGGTAATGTGCGGATGGGCGTGGCCGGTGATAATCGGACCGTACGCCGCCAAATAGTCGATGTACCGGTTGCCGTCGACGTCCCAGAAATAGGCGCCCTGCGCCCGTTCCATCGTGACGGGGGCGCCGCCGCCGACTGCCTTGAACGAGCGGGACGGGCTGTTCACCCCGCCCAGGATGACCTCCATCGCTTCTTCGTGCAGCTGTGCGGATCGCTCTCGTTTCATATGTACTCCCTCTTTTCTGTCCACAAAGTCCTCCATCATCTTACCACAGCCGGCTTGGGGGCGTAATTGGAAAAGGTGCAATTGTCCCCGTTAAAAAGCAGGACGACGGGATGGCGATCTGTCGAACAGATTGGCGTCTCGACGCTTTTCAGCACACTGGATTTTGCAGAAATGAATGGCCTTCGATAAACTTAGCTATGGATTATGTAGAGGTTAAGCAAAGGACGGGTTGTCATGATACGTGTCAGTCATTTGCAAAAGGAATTTCGCATCCACCAGGCCCGTGCCGGCTTGGCGGGTGCGTTTCGCGACTTGTTCAGCCGGGAGTACAAAACGGTCAAGGCGGTTGACGATATTTCCTTTACCGTTGAGGAGGGGGAGATGTTCGCCCTGATCGGGGAAAACGGAGCCGGCAAATCAACCACGATCAAAATGCTGACGGGGATTCTCACCCCGAGCGGCGGCGAGATCGTCATCAACGGATACGTGCCGTACCGGCAGCGGGAGCAGTACGTCCGCTCGATCGGCGTCGTTTTCGGACAGCGCTCCCAGCTTTGGTGGGACCTGTCGCCGCTGGAGTCGTTCCGCCTGCTGAAAAACGTCTACAAGGTGGACGACACGGAAGGAGAGCGCTGGCTGGAGCGGTTGATCGAGGAGTTGGACATCGCCTCGTTCGTCAGCCAGCCGGTGCGCAAGCTGAGCCTCGGCCAACGCATGCGCTGCGAAGTGGCCGCCGCCTTGATTCACAAGCCGAAGCTGCTCTTTCTCGACGAGCCGACGGTCGGACTGGACGTGCTGGTCAAGCAGAAAATCCGGGAATTTCTCCGCAATCTGAATGAAACGGAACATACGACGATTCTCTTGACCACGCACGATGTGTCCGACATCGAGGCGCTTTGCAAGCGGGTGCTGGTGATGGACCAAGGCCGGCTGATCTTTGACGGCCAACTGACTGATCTGAAAGAGAAGTGGGGCAACGGCACCGAGGTGGCATTCCAGTTCAAGAAGCGGACGGCGCCGGAAGAGATGCGGGCGGCGCTCGGCGAGCTGCCCTGTGAAATCCTGCAGGACAACGAGTTCTCGCTGCGGGTAAAAGTGGCGCGCAGCCAGGAGATGCTGCCGTTCGTCCTGTCTGTGGTGATGGGCTCGTTTGAGGTGAGCGACGTGAAGATCAAGGAGGCCAGCACGGAAGACATCGTGCGCAACATCTACTCGACTGACGGCGAGGTTGTCAGCCATGGGTAAACTTTATCTGGAACTGATTCGCATCCGGTTTCTCACCATGCTCGCCTACCGGGTGAACTACTACAGCGGCATCATTATCTACGCGATCAACATCGGCGCCTACTACTTCCTCTGGGGAGCGATCTACGGCGGCCAGCAGCAGCTCGGCGGCCTCACCGTGGAGCAGATGACCGCATACGTCGCCATCGCCTGGATGTCCCGAGCGTTCTACTTTAACAACATCGACATGGAGATCGCCCAGGACGTGCGGGAAGGCAAGGTGGCCATCGAGATGATCCGGCCCTACAATTACCTTTCGGTGAAAACGGCGCAGGCTTTTGGCGAGGGCGTCTTTCGCCTGCTCTTTTTTGCAGCGCCCGGCATTTTTCTGGTCAGCCTGCTGATCCCGTTCCGCTTCCCGGGAACGCCGGAAGGCTGGGGCCTGTACCTGGTCAGCCTGACGCTTGCGTTTGTCATCAACACGGAGCTGAATTTGCTGACCGGCCTGTTTACCTTTTTCCTGTTCCGCAACGACGGGATGATGCGGGCCAAGCGGGTGATTGTCGATCTGATGTCCGGCCTGGTGCTGCCGATCAGCTTTTTCCCCGGTTGGGCCCAGACGCTGATGGGGTGGCTGCCGTTCCAGGCGATCAACTACTATCCCAGCCTGATCTTCACCGGCGCGATTTCACCGGAGCAGGCGTGGGAGCTGATCGGGCTGCAGGCGGTCTGGATTGCGGTGATTTTCATGCCGATCCTGATTCTGTGGCGGCGGGCTCGTCACAAACTGGTCGTGCAGGGAGGGTAACCGATGCAAAACGCGCGACACATCATCGGCGTCTTCGCCGATTACCTCGGACAGTATTTCAAGACCAGGCTGGCATACCGGGCCGACTTTTTCGGCGATCTGGTCTCCAATCTGATCTACGAGCTGATTAATCTCGTCTTCATCATCGTCGTCTTTCAGCACGTGCCGCTGCTGAAAGACTGGACGCGGGACGAAATCATCTTCATTTACGGCTTTTTCCTGATTCCGTACGCGCTGTTCTCCATGTTTTTCAGCTTCTGGGACTTCAACGAGCGCTACATCATCCGCGGCGAAATGGACCGCATCCTGACCCGGCCGCTGCACAACCTGGCCCAGGTGTGTCTGGAATCGATGGCACCGGACCGGATCTTTGGCATCATCTCCGGGCTGATTATCATGGGCTACGCCGCATTCAAGCTGGATCTGTCCTTCCACTGGTACGATCCGCTGCTGTTTGTCGTGCTGGTGATCGGCGGGGCACTGATCTATGCAGGGGTGTACACGGCGATTGCCGCCGTCAGCTTTTTCTCTGATTCGCGCACGGGCATCGCGCCAATGATCTGGAACATCCAGCAGTACGGCCGCTACCCGGTGGACGTGTACAACAAGGTGATTCGTTTCGTGCTGACGTACATTCTGCCGTTTGCTTTCGTCGGCGTTTATCCGGCCGCCTACTTTCTGCGCAAGGAGACGTGGTACGTGTACGCGGCGTTTACGCCGGTCATGGGGGTAATCTTTTTCGGCATCGGGCTGGCGATCTGGAACTGGGGTGTGCGCAAATACAGAGGAGCGGGGTCGTGACCCCGCTCCAGTTTTGTTGCCAAAGCCGACCAGCAACTTTGGCAGATCAATGTGCAGGCCTTCAAACGGGAGACTATGAATTTCCGATTGCTTTGGCCAAGGCTTCAACCAGTTTTTCAGGATGTTGCGAACCGATCACAAATACCTTGTTGTTCTTCAGGCGTACTTTGATTCCGCGATTTCCGCTCACGGTATAGGCCCATCCGCCAAAGATCCATCTTCCACCCAAACCGCCGAAATCCCAGAAAGGGCTGAATTGACATACTTCATACGCTGCTATCTCGTTATAGGGGATAAAGTGTTTCGCGAATGGGAAAAAACGCAGGTACAACCCTTTCTCCCTGATCTCAACGACGAGTTTTGTCAAGAACAGCGAGGTTATCAACAGCGGCGTAGCAATACCAAACAGAATCCAAATGATCCACGCTTCCACATCGGTTACCGGCTCGCTGACCACTTTTCGCAAAACGATTCGTTGGTACAAATCATAGCTAAATGCGGACAACAGGATCACATCCACGATGATGACGATCGTCCACAGCACTTTTTGGCGAAAGCGCTGGACTTCACGGTGATACACCTTTTCTCCCATACGCAAACCTCCCCCACAAGTAGCCTCTTCATCCCAAAAAAGAACTCGCAAGTATATATTATACAATTTTATGCAGATATTTCCATGATGCACCGCGAGAAGACTGACATACCGCGATAATAATAGTTGATTTTTTCAAAATATTGGATATAGTAGTAAAAAAAGGAATAAGCTGTATCCAAATGATAGATTTTCCACTCCCAAAAACTGATGCAAGTCATGGTCCAATCCTACTAATGGATGGAAAAATATATAAATTTTTTCAATCATTTCTATCATGGGTGTATGGAGCGAAACCATGGCCAATCCAGATGAAAAAACAGTGAAAGGGGAGAAGCATGTTGAAGCCTGTCGGTGTAACCAGATTTTCACGCTTTGGGCTCATCTTCGCTCTGGTGGCTGCCTTTTGGCTCTACATCTTTGTCGCAGCCATTCACGCAGTGATGCCCACCAATCCCATTTCCGCTTTACCGCTTGCAAAGGAACTGTACATTGCCTCGTGGTTTCCGCAGGGGTGGGGCTTTTACAGCAAAGATGCGCGAGACCTCACGTTTCAAGTGGTGGACATAACAAATGGGACACTGGCAGCCGCCTGGCCAAATAATCGGTCTGAAAACTTTTTTGGATTGAAGCGCTTTGGAAGAAGTCAAGGGATCGAGGCCGGTCTTCTCAGTTCCAGAATACCGGAGTCCGCCAAAACGGATTGCGAAGAAAATCCCTATGCTTGCTTGAACAAGGCAGCTGTCTACGCGGAATTGGACAACCCTACGCCTTATCCGACCATTTGCGGAGACATCGGCTTTGTGTATCAGGAACCGGTTCCCTGGGCGTGGAGCCGCAGCGGTAAGAAAATCGATATGCCATCAAAAGTTGTGAGGGTGAACGTGAAATGTTCGAAAAATTAGGATCATTTGCCTACAACCTGGCGTTGACGCAAAACCCGTGGACAAACGTGTATGGCTTGGCCAGATCGTTGATGGCATTGTCGACCGCGCTGACGTTGGCGGTAAACGATGCCCATACGTTTTTCCGACCTTCGTCCGGCATGGATGTCTACCCCACTTGCGTGAACACGATCAGCCTGTTTTGCACCGTTCCCAACGACTATTTCTATTTGGACATGGTCAGATGGATCGCGGTCGTTTTGCTGCTGATCGTCGCTTCCGGATGGCGTCCGCGAATTACCGGGGTCATTCACTGGTGGATTTGCTACAGTTTCAACGTGTCGGCCATCACCTTGGACGGCGGAGACCAGGTAGCTGCTGTCTTTACGTTTTTGCTGCTGCCGATCACACTGACCGATTCGAGAAAATGGCATTGGCAAAAAGCCCATGAACCGCAAGTTGTTTCCGATCACGTCATTATTCGGCGCATCATCGCACTGGTAACCTTCTTTGCCATTCGTTTGCAGGTTGCGATCATATATTTTCATTCATCGGTTGCCAAGATGTTCGAGTCAACGTGGCTCAACGGAACCTCCGTCTACTACTATTTGCGGGACCCGATGCTGGGTCTGCCCTCATTCTTTCTGCAACTGGTAAACCCCATCCTGACATCGCCAGCGGTCGTCCTGCCGACATGGGGCACCCTTGTTCTGCAAGTGTGTTTGTTTGGCGCGCTGTTTGCCCCCAAGAAGTATTGGAAATATTTCCTCATTGCTGCCCTGCTCATGCATGAAGTGATTGCCGTTATGCTCGGGTTAATCAGCTTTTCCATGATCATGAGCGCCGTTTTGATCCTTTATCTGCGGCCAGTGGAGCAAGAGTTCACGTCTCTGCATCGGATCAGACTGTTCAAGAAGGAGACAAGCCCAACGCAGAAAGATTATCACCTTTCTCCTCAACAAGTGAAAGGTGCTTAATCTTTACAACAACACGTTGGAGCAGCAACAACCGTCTTGTCCATGGCGAAGGCAGCGGCACTTTTCATTTCAACGTGGCAAGGATTCAGGTTGGCTTTGCTCCATGTTGAAAGGGAGGGGACGCCTATAAGATTTTGAATCATCGCTAATTGACCACAGAGAAGAAAAAATATTGTGAAAAGGGGTTTGAGTAGGGATGAATCTCAAAAAAGCACTTCCCATTTTTCTGGCCTTTTTGCTTCTGCTGGTAAGCGTAAATGCTTACGCAACTCAACCTTCCAAAGTGAAGTACGATGGGGAAACGCTCTTCCGCGGCATTATCTTTGGACAAGGTCCTGTTGCCCACCTTTTCCCTGAAATCTGGACGAAAGATTTGCTGAGCAAGGTAAATCAAAAAGAAACGAAGCAAGTCATTGATCACCTGGTTGCGCGGATGAAGGCGAAATCTCCGTCCTACTTCGCGGAATTTGAGCGCGCAGTATACAGCGGTGACCACCTCAAAATTAATAAGGCGATCGACAAGGGCGGCCAAATTTTGGATCAGGTAATCAAAGAAGATGAACGAAGGGTAAAAAGCGGAAAAGAAGGATACGGAACTGGACAGTGCGTGTTGTACGTTGCGTACGCTGCTGCGGCGATCAGTGCAGCGGCTATATACAGCCATATAGTGGCCTTGAATGCCGGTGGTGCAGTAACCATTTACCTTGCTGTCGCTGTGTCGAAATACTTCTGGGTCGGCGATAAACCAAATGAATTAGCTCTGCAAAAAGAAATGCTGATCAACAATATCGTAGAACGCTTGGCCACCCAGTAAAAAACAGCCGAAGCAGTAACGGTTCAAACCGCAGATTCCATCATCTGCGGTTTGACCATGTGGGCTCCCTGATGATTTGGAGATTTGGAAACTTCCGGCATTGTCAACTTCATCAGCGTCGTCGTATAATAAGTGGTAACAACCAATATACAATTCCTTCGGGGCAGGGTGAAATTCCCGACCGGCGGTGATCGCGCACGGCGCGTAAGCCCGCGAGCCTCCCGGCGTAAACGCTTGGAGTGCAGGATCCGGTGCGAGTCCGGAGCCGACAGTACAGTCTGGATGGGAGAAGGATGACGACAGTACGTACACCGCACGTGCTTGTTTGTCTGTGCGCGGGTACGGGATGTGGGGGCGTATGCCTGTTGTGGCCCCTTTCATTTCGCATACCTGTGGCACTGGCATGGTCAGCTGTCCGCGTTCGCAAGCCCTGAGGAGAAGTCAGTCCTCAGGGTTTTTGTTTGGTGAACGTACGGATAGACGACCGGGCAGGGGTGGACGTTTCTGTTGCCATTCCTCATCAGAAGGAAGTAACACGTGAGGAGATGGTACAGATGAAAGCAACGACGATGCGCCCATCACACGCGACGCAGCGGCTGGTGGCGATTCCCATGCTGGCGGCGGTCGCATTTGTTCTGCAGTATCTCGAGTTTCCGGTGCCGCTGCTGCCGCCGTTCCTGAAGCTGGATTTCAGCACGCTGCCGGCGTTGATCGGGGGCTTGCTGTACGGACCGGTGGCCGGGGTCCTGGTGGAAGTGCTGAAAAACACGCTGCACATGCTGTTAAAAAATACGGATGGCCTGCTGATCGGCGAGGCGGCCAACGTCGTCGCCGGCGCCAGCTTTATCCTGGCAGCCATTTATCTGCAGCGCCGCGGCATGGGGAAAAAGGGCTTTGCCGCAGGACTTGTGCTGGGAACCGTGCTGATGACGGCGGTCATGGCGGCTGCCAACGCCTACTTCCTGCTGCCCGCCTACGCGGCTCTCTACCAGGTGTCGCTGGAACAGCTGCTGGCCCAGTTCCAGGCGGACAGCGTCTGGTCGTTTGTTTTGTACAGCATCGTGCCGTTTAACATACTCAAAGGGGTTGTGCTCTCGCTGGCAGCGTATCCGCTGTACGTAAAGCTGTCCGGACGGCTCAACCTTCGCATGACAAATTGACAATGATTTCTTGGCTTGCTATGATATTGCCTAATCAAAGGCAATGAAAGGACCCGCAGGTACTGACCGTGTTCCAGAGAGTCGGCCCTTGTCTGGAAGGTCGATGCACAGGCGTATCTGCTCCCCATCCTGGAGCCGCTGGCGATGAGCCATGCCGGATGCCCTGCCGTTATCGGGCGTTGAGTGGGCCGCAGCACGCCGTTGCGGTCAATCAGGGTGGTACCGCGGGTAATTCCCCCGTCCCTAATTGGGATGGGGGTTTATTTATTTTAGAGGAGTGTGTGACATGGCGAATGAAAAAGCGTATGTAAAGGAGATTACCCCGCAGTCGGAAGACTTTTCGCGCTGGTACATCGATACGATTACCAAGGCGGATCTGATGGATTACACACCAGTCCGCGGCTGTATCGTGTTCAAGCCGGACGGGTACGAGCTGTGGGAGCGGATTCAGGCGGCGATGGACAAACGGTTCAAGGAGACGGGCCACCGCAACGCCTATTTCCCGATGCTGATTCCCGAGTCGTTTTTCCAAAAAGAGAAGGAGCACGTGGAAGGCTTCAATCCGGAGCTGCCCTGGGTGACCGAAGCGGGCGGCGAAAAGCTGGAAGAGCGGCTCGCCCTGCGGCCGACATCGGAGACGATCATCGGCCACATGTACAGCCAGTGGATTCAGAGCTATCGCGATCTGCCGGTGCTGATCAACCAGTGGGCCAACGTCTTTCGCTGGGAAAAGCGGACGCTGCCGTTCCTGCGCACGTCTGAATTCCTCTGGCAGGAGGGGCATACCGCCCACGCCAACGAGGAGGAAGCGCGGCAGGAAACGATGCAGATGCTGGACATCTACAGCGAGGTGGTCGAACAGGAGCTGGCCATCCCTGTCTGGAAAGGGCAGAAGACGCCGAGCGAACGCTTTGCCGGCGCAGTGGATACCTATTCCATCGAAGCGATGATGAAGGACGGCAAGGCGGTGCAGGCCGGCACCTCGCACTACCTGGGTGAAAACTTTGCCAGAGGCTTTGACATCAAGTTTCTCGACAGGGACAATCAGTTCAAGTACGTCCATACCACTTCGTGGGGGACGTCCACCCGCCTGATCGGGTCGATGATCATGGTTCACGGTGACGATCGCGGTCTGGCGCTGCCGCCGCGTGTGGCACCGACCCAGGTGGTGATGATCCCGGTCGGTCCGCCCAAACTGCGGGAAAAGGTGATGGAGAAGTTCGATCCGCTGTTTGACGCTCTGAAGGCGGCGGGCGTGCGGGTGAAGGCAGACCTGCGTGAAGAGACGCCGGGCTGGAAGTTCAACGAGTGGGAAATGCGCGGCGTGCCGATTCGCCTGGAGATTGGTCCGCGCGATGTGGACAACGGACAGGTGGTCCTGGCCCGTCGCGATACCGGCGAAAAGGTGACGGTCGCCCTGGACCGGGCAGTGGAAGCGGTCGCCGACCTGCTGGAAGAGATTCAGCGGAACATGTTTGAAAAGGCGCTGGCGTTCCGTACCGCCCACTCCCACCTGGACATCGACACCCTGGATGCGCTGAAGGAGCACATCGCCAAGGCGGAAAGCGAAAACCGCATTGCCGGCTGGGTGCTGGCCGGCTGGTGCGGCGACGACGCTTGCGAGGCGAAAGTGAAAGAGGAGACCAAGTTCACCTCCCGCAACATTCCGTTTGAGCCGCCGACAGTCAAGCATACCTGCATCACCTGCGGCGGGGAAGCCAAACATACTGTCTGGTTCGCTCGCGCCTATTAAACCGTCCTCAACACAAAAGGGCACCCGTGTCTATCGGGTGCCCGCTTTTTCATTACCCAGGACCCAATCTGTAAAGGACCCGGGGTCTGTAAACAGGTAATCCGGTTCGGGCTGGAAGCAGCCCGCTTTTTGTGTGACTGGCAGCCAATCCACGCCGACCGTGACCAGGGATGCGGCCCGTCCCGCAAGTACATCGGCATCGCTGTCTCCCACGTACAGCGTTTGTTCGGCGCGTGCTCCCAGTTGTTTCATTGCCGACAGAATGCCTTCGGGATCGGGCTTTGGCCGTGACACGTCGTCGCCAGTGATGACCACGTCAAAATAGCGGTCCAGCCCCCACGCCTGCAGGGAAATGTCGGCGCTGCGCCGCCCTTTTCCGGTGACAATGCCCATGACGAAGCCGGCCTCGCGCAGCCGGTCCAGCATCAGCGCGATTTCCGCTGGATTGTGCACGTGCCGGTGTCCTTCCGCATAGACCCGGAAAAAGTGGTCGAGAGCCTGTTCCAGCTGTTCTGGCGGAATCATCGCCTGCAGAATGTCAGTCTCCGTCGGTCCGAACATGGCGAGGATCTCCTCGTCTGTGTAGTGGCGGTGGAGATACTGCTGAAACGTCGAGCGAAACGCGGTGAAAATCAGCGGCAGCGTATCTGCGACGGTGCCGTCAAAATCAAACAGGATGGTGCGCATTGCCAACCTCCTTGCCATCAAACATGGGCGAAAACCATCGCGCAAACATGATGTTCGTGTGTCAGCGTGACAGTCATTCCTATGCGTCAGGCAAAGCGGTTATTCGTCGCTGTCCTCAACCCCGTCGCCCTCGTCTTCGGCCGGATCGGGCGGCATCAGCGGAAACAGCACGTCAAAGAACTTGAATTTGCGGCGGCCGTTTTCATTTTTCAGCCCCTTGTACTTTTGCAGCAGTTCGCTGATCTCGTCCACCAGCTGATTTCGTTCTTCCTGATTTAAATAAAATTCAGTTAAATTGAACGCGAACGTGTCCTTGTACTCTTTGCGCACGTCCACATCGCTGGCCACAAACCGGTTGAGTGTCCGCATCAAATCCTGCTCCGTGGTGCGGAACGGCGTAAACATGATGTCGCTCAACTGCTGTGCGTTTTCTTCGATCATCAGCTGCAGTTTGACCTGGATCACCTTGGCCACAGGCTGATAGTACTTCTCCACGATCGAGCCTTTGACCCGGGTGTCCACCTGTTCCAAAAGACCGACGCGGACCAGCTCCTTCACGTGGTAATGCAGGCGAGCGGCGTTTTCGCCCAGTTCGGTCGCGATCTGCTTCGCCGTGCGGGGCTCCAGGTCTTCAAACAGTTCCAAAATCTTTACGCGCTCCGGTATGGCAAGAGATTTAAGGGCATCCGGCTCGGTTACCTGAAAAAACTCCTTCATGATTGATTCACCATCCAGCTACTACGCCAAATTTTATAATTCTTTATTTTTGACAATTTTCCTATCCTTCCATTTTATCGTCTTCCTCCCAAATACGCAACGTGCGAGCAGATGAAGTGGATCTGCGCTTTGTGGTAAAATGAGACAAACGCGTCAATAAAAATTGAAACGGAAAGTAGGGATTTCATGATGGTAGCAGTAGGACAAGCGGCGCCTGATTTTACCCTGCAGGCGAACGGCAATCGGACGATTTCTCTTCGGGATTTTCGCGGTCAATACGTAGTGTTGTACTTTTATCCCAAGGACATGACCCCGGGCTGCACGACGGAAGCGTGCGATTTTCGCGACTATCACCCGAAGTTTGCCGAGCTGAACACGGTGGTGCTCGGCATCAGCCCCGACGATGTCAAATCGCATGACAAGTTCGTTGCCAAGCACGAGCTGCCGTTTCCGCTGCTGGCCGACCCGGATCATCAGGTGGCGGAGGCGTACGGCGTCTGGGTGCTGAAAAAGATGTACGGCCGGGAATACATGGGCATTGAACGCTCTACATTTCTCATCGACCCGGAAGGCACGATCGTCAAGGTGTGGCCCAAGGTAAAAGTGAAGGGGCACGTCGAGGAAGTGCTGCAAACGATTGAGCAACTGCAGCAGCAATAACATTAGCCCCTCTGTCGCGCCTGCTCACGCGAGGAAGGCTTTTTCATTCAAGGATACTACACGCATCATGATGCAAGACATTGGAGGAAATACGATGACCGTATCGACCGACTACATGGTGGAGATGTTTTGCCGCCTGGCCAACACGCCCAGTCCGACCGGCAATACCGCCAAAGTAATGGCCCTGATCGAAGCAGAATTGAGCCGATTGGGCATCGACTATGTTCGCACCAACAAGGGAGCGGTGCTGGCCACCCTGCCTGGCAGAAACGACGACAAGCAACGACTGCTGACGGCCCATGTGGACACGCTGGGCGCAATGGTAAAAGAGATCAAGGAAAACGGCCGGCTGAAACTGGACTTGATTGGCGGGTTCGCGTGGAACGCCGTGGAAGGTGAGCACTGCATGATCGAGACGGACAGCGGCCGGATCATTACCGGCACGATCCTCTCGACCAAGGCGTCGGTCCATGTCTACGGCCGGGAAGCAGGCAAAATGGAGCGCACCGAGGAAACCATGGAAGTGCGGCTGGACGAAAAGGTAAAAAACGAGGAAGACGTGCTGGCGCTGGGCATTCGCGTCGGTGATTTTGTTTCGTTTGATCCGCGGGTGACTGTTACCGAGAACGGGTTTATCAAATCCCGCCACATCGACGACAAGGCCAGCGTGGCCATCCTGTTTGGCGTGCTGAAACACTTGCGGGAGAGCGGAGCCACACTGCCGTACACGACCCATTTCCTCTTCAGCAACAACGAGGAGATAGGCTACGGCGGCAATGCGAGCGTCCCGGAACGGGTAGTGGAGTATCTGGCGGTGGACATGGGGGCGATCGGCGAAGGACAGACCACGGACGAGTACTGCGTCTCCATCTGTGCCAAAGATTCGTCCGGTCCGTACCACTATGGACTGCGCAAGCACCTGGTGAAGCTGGCTGAAGCGCATGGGTTGAACTACCAGGTGGACATATACCCGTACTACGGCTCCGACGCCAGCGCCGCGCTTCGTGCCGGATACGACATCGTGCACGGGTTGATCGGGCCTGGCGTGGACGCGTCCCACTCCCACGAGCGGACGCACAAGGAGGCACTGGAAAACACGGCCAAACTGTTGCTGGCCTACCTCGAATCGGAAGTCATGCAGGCGTAGGTGAAGAGATGATGAGTGAGATCTATCGTTGGACGCAGTATTACGATCTGACGCAGCGCGGTCTGCCGGGGGACGTCGAATTTTACCTGGAGATGGCCCGCGCTGCCGGGGGTGAGGTGCTGGATCTCGCCTGCGGTACCGGACGCATTGCCATTCCGTTGGCAGAGGCGGGGGTGAGCGTTACCGGGTTGGACCTGTCGGCGGAAATGCTGGAGCGGGCCCAAAAGAAGGCGGACGAGCGCGGAGTATCGGGACGGCTTACATTTGTGCAGGGAGACATGCGGGCATTTGATCTGGGCAAAACCTTTCCGCTGATCATGATTCCGTTTCGCTCGTTTTTGCACCTGCTGCATATCCAGGAGCAGATGAAGGCCCTCTCCTGTATCCGCCGTCACCTGGCACCGGGCGGGAAGTTCGTGATGAACGTATTTGTCCCGAAAATCGCTCATCTTTACGAAGAGAGCGAAAAAATGTCCTTGCGCGGGGTTTATCGGCTGGAGTCGGGCGAAGAGGTCGCGATGTGGGATTACACTCGCTACGACCACTTTCAGCAGTTGGCCGAAGTGACCCGGACCTACGAGCGGATCTCCCCGGAAGGAGTGGTGACTGAGCGGGTGACGGGCCGCTTTACACTGCGCTACATCTTTCCGGCTGAGCTGCACCACCTGCTTCGGCTTAATGGATTGAAAGTGACGCAGCGGTTCGGCTCGTTTGCCAAGGCGCCGTTTGACGCCTCCAGCACCGAGCTGATTGTGGTCGCCGAAGCCATGTAAAACGGCGGTGCATTCAAAAAGCCGCGTGTTTTTGTCGATTTCCAGGGAAATAACGGGAATGGGGGGCTGTTTGTGAAAATCTATACCAAGTCGGGTGACAAAGGGGAAACGTCTCTGGTATCCGGCGTGCGCGTTCCCAAGCACGCTGACCGCGTGGAGGCCTACGGCACGTGCGACGAGGCCAACTCCGCCATTGGACTGGCGCTGTCGCTGCTTCCTGACGGGGAAGCATGGAACGAACTGCGGGGCGTGTTTCACATCGTGCAGACCAAGCTCTTCCACATCGGTGCAGAGCTGGCGACGCCGGAAGGAAAAACGGTGGGCTGGCCGATTCGTGACGAGGATGTTCAGTTTTTGGAGGAACAGATCGACAAGCTTGACGCGACTCTGCCGCCGCTCTCCAATTTTATCCTGCCCGGCGGTCACCCTGCTGCGGCCGCTTTTCACGTGGCGAGGACGGTAGTGAGGAGAGCGGAGCGCAAGGCGGTGCTGGTCAGCAGTCAGGAGCAGCTGAATGCTGCGGTGGTCAAGTATTTGAACCGACTCTCCGATTACCTGTTTGTCGTCGCCCGCTGGGTCAACCGAAATACGGGCCAAGCGGAGCAGCATCTGCACGAACAGGGAACAGACTGACTGCGTTGTACTTAGTGCAACAGCAGATAGAAGGCAGCAGGACTGTCAGCACCCGGGCAGCTTGTGTTCTGCAAGTGCAAAGGATCAGTCGCCGGATCAGTCGCCGGCCGCTCAGTGAACAGGAGCGGCCGGTCCGGCTATATGTCTGAACTGGTGAGAGAGCAATCAGGGGCATGGCGGATCATGATGTCTTCCCTTTCAGACAGAAAAATCGCAATTTTTTAAAAGGTTATCAGCGTGATTTGAGCATCCCGTCGGATCGGCAGACGTTTAGACGATCGCCCCTTTTTACGGCAGTTTCGCTGCTGACGTTAAACACACCGGAAATGGAGCGTGTCGCAGCAAATCGGTTATCTGCTGCACTGTCTGCCGTTTTTCGAACATGACACGTAAGGCGGGTGAGCAAAGGTGACTGTCTTCTCACAGGCTGCAATTTTGTCGATAACGGAACAGACGGACATTGCGTACAAGCGGGCGTTTTCCCGAATGGAGGTCCGTTCCTGGGGGATGTTGTTTGTGAATGAAGCAAATCCCATGCACTACGATGCCAATCACGCCCATGTGTCCCGGCCGGTCACCGGGGAAGCTGAGGCGGAAGCGATTGTCCGTGAGACCATCTCGTTTTTTTCAGAGCGCGGCATCATTCCCCGTATATACGTGTACGAACAGGGGGACAAAGAGCCGCTGATTGCGGCGTTGGAACGGCACGGCTTTCAAATGGAATCCCTGCCTTCGCCCATGCAGTTGTGGCAGGGGGAATTGGCTGAGGCTCGGCCGATGGAAGGGATTGTGATCGAACCGGTGACGGCGGCCAACTACGACGATTGCCTCACCGTCGAGTCGATTCCGGAATTGGGCGGACGAGAAGTCAGGGAGAAGGCGTTTGCCAGGGAGTTTGCCCATCCCGATTTTTCGCATTACCTGCTGCGCGTCAACGGCGAACCGGCCAGCACGCTTTGCCTGCTTCGCGCCGGGGAGTACATGCGGGTGGAAAACGTGGCTACCCTGCCCGCATTTCGCGGCCGCGGCTTGATCGGCCATTTGCTGCGCCATGCCCAGGAGCGGTTTTTGGAGGAGGGCGGCAGCCGGCTTTTGGTCTTCCCGATCAATGATCACGTCGCGCGCCTTTACCGCCGGTACGGCTTCGCTGACGTTGGCGAAGTTCGTCTCCTGCACGCCTACCGCGGCGGCAAAGGCATCCTGGAGATACGCTAAATGCTAAAAACCCCTGATGAAACTTTCAGGGGTAATCTGGTCATCGTACATACCGGGCAATTCCTTCCCGAAACGGGATCTTGGGCGTATCAAACGCGCTGTACAGGACGTCGGTGTCGGAGCAGGCGTTGCCCTCCAGCAGCATGGTGAGCTGCGTATGGGTTATCGGGAAAAAGGAGAAGCCTTCCATCAGCGAGACAACCGGCTTCATCAGCCCCACCGGTATGTGCAGCTTGCGGACGTGCCGCTTGCCGATTACCTCTCCGATGACGTCCAAAATCTCGGCGTAGCTGAGAGGGGTCGGACCTCCCACTTCAAACGTTTGGCCTGTAACGCTCTCCCGTGTCAGCGCCTGTTCAAACACGTCGGCTACCGTCTCGCGGGCAACAGGCTGCAGCGGGTAGGAACCGTCGCCGATGACAGGGGTGACGGGAAGCCTGACCAAATTGGCCAGCATGTTCACAAACTCGTCGCCCGGGCCGAAGATGACCGATGGTTGAAAGATCACGTAGGGAATGCCGCTCGCTTTGACCAGTTCCTCGGCTTCGTGCTTGGTGCGGTGATACGCGCTGGCAGCACCGGCTCGCGCTCCCAGCGCACTCATGTGGACGAATCGGCGGACGCCGCTTTGTGCGGCCGCTTGCAGCACATTCCGCGTGCCTTCGACGTGGATGCGGGAAAACGTCACGCCCGCTTTCGGCTGTTCCCGGATAATGCCGACGAGATGAATCACCGCTTCAGCGCCTTCCATCGCCCGCCGGAGCGAATCCGGGTCGAACAAGTCTCCCGGGGCCATCGTGACATGCGCTGTGTCCGCCTGCGCCAGCTTCGCCTCCGAGCCGGGACGGACCAGACAGGTGACCTCGTGACCGGATGCCGTCAGCCTGGACAGCACGCCTTTTCCCACAAAACCGGTTGCACCCGTGAGAAATACCTTCATCAGCGTCACCTTCCCGGTGTAACATTCTTCCAAATCGTATTCGACGCCAGGGCTTACATCCCTGCCATGACCTGCAGCAGCTTCAGGCGTACAGGACGACTGGTTGACGGCGGACGTATAATGAAGAGGAAAGGGGGACATACCTATGGCGCAACGAAAAGTACCAGTCGACCAAATTCTCGATACCCTCTATCAAATGTACCCGGACGCTCATTGCGAGCTGAACTACACGACGCCGTTCGAACTCTTGATTGCCACGATTCTCTCTGCGCAGTGCACGGACAAACGGGTAAATGAAATCACCGGCCCCCTGTTTCAAAAATTCAACAAGCCGGAGCATTTCATCCATTTGACGCAAGAAGAGCTGGAAGAGCATATAAAAGGGCTGGGGTTGTATAAGAATAAAAGTAAGAACATCCTGGAGACCTGTCGCATCCTCTACGAGAAGTACAACGGCGAAGTGCCGCAAACCCATGCGGAGCTGGAGGCGCTGCCGGGTGTCGGGCGCAAGACAGCCAACGTCGTCCTCTCCAACGCTTTTGGCGTGCCAGCGATCGCAGTCGATACGCACGTCTTCCGCGTCGCCAACCGGCTTGGCCTGGCGAAAAGCGACAACGTGGACGAAGTGGAGCGGCAGTTGATGAAGCGGATTCCGCGAGAGAAGTGGTCCGACGCCCATCACTGGCTGATCTGGCACGGACGTCGGGTGTGTGCCGCGCGCAATCCCAAGTGCGACGTCTGTCCGCTGCGGGAGATGTGCAGATATGCCCAGGCAGAGGCGAAAAAATCGCGGACTCCATCCACGGCAGCGAAACAGAAAACGACCAAGCGGACCGCGGCCAAATGACGGGGAACGGCTCCGGACATTCCCGTTTTCAGCGGAATGGATATTGACAGCGTTCGAAGAATAGACGTACACTTATTTAAAGTAATTCTAATCAATCACAAACAAGCAACGCTTGTTTGTTTGGCTTGCATAAGACTGTGAGGTGTAACTCAATGTCACAGCGAGTGGAAAAGGCTGTTGAAATCCTGAAAAGTACCGGGGTACGTATGACACCTCAGCGTCATGCCATTCTCTCCTATCTGTTGGACAGCATGTCGCATCCGACGGCTGACGAGATATACAAGGCTTTGGAAGGCAAGTTTCCCAACATGAGCGTGGCGACGGTTTACAACAATTTACGCGTGTTCAAGGAGGCGGGTCTGGTTCGCGAGCTGACCTACGGGGACGCGTCCAGCCGCTTTGACGCCAACGTGGAGGAAGACCATTACCACGCCATCTGTACGAAGTGTGGAGCCATCCGCGATTTTCACTTCCCGTACCTGCAGGATGTGGAGGAAGCGGCTGCCGAGTCGGTCGGATTCCGCGTGACCGGTCACCGCATGGAGATTTACGGCGTGTGCGAAGAGTGCCAAAAGAAAGCTCATTGATTGAACCGCGTGCGCCCCGGAACAACACCTTCTGCTTCAACCGGCTGTTCCTGTTGGAGAGAGGGTGTTTTTTGTTGGTGTAACCTTTTTTCGTCTGATTCGTCTTTCTGACAGGGGCACGTTTCCCAACATGTCCCTCCAGCCAAAAGGTTGTGAATCGACCGACAATGCCCTATGATCAAAAAAAAGCGGAAACGACCGGGATGCCTGTCTTTTCTGGCAGGCGGACCGTGTGCAAGGAGAGCAAATCTGTGAGTCTGGAAGTGCAATTGGGCCCTCGCCCTCGTTTCAAGCGCAAGCGAAAGAGAAAGCGCGTGACCCCGATCCTTCTGCTGCTGGCGGCGATTGCCGCGGCGGCGTACTGGTTTTTCATCAAACCGTCCAACGAACATGTCGAACCGTATGGAGGCAGCCGTCAGGCAATCGTTTGGCAGGGCGGCCTGTACGACAAGAAGTATCTCTTTGAAGCGGAGCAGGTGCTGCTGCCGTTTGAATTTCTCAAGGAACATCTCGATCCTGCGATCTATTGGGACGAGCCTACCCGATCGGTGATCGTGACCACGAAGGACAAGGTGCTGCGCATGCAGAGCGGGGAACTGGTCGCGTACCTGAACAAACGGCCCGTTTCCCTGCAGGTGCCCGTCAAGGAAGTAAACGGCACCCGCTTCATTCCGCTGGAGCCGCTGGAAAAGCTGTACCGCGTCTCGTTCAGCCGCGATCCCGACACCGGGGTGCTGCGGGTGGAAAAGGAAGGGTACACCGTGCAGCAGGGGAGCGTCGTCAACGGGGATGAGCCGGTCCGCCTGCGCCTGGAGCCGACGCACCGTTCCCCCTATGTGGCTGAGCTGTCCAATGGCGAGGCCGTCGATATTTTGGGCGAATCGGAAAAGTGGTACCGCGTATTGTCCTCCAAAGGGATTACGGGCTACCTGCCGACATCGGCGGTATCGCTGACCGAGGTGCGCAAAGTCAGTCTCGACCAGCCCGGCCGGGAACAGCCGACCGTGTGGAAGCCGGAGGGTACAAAGATCAATTTGACCTGGGAACACGTGGTCAACCGCAATCCCGCCGTTGCCAACATTGGTCCGATGCCGGGGGTGAACGTCGTCTCCCCTACCTGGTTTGAGCTGAAGGACGGCAACGGCACGCTGCTCAACAAGGCGGACCCCGGGTACGTGCAGTGGGCCCACCAGCGCGGGTACCAGGTCTGGGGGGTGGTGACAAACGGGTTTAACCCCGATTGGACCCAGTCCGTTTTGGGCAGCTACAACAAGCGGGAAAACCTGATTGCGCAGATCGTGCACTACGCTCATCTGTACGATCTGGACGGCATCAACATCGATTTTGAAAACGTCTATGTAGAGGACAAGGAGCGACTTGTCCAATTCGTCCGTGAGATGACGCCGTACCTGCACGAGCTGGGACTGGCCGTGTCCATGGACGTCACGATCAAGTCGTCCAGCGACCGATGGTCCCGTTTTTACGACCGGGCGAAACTGGCCGAGGTCGTGGACTACATCGCGGTCATGACGTATGACGAGCACTGGGCGTCCAGTCCGATAGCGGGCTCTGTCGCTTCCTTGCCGTGGACGGAGAGAGGACTGCAGGGTGTTCTGGAAGAGGTGCCCGCCGAGAAGCTGCTGCTGGGTGTGCCGTTTTACACCCGGCTGTGGAAAGAGACGAAGCAGCCGGACGGCAGCGTCAAGGTCACATCCAAAGCGCTGTCGATGGCCGGGGCCTCAGAATGGATAAAAGAGCGCAAGCTGACTCCCACGCTTGACGAAGATTCCGGACAATTGTTTGTCCGCTATGAGGACCCTGCCGATGGAGCTGTCTACAAGATGTGGCTGGAAGACGTCACCTCCATGCAAAAGCGGGTCGCCCTTGTGCACAAGTACAATCTGGCCGGCATCGCTTCGTGGCGGCGCGGCTTCGAACAGCCCGAGATCTGGAAGGCGATCAATGACGGGCTGAATCGAAAGTGATACACGGTGATTTCGCGCGCGGCTTTCCGGCCGCAATGACATGTGACCAAGGAAAAAATCCACCTTGCGCCAATCGGCTGCAGGTGGATTTTTTGTTTCCCGTCAGGTCTGGTTTTGCTGCGGCTGTTCGTCCTCGAGCAGGAGAGGCTGCCCGCAAAACATACAGGCGTCTTTTTTTCCCAGCATTTTCGTCACTTTTTTGCACGAGGGGCATTCCACTTGGGGAGCGGACATGGACACCATCCCGGAAATCATGAACATGACGGTGCTGCCCATCGTCAACAAAAAGCCGATGACCAACAGGAGCGTCATAAACGCGTAGGAACCCTTCAACCATGTGCCAAAGAACGGAATAAAGTCCAGATAGCCGGCAAAAAACGCATACCCGGAATACATCAGCAGGATGCCGATCCCCATGCTCCAGTTGCCCCAGGTACGCATGCGTTTGATCTTGCTCAGGCGGTCAGTTTTCTTCATTATCATTCCTCCTGTTCCCAGTATAGCATAGAAAGGTTTTGTCTGTTGACAAGCAGGAAACGGACAAGCCTTGTAGAATCCATAAGTTCAAACTGCGGGAAGAGGAGGGGGAAATCGTGACTGAATGGTCGCCGGCTGAAGACTGCCAGACTCATCTGAAACTGCTGCAGCGGCGGCGGGACGTTCAAGCGGTGTTGATCATGCCGGACCATTTGAAAATCCCTCCGTTTCAGGCGGACCCCCTGTACCTCCTCGTAATCATGCAGGCTGCCGGAAACGGGAGCGTCAAACAGTACCGGCTGTCTGACCGGTTGGTGGTCGAGCGGCACATCAGCGCTTGGGAGCTGGAAAAGAGCGCGGTTCACGGTCTGGGTGAGCAGATGGCCACCTGGATGGAGCGGGCGGAATTGGTCTGGGCCAAGGACGACCATACAATCCAGTTGATTCAGCGGTTGAGGCGGTTGTCCGACTCGCTGCAAAAGCGGATGCTGTGCCGGGAGTACTCGCGCATGCTTCGTTATTTTCAGGAGACCAGAGACTTTCTCCAGCTGGGCATGCCGCTGGACGCCTATCTGGCGTTGATTAAAACGCTGCAAGCCTGGGCGAGATGGATCGCGTTCGCAGAGGGTGAACAGCCGGCTCCGGAGTTGTGGAGTCAGGTCAAACGGCTGGACCCTGCGGTCTGCAAGCTGTACGAAGAGCTGGTAGTCAACGATGAAGCGCTGGATAAGCGCATGGAGCTGCTGCTCCTGCCGATCGAGTTTTTCCTTTCCTCGAAATTGAGGGAGTCCGTCCACTTTCTCCTGGAGCTCATGGGGAGCAAGCAGGGGGCGTGGACGTTGGCCGAGCTGCTGGAACATCCGCTGATCGCCAACAGCGGGATGGAGCTGGAGATTTTGCTGGAGAAGCTGGTCCAGCGTACACTTGTGCTGGAAGTCCCTTGCGGCAGCAAGGACGGTGTGGGCAGTGAAATCGGCTATCTTTCATTGAAGTAAATTTTTTAAATGCTATTGACTTGTTTGTTTTGTTTGTGCTATATTAACAATCGTCGCTGCTGAATCAAGCAAAACAGCGACGGCGCAAAAAAATACCACTTGATTTTTGAGCAAACAACGTGGTATATTAAAAAAGTCGCCTCCGGGCGGCTGGGCAACTCAAAATGCTCCTTGAAAACTGAACAGCGAACGCGTTGAACGAGCCTAGCAATTCCTTTTCTTTAAAGAATGCTAACGATTCAACTCAACTTTATTGGAGAGTTTGATCCTGGCTCAGGACGAAC
>NZ_JAGTPT010000013.1:0-120629 GCF_018195675.1 Brevibacillus sp. NL20B1
GTTGTTGATCTGTTTCATCAGTGTAATTGGAATTGAGGTTTTTCAATTTGTTACAATGTTGGGTTTTTTTGATGTTGATGATATCATGTTGAATATGACAGGTTGTATAATTGGATATCTTATATATGGTGGGCTTAGAATCTTAACCAGGAATCATAGCAAACTTGAATTTCGAAATTAACAACTCTATGAAAACGTACAAAAGAGTGCGATTACACGTGGCCATCCCCGAAAACTGCGAATTTCCGAAAAAAAGTTGAATTTAATAAACCCAAGAATGTTGGTATTTCCGCATTCTTGGGCTTTTTTCATTGTTTTTTATTCAGCAGACTCAAACAATGTGCCATTAAATTTATACATTGTGGCTGTGTGTGTAAATTGCGGCGTAATTGTGCTGTCAAGCGGGCGCTTGTATTCGGTGGAAAAGACATAGAGATAATCGCCATCGATGTGAAAGGTGCTTATTTTGGCGTAATATTCATCTTGAAAAGTAGAAATTTCTTTTATCGGATGTTCCCAAGCTTCAACAAAATTCCCGTTATCATCTAAATACCAAAGCACAACGGTTTTGGTATGGGCACCTGTCCCGCCAGAATGATAAACAATCTGGTATAACTTCTTATCTTGTATCACCGTAGCTGGCTCCTGTACCGTAAGATTATCAATTTTCCATTTCCGTTCGGCAATCAGTTTGTATTCCTCATTTTTCTGTTTGTCAAAAATGAAAAACGATCCAATGTTGGTGCCGCCAGTCAAGGTTGCTGCAATTTCCACATCATCGTCATGGTCGATGTTTACTTCTTGGAAAGCAAGATGCTCAAAGTAGTGATTCTTCTCTTTGCTTTGCGCTTGTATCCATTGCTTTATCTGGTCTTTTCCAATTGAAGAATTACTTTGACTATGTGCCACATCTGACGAAAACAATGTTTGAGATGTGAAAACGGAAATGCCGATTACAAGACTGACTGCTGCACAAGACACAACTGCGATTTTATTAAACACCCAATTCACCGCCAATACGATTCGCTGCTCACATATAGGAGACGGCAGAAAACACGTTTTGTTTCAAAAAAATGTAAATGGCTTCGGGGGAAAATCATTATGTCAGGTGAAGGTCATTACGCCGTTAGATAACTTTTTTGGGCCAATAAACAAGCACAACTCTTTTACGGGCTGGGCCCACGACATTTGCAGTCAGCCAAAAGTACGCTTCTGACAGGCGCACGTGCTTATGGCTGACTTGTTTTTTGATCGAGTGTATGAAACTCAAGCTGATGCATTTTAAGTACGGTCAATGGATCGACATCGTTGACGATTTTATAAACATTTACACGCTTGTCATGACTGATCCGTATGTAGTTGTGATCTTCAAGAAGTTCCATGCCAAACCGATATGAACCGTTCACATATAACCTTATGGCATAAGCCCCACGAGACGTGAAGTCGTTAACCTTTTGCAACCTCAAGGTTGAGAGCGCTGCAAGTATGTTTTTGACCTTGTCCTGATCAACGATCTTTGTGGTTGCGTCGTCCGAATATCTCTCCATTCTGATTGTAACCTCGTCATTTGGCTGTATTTGATCCTCTACGATGTCTGCAAACGACGTGTATGACATTCTCTCCACGCTCAAATAAACGCCGCATACCCCAAGAATGAACAGAAAGGTTAGAAGGATCGGTTTTCGCAAGATTTCTCTCCCCCTTGCATGATGTTGTTTATGTAGGGAGCGCACTCCTATAAAACGAACAGGAAAACCAGGCAGTCTGTTACATATATTGTAAACTGCTCGAGGGGAAAGTCAGTGATATTTTTCAGTGTGCAGACAAAGTCCGTGGTGGAATGGGTGTTGGTTCCCGATCGCTCTTTTGACGACCGGCAAAGCAGCGGATCGCGTCCGCGCCAAAACGGAATGCGGGCAGGGGGCTTGCAATGATTGCAGGGCTGGCGTTTCTCCTGCTGTCTCCATATACATGGAGGTAACAACGTGTGAGGGAGGACAGCGCACATGCCGGAACCAATGCTGTGGGGAGTAGATTCAGCTTCACGAGTGGGAAATGAGTTGTATCAATGTGTAGTGCGCAACTTCGGCAAACCTGCCTACTGGGGAAGGTATTTGGCAACGGTTCCCAATGCAGCCGACGGACTGACGAAGGCGGAAGCGTCTTTTCTGCATCGCAACGGCGTGAAAATCCTGCCGATTTACAGTAAATTCACCCGAGCGGTCGGCTATGACCAGGGGCGAATCATTGCGAGAAACAGCATGTACTACGCTCAACTGCTCGGGATTCCCAAGGGAACCATCCTGTTTGCCAACATCGAGAAACGGTTTCAGGTCGATGAAGCGTGGATTCGCGGGTGGGTGGATGCAATCGATCAGGGAGGATATCGTCCGGGGATTTACTGTGATCCGAGTCAACCCGCCTTTTCCCGAGCGTATTGTCTCGCGCAGGAAAGGAGCGAAAGGGTGCGAACGCGAACCGTACTGTGGAGCCAGGAGCCTACGCCGGGCCCGTCATCTTCGCGTCAAGCACCGGCGTATGCACCCGTCCGTCCCCCCTGCCCGGCACAGGTCTGGGCATGGCAGTACGGCGAAAACGCGAGGGAATGTCCGATCGACACCAATCTCATGGACCGCCGGCTGTTTCAATTGCTCTGGTAAATTGGATGCGTTCACCGATTTTGTATGATCCTCGTCCATCCTCCAAAAGTTCACGAGAAAGTTGCTTGCTCTATCATGGAAATTTATGGTATTAGTATTGGCAGCATCTACGAAAAACGGAGACGATTCACGCGTCTCCGTTTGCTCTATCGCTTTCTAGCTGATATTTCGTTCATTTCATCGCCGTGGGAATGGGACAAGTTCTTCTGGCGCCGCCCGCATTGTGTTTTGCATCCGTCTGTGTTAGAATGAGGAGTGGCCACTACCCACCAACAAAAACTGAATAATATATCCCAATATAATCTTATCACAAATGATGTGGATTGTCAAACACTGTGGTCCAAAATTTTGCTGAAGAGGAGCGATACGATGAGCGTGACGGAGAGAGAGTGGCGGGAAGAAAATGAACGTGTTGAACGTGTCATCGGCGTGATTGACCGGAAAATCAACAGTCTTGAGGAGCATGTCAGCAACGTGCGGGCGGACATCGTGGAGATCCGAAAAAACTTTTGGGACGATGTGACGGTCAACGTTGACGATATGATGGAAGCGATAGAGACGTACGCGAGCATCAAGCAGCAGGCTGAGGTGTTGTCGGAGCGGGAACGCAGCCACCGCCATGCGAGCAGGCAGCTTGCCACGCTGAAGAAACTGAAACAGTCGCCGTATTTCGGGCGAATCGACTTTGTCGAAGACGGGGAGCAAACTCCGGAGCGCATCTACCTGGGAATCGCCTCCCTGCTCGACGAACAGGACGAACAGTTTCTGATCTACGATTGGCGCGCGCCGGTGTCCAGCCTGTATTACGACTACCCGCCCGGACCAGCGCAGTACGAGACTCCTGGCGGTACGATTACCGGCACGATGGAGTTGAAGCGGCAGTACATCATCCGTGACGGCCGGATTCAGAGCATGTTTGACACGGGGGTCACCATCGGCGACGAACTGCTGCAGGAAGTGCTCGGCAGACAGGCGGACGGGCAGATGAAAAGCATCGTGGCCACGATTCAAAAAGAACAAAACCGCATTATCCGCAACGAGCGAAGCCGGCTGCTCGTCGTACAGGGAGCAGCGGGAAGCGGCAAGACGTCTGCCGCTCTGCAGCGGGTGGCCTATCTTCTCTACCGGTACCGGAACACGCTGCGGGCGGAGCAGATCGTGCTGTTTTCCCCCAATCCGCTGTTTAACAGCTACGTGTCCACCGTCCTGCCCGAATTGGGTGAGGAAAACATGCAGCAGACGACGTTTCAGGAGTACGTGGAGCACAGGCTGGGGGAGACGTTTCGCATCGAAGATCCGTTTGCGCAGATGGAATACGCCTACACCGCCATGGACGAGCCGGGGTATGACGCCCGCATGGAAGGCATTCGCTTCAAGGCGTCTGCCGCCTTCAAGCAGGTGATCGAGCGCTACGTGGAATCGCTCCGGCAAGCGGGGTTGCTCTTTGCGGATGTGACCTTCCGCGGCAGGACCCTGATTGACGCCGAGCAGATCCGGGAGCATTTTTACTCGCTCGATCCCTCGCTGCGCCTCCCCAACCGCTTGAGGCTGACGGCAGAGTGGCTGCTGGAAGAATTGCGAAAGCAGGAGCGCCAGGAGCGGACGCAGCCGTGGGTGGAAGACGAGATCGACCTGCTTGATCGGGAGGCGTATTACCGCGCCTATCAACAGCTTCGGCGGGAAAAGCGCTTTACCGCCGAGTCGTTTGACGACTTTGAGCGCGAACGGGAATTGCTTGCCGCCACGGTCGTCAACGAGCACTTCGAGCCGCTGCGCCGGTGGGTGAAGCAGTTTGGTTTTGTCAACATGAAGGCCGTGTACCGGCAGTTGTTTGCCGATCCGCAGTACGCGATGCGTTTAGCAAACGATCTCCCCTGGCCGCAGCAGTGGGCGGAGATATGCGCCAGGACCGTGGAGATGCTGGATCGGTCCGAGCTGTTCTGGGAGGACGCCACGCCGTATTTGTATGCAAAAGAGTTGATCGAAGGCTTTCACACCAACACGTCGGTCCGGCACGTGTTCATCGATGAGGCACAGGACTACTCGCCGTTTCAGTTTGCTTTTCTCCGGCGGCTGTTTCCGCACAGCAGCATGACCGTGCTCGGCGACCTGAACCAGGCGATTTACGCCCACGTCGATGCGCAAACCGACTTTTCCCCGCTCGCATCGCTGTACGAAGACGGACAGACCGAGATGATCGTGCTGACGCGGAGCTACCGGTCCACGCGGCAGATCGTCGAGTTTACCCGCGGGCTGATCACCGGGGGCGAAGTGATTCAGCCGTTTAACCGGGACGGCGTAAAGCCAACCTTGACACAAGCTGCCGATCCGAGCGATCTGGCGGAAAAGATTGTCGCCCGCATCCGCGCGCTTCAAGACGCGGGACACCGGACGATTGCGGTCATCTGCAAAACTGCCCGGGAAAGTCGGGACGCGTACGCAGCACTCAGCAGCCGGCTGCCGGTGCGCCTGATCAGCAAGGAGACGGTCTCCTTTGAGCCGGGCGTGCTCGTCATCCCGTCCTATCTGGCCAAAGGCGTCGAATTCGACGCGGTCATCATCTACGATGCGTCTCGGGTGACGTACGGGCGGGAGGCGGAACGCAGGCTGTTTTACACTGCCTGTACGCGGGCGATGCATGAACTGCACCTGTATGCTGTCGGCGAGGTGAGCCCGTTTGTGACCGCGCTGTCTCCCGATACTTACGTTACGGAGCGCTGACAGCATAAGGCCGCCGGGCCCGCACTCCCATCATGAGTCAAAGCGCGTGCCGACCGCCGGCGAAGCGGCTATAATAGCAGAGGTGGAACAGGATGTTCGTGGCTGAAACAAACATGAGGTGATCGCATGAATACATTGCCCGTCGATTCGATCATCCCGGCGTTGAAAGAGGCGCTTCGCACCCGCAGCAGCGCGGTGCTGGTGGCTGCGCCCGGGGCGGGGAAAACGACCCGGGTGCCGCTTGCCCTGCTCGACGAGCCGTGGCTGGCCGGACGACGCATTCTGATGTTGGAACCGCGCCGTCTGGCTGCGCGAGCGGCGGCGCGCTACATGGCCGCCTCGCTGGGGGAACAGGTGGGTGACACCGTGGGATACCGGGTGCGCCTGGATACCCGGGTCGGGCCTGCCACGCGCATCGAAGTGGTTACCGAGGGCGTGCTGACGCGGATGCTGCAGGCCGACCCGGCACTTGAGGACACGGGATTGGTCATTTTTGACGAATTTCACGAGCGCAGCCTTCATGCCGACCTGGGATTGGCCCTGTGCCTGGAGGCTCAGTCCGTACTGCGCGACGATCTGCGCATCCTGGTCATGTCGGCCACGTTGGATGCCGAGCCGGTGGCTGCGCTGTTGGGCGATGCGCCGGTGCTGACGAGCGAAGGACGAGCCTATCCGGTGGAGACGCGCTATCTGGACCGCCGGGTGGAGGGGGCGATTGAGACGGTCGTCGTCCGCCGGATTCAGGAAGCGCTCGCGTCGGAACCGGGAGATATCCTGGTCTTTTTGCCGGGAGCGGGAGAGATTCGCAGGGTGGAAGAAAGGCTCGCCGAGCTGGAGTTGGGCGCCTCCGTCCGGGTGGCCCCCCTCTACGGAAATCTGCCGCAGGAGGTACAGGACCGGGCGATTGCTCCGGGACGGCCGGGTGAGCGCAAAATTGTCCTCGCCACTTCCATCGCCGAGACCAGCCTGACGGTGGAAGGGGTCCGGGTGGTGATTGACAGCGGCCTAGCGCGGGTGCCGCGCTTTTCGCCGCGCACAGGCATGGCCCGGCTGGAAACGATCCGGGTGTCGCAGGCGTCGGCCGAGCAGCGACGGGGCCGGGCAGGCCGTCTCGGCCCCGGCGTATGCTACCGGCTGTGGACAGAGCAGGAGCACCGGCACCTGGCATTGCGAAACACGCCCGAGATTCTGGAATCGGATCTGGCTCCGCTGGCGCTCGAACTGGCTGCCTGGGGCGTCGCGGACCCGGCTGAGCTGCGCTGGCTCGACTCGCCTCCGGCTGCCGCCCTTGCGCAGGCGCGTGACCTGCTCGTGCAGCTCGGCGCACTGGAGAAAAGCGGGGCGATTACCCCGCACGGACGGCGGATGGCAGAGCTTGGTCTGCATCCCCGTCTTGCGCACATGATCCTAAAGGCCATTCCCCTCGGTCTGGGCGGATTGGCCTGCGAACTGGCGGCACTTCTGAGCGAACGGGATATTTTGCGCAGCGGTCATCATCCGGCCGACGCCGATCTGCGCCTGCGGGTGGAGACGCTGCGACAGGCAGCGGCGGGAGGGCGGCCCGGCGATGCCGCACCGCCTGGGTACACGGTGGATGCGGCTGCCATCCGACGGATTCTCGCTGAGGCGAACCACTGGAAGCGTGAGGCGGGAATTGCTGAAAACAGCGGCGACGACGTAGACGCGTGCGGACTTTTGCTCGCTTTCGCCTACCCCGATCGAATCGCGCGGAGGCGCGACAGCGGGCGGTTTCTGTTGCGCAACGGCCGCGGGGCAGCACTGGCCGGGCAGCAGACGTTGGCCCAGGCTCCCTGGCTGGTGGCAGCCGAACTGGACGATCTGAGAACGGAAGGACGTGTGCATCTTGCTGCTCCGGTCGACATATCCGATCTGGAGCGGCACTTCGCCGACCAGATCGAGGCGGAGACGGCCGTATACTGGGATCGCGAGGCGCAGGCCGTGCGGGCGAGACAACGGAAACGGCTGGGGGCCCTGGTGCTGAAAGACGTACCGCTGGCCGACCCCGATCCGGAAGCGACCGCGGCTGCGCTGCTTCGCGGGATCGCCGAAGAAGGGCTGAACATCCTGCCGTGGACCAAGCAGGCCCGCCAGTTTTGGCAGCGACTGTTGTTCATGAGCCGGCACGAGGAGGGCTGGCCGGACGTGTCGGAGGAGGCGCTGTCGGCTTCGCTGCCTGACTGGCTCGGGCCGCACCTGTACGGTTTGAAAAGCCGCGACGATTTGCAGCGCCTCTCCTTGACCGACATCTTCGCCGGGATGCTCTCCTGGGAGCAGCGGCGCGAACTGGATGAATACGCCCCGACGCATATCGTCGTGCCCAGCGGATCGCGCATCCCCGTCGACTACAGCGATCCCGAGGCTCCGGTGCTGGCTGTGCGGCTGCAGGAGCTGTTCGGGTTGAAGGAAACCCCCCGGATTGCCCGGGGGAGGGTGCCGCTGACGCTCCACCTGCTGTCGCCGGCACATCGCCCCGTGCAGGTGACGCGCGATCTGGCCAGCTTTTGGCGCAGCGCCTATTTTGAAGTGAAGAAGGATCTGAAAGGGCGTTACCCCAAACACTACTGGCCTGACAATCCGCTGGAGGCGCTCCCGACGAACCGGACACGGCCTCGTTCGTGAAGCCAAAGCATCGCGTATGACAAATGTGTATCTACGAAAAACAGGGTTGTACCCGTCGGTGGCAGATGCTGCTGGACGGGACAGCCCTGTCTTTTTTGTGTGTTTGTGCGGTGCTTACTTCTGACCAATCTTCACGCTGTCCGGCACCTGACCCCATTTTTCCTCGAAAATGAGCTTCTCAAGGTCAAGCCTGCGCTCCCATTGGAAGATTTCCAGCAGCGGCCGTTCCGGATAGTGGTCGGTGTAGCCGATGGACAGCAGGGCAACTGGTTCCACATGCGGCGGGATGCCGAGGATGCGGCGTACATCCGGCTTTTTGTAGAAACTGACCCAGCCCATGGCCAGGCCTTCCGCATAAGCGGCCAGCCACATGTTTTGGATGGCGCAGCTTACGGACATGATGTCCGTTTCCGGTATGGAGTTGCGCCCCAGCACGTGGTCCCCGCCTCGGGTGGGATCGCAGGTGACGCAGAGAGTAATCGGCGCTTCCTTGATCCCTTCGATTTTTAGGTCCAAAAAGGCGAGTTCCCTGTCCGTCCCCTCGTAGTGGATGGCCAGCGCCCGCCGCTCTTTTTGCACGATCTCTGCCAGCTGCTGTTTCGTCGCCGCGTCGCGGATGATGACAAAATTCCACGGCTGCATGAAGCCGACAGACGGAGCGTGGTGGCCGGCCTGCAGGATGGCAAACAGCTTTTCGTCTGGAACCGGTTTGTCCAGAAATGTACGGATGTCCCTGCGATTTACGATGGCCTTGTACACGCCCCGTTTTTCTTCCTCCGACAAACGATTCACGAATGACTTCCCCCTTGTTGATATTGTGGACAAACTGTGCTGTGATGATTGTACCATTTGCATAGGTCCAGGCTCGTAAAAAAGCCAGTTCCAGCAACCTTTTGACCGTATTGCCGTCTGTAAAGTTGATTCATCACGTATTACCCCTCCCTTTCTAGGGACTGCCTGTACCATACAGGCAGCTTTTTTTTTATCTTCATGCTGGCGGAGAGGGCAGTCTTCCCATCCGCGGTGTACGGACAGATAGGAAAAAATAGTATACAGAAAAAGTAAATAAATGGAAATCAAACCCTGTACATCCTGCCGGGAGCAGAGCAGAAGCAAGATAAACGTTAGCACGCGCCTGAAAATCGCGTCCTGCCATGGTGCAGTTTTTTACAAATTACGAAGAAAACAAAAGACGACACTTTTCGATAAGCGAAAAGCATAGTACAATTCCTAGTATGTACGAACTTGGGGAGTTCGTGACGGCGGTCCAAAACTGTGCAGGAGGGACCGCCTCTTTTTTATGTTTCGTTGTCAAAACCCCTCCAAAAGCTGGCAGACAGGTGTCTAGCCGAGGGAGGGCGGTTTGTGAACGGGAAAGGATTCGATCGGCGCAAAGCTGCCGTTGATCAGTGCGTCAATCAACTGCTCGGCGGTCAGCGAAATCGTGATGCCGGGATCGGGGATGTCGACCTGGAACTTGTCGGATTGATAGCGGTACAGAAGGGTTCCGATCGGCTGGATCGGGTAGATGAGGATGTCTTGGCCAAGCCGTTGTCCGGTTTTGGCAATCTCCCGCAACGCCCAAAACAGTTCACCCCAGACGGGCAGATACGGTTTGCGCTTGTGCCGCCTAAGCGCATCTACGAGATGGACACGCAGGCTGTCCAGCAGCTCCCGGTTTTGGTCTTCCACGATTAGCATAAAGGGCTGCCACTCCTTTGTCGGTGCGCTTGGGGACAGGCGTCCCCGGCGGGCAATGTCCTGCTGTCGGCATTGCCGGCCAATCACTTCTACGCATCAGTGTAAGTCACGATTGACAGGGACGCAAGCGTGTACAAAAAAGGCGCATCCTCAGCTCTGCGGGCGTTCACGGCTGTTCCAAAGGTCGTCCAAGCTGCAGTGTGCCCAACGAAAAAAGCCGGATACCTTATGGTGGGTGTCCGGCTTTTTTTGCGCGTTTATTTCACGAGAACGTTCGACACGTCTTCCATCACCTGTCGGCCTGCGAGCAATCCGCTGTACACCCAACTGCTGTCGGAGCTCATTTCATACACGTGTCCTGTGATGCCCAAGGGCGGCGGCGGACATGCCTGACTGGCGGCCCTTTTTTGTTTACATTGTAGTAATAAAATTTAGTAATCATTAATTGACCCAAGAAATTTTGTTACATATAATGGTGGTAACGATTATCGTCAGTATCTTTTCAACATTCTGATTGAAGAATGCTTGCAAGGAGGTGGCCCCTTGAACGTTCAGGTACAGCGGCGCTACCGGGAGAAACGGGAACATTTGGTCATCGGGTTGATGTCGGGGACGTCGCTCGACGGAGTGGATGCCGCACTGGTGGCGATTGAAACGGACCAGGCGGGCGACATTGCCGCCGTCCGTCTCCAACATTTTTACTATCTGCCGTACTCGGATGAGTTGCGGGAGTGGTTGGCCGAGCTGTGCAGTCCGCAAACGGCCCGAATTGACCGGCTGACCCTGGCCCATTTTGGACTGGCGGAATGGTACGCCCACGCGGTCGGCGAACTGCTGGAAGCGGCCGCTGTCGCTCCCGGCGAAGTAGATGCGATCTGCACGCATGGGCAGACTGTCTGGCATGTCGCCGGCCGGGCGCCGTTTCCCTGTCCGGCGGGCACGGCAAATATCCGGGCTTCCCTGCAGATCGGCGAGCTGTCGACGCTGGCGGAGCGGACCGGGATTCCCGTCGTCGGCAATTTCCGCTCGCGCGACCTGGCGGCGGACGGCGAAGGGGCGCCGCTCGTTCCGTACGCCGATTACGTCCTGTTTCGGCACGGCGAAAAAGGGCGGCTGCTGCAAAACATCGGCGGGATTGCCAATGTGACGGTACTGCCGCCGGGCGCCTCCATCGACGATCTGGTTGCCTTTGACACGGGTCCGGGCAACATGGTGATCGACCAGATCGTGCAGATGGCGACGAACGGCCGGCAGCGCTTTGACGAGGGCGGCCGGATGGCAGCCGAAGGGACGGTCTGCGCCGAACTGCTGCAGGAGCTGCTGGCTGATCCGTACTACCGGCTGGTGCCGCCGAAAAGCACGGGGCGGGAGATGTTCGGCCGGGCGTTTGCCGAGAAGCTGTGGGCCGAAAAGGATGTGCGCGGCCTCTCCGCTGCCGACCTGGTGGCGACGGCGACGGCGCTGACGGCGGCCACGATTGTGGAAGCGTACGAATCGTTTGTGCTGCCGTCCACGCCGGTGCATGAAGTGATCGTCTCCGGCGGCGGCGCCCGCAACAAGACGCTGCTACAGATGCTCCGGGACCGTCTGCCGGCAGGCATCCAGCTGATGACGACGGACGCGTACGGCATCCCGGACGAAGCCAAGGAGGCGATCGCCTTTGCCATTCTGGGCCACGAAACACTGATGGGACGGCCGAGCAACGTGCCGTCTGTCACCGGGGCCAAACGGGCGGTCGTCTTGGGGACCATTTGTTATTAAACAGATACAGGGGGGAATCAATGTGAAAAAACGGGCATGGGCAGCGATTTTCCTGTCATTTTCCTTGCTGCTTTCCGCCTGCAGCGGCGGAGGTGGTTCTGCAAGCGATACGGCGAATCCACAACCGGGGCAGCAGGGCGGAAGCGGCAAAACCGAACTGGTCGTCGCGGCGGATCAGGACCCTGTCGGCTTGGATCCGCACAAGGTGCCGGCGGCGTCCAGCGCCCGCATCTACGCACTGGTGTATGATGGCTTGACCCGGCTGGACGAGAACCTGAACGTCACCCCCAGCCTGGCCGAGAAATGGGAGATTTCCCCGGACGGCAAGACGGTTACCTTCACGCTGCACAAGGGCGTGACGTTTCACAACGGGCGGGAGATGACGGCGGACGATGTCAAGTACAGCTTTGAGCGGATTCTCAATCCCGAGACGGGTTCCATCGCCAAGTCGTACTTCGCCAGCGTGGACGTGATCGAAGCGAAAGATCCGCACACGGTCGTGTTCAAGCTAAAACACCCGGACGCCGCTTTGCTGACGAACATGGCCAGCTCGTTTGCCGCGATCGTGCCGAAGGAAGTGGCCGACCTCAACAAGGAAGCGGTGGGGACAGGACCGTTCATCCTGGAGAAAAACGAACCGGGGCAGTACGTGCTGTTGAAGAAAAATCCCGACTATTTCAAAACCGGGCTGCCGAAAGTGGACGCGATCAAGTTCCAGATCATGAAGGACGAAGCGGAGCGGCTGGCCGCGATCCGCTCCGGCAAGGTGGACATCGCGAGCATCTCCGCCGACTCGGCCACGCTGTTGGAAGGCAAGCCGGGCGTGCAGGTGAAAAGCTACCAGTCGCTGGAGTACAGCTACCTCGGCATCAACGTAAAGAAAAAGCCGTTTGACGACCCGCGCGTGCGTCAGGCGATCAGCTATGCGGTGGACCGCAACCAGATCGTGCAGACGGTGTGGAAGGGACAGGCGTCGCTGACCGGTCCTATCTCGCCGGCCGCAGCAAACTGGGCGCTTGATCCTGCCGCCTACGACAGCTACAAGCAAAACCTGGACAAAGCAAAGCAGCTGCTGGCGGAAGCCGGCTACCCCAACGGTTTTGACACTGTGATCGAGACGGCTTCCACCTATCCGGACATGGTGGAGACGGCGCAGGTGCTGCAGCAGCAGTTAAAGGCCATCGGCATCAATGCGCGGATCAACCAACTGGAGTGGGGCAACTACATCGAGACCTGGAAGTCCAAGGAGATGTCGCTTCTGGTCGGCCGCAACACGTCCGGGACAGATTCCGACCGCTCCCTGCGCTTCTTTTTCCATACGGAGGGCTCCGCCAACGTCTGGAACTACTCCAATCCGCGGTTTGATGAGCTGGTCGTCACAGCGCTGCAGACTGTCGACCAGACCGAGCGGAAAAAGCTGTACGACGAGGCGCAGAAGCTGCTGGTGGAGGACGCGCCCAATCTGTTCCTCGCTTCCCCGAAAAACTTTTACGCGGTCCGCGACAACGTGTCGTTCCAGCCGACGGCGGCGGGCGAATCCATCGCGCTGCTGCAAGCGACCGTCCAATAGCACAGGAAACGCCTGGGAAGCCGGGGAGCAGCCGTCTCCCCGCTTCTTCGTCTCTTAAGGAGGAGTAATACGTGGGAAGCTATGTCATCAAACGCCTCGTCGGCCTTGTTCCCATCCTGTTCGGCATCTCCGTGCTCGTCTTTACCATTTTGCATCTCGTGCCGGGCGACCCTGCTTCCATCATGCTGGGGACCAATGCCACGCCGGAAGCGATTGCCGCCCTGCGCGCAAGCATGGGGCTGTATCAGCCGCTGATCACCCAGTACCTGTCCTGGCTGGGCGGCCTGGTAAAAGGGGATTTTGGCGTTTCCGTCCACACCGGCGAGGCGATTCTGCCGCAGATCTTGAAGCGTTTTTCGATCACGTTGCAGCTCACGCTGTTCGCCGTGCTGATCGGCTGGTCGATCGCGATCCCGCTGGGCATTCTGTCAGCGATCCGCGTCCACTCGAAAACGGACATCGTCGTGCGCATCGCCGCCCTGCTTGGCATCTCCGTTCCCAACTTCGCTGTCGGGACGCTGTTGCTGCTCGTGCTGTCGCTGTATTTCGGCTGGTTTCCGCCGATTGACGTCGTCAGCTTTTGGGAAGACCCGGGGGAGGCGCTGCAGGTGTTTTTGCTGCCGGCGATCACAATGGGCATCGTCATTGCCGCCGGAGTGCTCAGGATGACGCGCTCTGCCTTTCTGGAGACGATGGAAAAGGATTTCATTCGCACCGCGTGGGCCAAGGGAAACAGCATCTGGACGGTCGTCTTCGGCCACGCCTTGCGCAACTCGTCCATTCCGATCGTGACGATCGCCGGCATGCAGATCGGCTACCTGCTCGGCGGTTCCGTGATCGTGGAGCAGTTGTTTTCCATACCCGGCCTGGGGCAGTACGTGCTGGAGGGCATTTATCAGCGCGACTATCCGGTGGTGCAGGGAGGCGTGCTGTTTGTGGCGCTGGTGTTTGTCCTGGTCAACCTGCTGATCGACATCATCTACACCTGGATTGACCCGCGCATCAAGTACTAGCGAGGAGAAATCGTTCATGAGCACATACCGCCGACGCTTTTGGGAAAACAAAACGGCTGTCGTCTGTCTCGCCGTTCTTGCCGTGTTGACTGCCGCGGCAGTGCTGGCGCCGGTCATCGCCCCGCACGATCCGACGCAGATGTTTCCGGACCACCGCATGGAGGGCAGCTCCGGGCAGTTCTGGCTGGGGACGGATCAGTTTGGCCGCGACCTGTTCAGCCGAATCATTTACGGCGCGCGGGTATCGCTGACGGTGGGCTTGCTGTCCGTGCTGCTCAGCGCCGGGTTTGGCACCTTGTTCGGGCTGATCGCGGGGTATTTTGGCCGCTGGATGGACGGACTGATCATGCGGGTGATGGATGTGTTGTTCGCTTTTCCGGAAATCCTGCTGGCGCTGGCGATCGTGGCGGCGCTGGGACCGGGCACGAGCAATACGATTTTGGCGATCGGAATCGTCAACATTCCGGTGTTTACCCGGACGGTGCGCAGCGCCGTCCTGTCCGTGAAAAACCTGGAGTTTGTGGAAAGCGCCCGGGCGATCGGGGCAGGAACGCCGCGCATCCTGTTTCTGGAGATTTTTCCGAACGTCACAGCGCCGCTGTTGGTGCAGGCGACCTTGGCCATCTCCGGCGCCATCCTGACGGAATCGGCTCTCAGCTTTCTCGGATTGGGCATTCAGCCGCCCGACCCGTCATGGGGCGGGATGATTTCCGAAGCGCGCCGCTACATGGAGCTGGCGCCAGGAATGATCGTCTGGCCGTGCGTCACCATGACGGTTACGATTCTCGCCTTCAACATGTTTGGCGACGCGGTGCGCGACATACTCGATCCGAAGCATCGCAACAGATAAGGAGGGAGCGCGGATGGACGCGGAACGCATCCGGTGTGAGTTGACGGAAAGTTTGGACGAAGGCATTGACCGGGGGATTTTCCCCGGAGGCGTCGCCAGCTTGACGATCGGAGGCGAGCCGCCGGTGGTGGTCGCGCGCGGAAGTATCGGGAGAGGAGAACATACGTCGCTCCCGTCAGCGGATACCATCTACGATCTGGCTTCGCTGACCAAGGTGATCGTCACTCTGCCGCTCGTGCTGTTGAGCATGCAGACGGGGAAGCTGTCGCTCAGCGATCCGCTGGAGATTCACCTGCCGGAGTGGGAGCGGACAGCAGACGCCCGCAAACGGCGGATCACCCTCCTGCACCTGCTGACCCACACCTCCGGCCTGCCGGCATGGCGTCCGTACTATCTGTTGGGGCACGGGAGGGATGACTACCTCTCCCTGATCGCCGCCGAACCGCTGATCGGCGAGCCGGGTAAACAGGTGATCTACAGCGATCTGGGCTTCATGCTGCTGGGCTTTCTCCTGGAGCGCGTCTGGGACGAACCGCTGGAATTGTTGGCCGAGCGGCTGATCTTTCAGCCGATGGGCATGACGGCGACAGGGTACCGTCCGCTGGCGCGCGGGGTCGACATCCGGAAGATCGCCCCGACGGAGGACGGCAACGCGTACGAGCGGGAACAGTCCCGCCAGCAGGCGGAGCAGATGATGGCGGCCGGCCATCCGCACGCCGGGCAGCTGCAGGAGCGTCTGGACTCTTTCGCCTGGCGGGAGGGGATGATCCGCGGAACGGTCCATGACGGCAACTGCCACTACGGCCTGGACGGCGTGAGCGGCCACGCCGGCCTCTTTTCCACCGCGCGCGACGTAAAGCGCTACATGCGGATGTGGACGTCTGCTGACACCCCGGTGCGCCTGGACCCGGTATTGCGCACGTTTGCGGCTGGCTGCCGGACCGGCCGGCTGGCTCCGGCGCGCGCACTGGGCTGGGAGGCGTCCGCCGCGGCGGGGCCCTTGGAGGCGGCGTCCGCCGGCTGCACGGGAGGGGATCTGCTGTCTCCCGACGCCTTTGGCCACACCGGGTTTACCGGCACGTCGATCTGGTGTGATCCAATCCGGGGAGCCACGCTGATCGTGCTCACCAACCGCGTTCATCCCGCAGTCAGTCCGCTGATGCCGCGCTGGCGAAAAACGTTTCACAACCGGGTCATGTCGCTCGTCAGCGGACCGGCCCGAACATCCTGAGGAGAAAGGGGGAGACGCCATGCCACCTATATTGGAAGTGGAACACCTGCGCACCACGTTTGCCCAATCCGGCCGCACGCTGACGGTTGTCGAGGATGTCAGCTTTTCCGTTGAAGCAGGGGAGACGCTGGGCATCGTCGGCGAATCCGGCTGCGGCAAAAGCGTCACCAGCCTGTCCATCATGCGCCTGTTGGGCAAAAACGCCAAGCTGGACGGCAGCGTCCGGTTTGCCGGAACGGACGTGCTGCGGCTGTCGGAAAAGGAGATGCAGTCGATCCGCGGCAACCGGATTGCGATGATTTTTCAGGAGCCGATGACCGCGCTTAATCCGCTGCATCCGATCGGCAGACAAATCGCCGAGCCGCTGCGCCGCCACCTCGGATTGTCGCGGCGGGAGGGGGCAATGCGGGCCGTCCATCTGTTAAAGGAAGTGGGCATCCCGCGGGCGGAGGAGATCGCCGCAGAGTATCCGCACCAGCTCTCGGGCGGCATGCGGCAGCGGGTGATGATCGCGATGGCGATGGCCTGTCAGCCTCAACTGCTGATCGCTGACGAGCCGACCACGGCGCTGGACGTGACGATTCAGGCGCAGATTTTGGAGCTGATGAAAAAGCTGCGCCGCGAGCACGGTACCGCCATCCTGCTGATTACCCACGACCTGGGGGTGGTCGCCGAGATGTGCCACCGCGTCGTCGTCATGTACGCCGGTCAGATCGTGGAGGAAGCGGACGTACGGCGGCTGTTTGCCGACCCCCGGCACCCTTACACGATTGGCCTGTTGGCCTCCATGCCGAGCATCAGCGGCGGACAGGAACGTCTGCAGGCGATACCGGGAGCAGTGCCGCAGCTGCACGAAATGCCCGCCGGCTGTCGGTTTGCGCCGCGCTGTCCCAAGGCGATGGCGATCTGCCGTGAGCAGGTGCCGGAGCTGTTCCCCGTCTCCGCGACGCAGAAATGCCGCTGCTGGCTGTACCGGGAGGGGGGAGAAGCGTGAGTCAGCCGCTGCTGGAAGTGAAGGGGCTGAAAAAGTATTTTTCGGTAAAATCAGGTTTCTGGGGCAAGGAAAAGGTCGTGCGTGCCGTAGACGGCGTGCATCTGACCGTCTATCCGGGAGAGACGCTCAGCATCGTCGGCGAGTCCGGCTGCGGCAAGTCGACGACCGGCCGCTGCATTCTGCGGCTGATTGAACCGACGGAAGGGGAGATTCTGTTTCAGGGTCGGGACATCCGCGCGCTGAACGCCGCCGAGCTGCGCGCAGCCCGGCGCGACATGCAGCTCGTCTTTCAGGACCCGTTCGCCTCGTTGAATCCGCGCAAGACCGTCGGCCAAATCCTGCTGGACCCGCTGATCGTTCACGGCATCGGCACGCCAGCCGAGCGGCGCAAGCGGGTGGAGGAGATGATCGAGATTGTCGGGCTGACCAGACAGCATCTGCACCGCTTTCCGCACGAGTTTTCCGGCGGACAGCGACAGCGAATCGGCATCGCCCGGGCGCTGATTCTGCGGCCCAAGCTGGTCGTCGCCGACGAGCCCGTTTCCGCACTGGACGTTTCCATCCAGGCGCAGATTCTCAATCTGCTGAAAGACCTGCAGCGGGAGTTTCAGCTGACCTATCTGTTTATCTCCCACGACCTGAGCGTGGTGCGCCACATCTCCGACCGGGTGGCCGTCATGTACCTGGGAAAAGTGGTGGAGGTGGCGGACAAGACGGTTCTGTACGAACGGCCGATCCATCCCTACACGCAGGCGCTGCTCTCCGCCGTCCCCGTTCCCGATCCCACCCGGGAGGTAAAGCGGATTCTCCTGGAAGGGGACCTGCCCAGTCCGGCCAATCCTCCCGCAGGCTGCCAGTTTCATCCGCGCTGCCGCCACTGCATGGAGGTGTGCCGGACGACCGTGCCGCCGCTCAAGGAAGCAGAGCCCGGGCATTTGGTCGCCTGCCATCTGGGGTAAATGACAGCAGGAGAGGAAGCCGTTTGATGAGGAACAGAGAAGATGATGGAAGAACTGGAGGGATTGACCACTCAATTGCCGAATGAAGAAACGCAGTAGTTGGATCGACTCTCGGTGCGGGAAATTGTGCCCAGGGATGTGCTGGATGGGCTGGGCCATTCCCGGCGGGTTGGCACAATGATTTCACAATGATGAAAAGCGGGAGGGAGGATGGCCATGCTGCCTCAACATGTGCGCGAGCGGCTGCGGGCGATCGTCGGGGAGGCCTACTGCCTCGACAGACCGGAAGCGCTCGTCGCCTATTCCTATGACGCCACGCCGATGCACCAGGCACTGCCGGACGCGGTCGTGATGCCCAAAGACACGGCAGAAGTGCAGCAGGTGATCAAGTTGGCGGCGGAAGCGGGCATCCCCGTTGTCACGCGGGGAGCCGGTTCCAATTTGTGCGCGGCGACGGTTCCGGTCGGTGGAGGAATCGTGCTGGTGCTCAACCGGATGAACCGCATTTTGGAGATTGACGAACAAAACCTGACGATAACCGTGCAGCCGGGCGTGCGCACGTCCGACATCCATCAGGCGGTGGAAGCACGCGGTCTGTTTTACCCTCCGGACCCGGGGAGCATGGTCGTCTCCACCATCGGGGGGAACATCGCGCTCAACTCCGGAGGATTGCGGGGACTCAAGTACGGGACGACCAAGGATTACGTGCTCGGCCTGGAGGCGGTGCTGCCAAACGGCGAGGTGATCCGCACCGGCGGGAAACTGATGAAAGACGTGGCCGGATACGACCTGACCAAGCTGCTGGTCGGCAGCGAGGGCACGCTGGCAGTGATTACCGAAGCCATTCTCAAGCTGATTCCCAAACCGGCCATGCAGCGCGTCATGCTGGCGACGTTTGCCAACCTGACGGACGCAGCCCGAACGGTCTCCGACATCATCGCCAGCCGGATCATTCCGGCGACGCTGGAGTTTATGGATCAGGGGACGCTGCGGGTAGTGGAGGACTTCAAGCAGATTGGCCTGCCCACGGACGCGGCCGCCATGCTGCTGATCGGCCAGGACGGAGATCCGGAAACGGTGCACCGGGACGTGGAGCGGATTGCCTCCATCTGCCGGCAAAACGGGGCGGTTCAGGTAAAAGTGGCGACGAATGCCGAGGAGGCGGACGAGGTGATGACAGCGCGGCGCAGTGCGCTGGCCGCACTCTCCCGGCTCAGGCCGACGACGATTCTCGAAGACGCTACTGTCCCCCGCGCCGCTATCACGCCGATGGTGGAAGCGATTCAGCGGATTGCCGCCGCACACAATGTACACATCTGCACGTTTGGCCATGCCGGGGACGGCAACCTGCATCCCACCTGCATGACGGACGCCCGCAATCCCGACGAGATCGAACGGGTGGAACGGGCGTTTGAAGAGATTTTCGCCGTCGCCATTGAACTGGGCGGCACCATCACGGGAGAGCACGGCGTAGGCATTGTCAAGGCTCCTTATCTGGAATGGAAGTTGGGGGAAGCGGGCGTCGAGGTGATGAAGGCGATCAAACGGGCGTTTGATCCGAACAACCTGCTGAATCCGGGCAAAATGTTTGCCCGGGAGCGCCGGAACAGAGTGGTGGTCAACCATGCACAGCGCTGACTGGAAAGCGGCACTTGATTACGAGGAACTGTCCAACTGCATGCGCTGCGGCTTTTGCCAGCCGGCCTGTCCCACGTTTCGGCAGACCGGCTACGAAGCAGCCTCGCCGCGCGGCCGGATCGCCTTGATGAAGGCGGTGGCCGACGGCATCCTGGAGCCGGATCAAGACGTCGTCGACCAGATGAGTCTCTGCCTGGGCTGCCGCGCCTGTGAGCCGGTCTGTCCGGCCGGGGTGAAGTACGGGAGGCTGATCGAGCAGGCGCGGGAAGCGATCGAGCGGAAGCGCGTCCATCCGTGGCCGGTGCGGCTGCTTCGCTGGCTGGCGTTTCGCCAGCTCCTTCCGCGGCAGGAACGCCTCTACCTTGCCGGCAGGCTGCTCCGCTTCTACCAGCGATCAGGCCTGCAGCGGCTGGCTCGCAGGCTGGGCCTGCTTCGCCTCCTGCCCGAGCAGATGCGGACGATGGAAGCAGTTCTCCCCAAAGCGGCAGGAAAGGGATTGACAGAGGCAGTGGGAACTGTCGTGCCCGCCAGAGGGGAGAAGAAGCTGCGGGTCGGCATGTTTCGCGGCTGCATCATGGACGTATTGTTTCACGAGACCAATGTGAACACGGTCGCTCTGCTGGCGGACGCCGGATGTGAAGTGGTGATTCCGCCCGGCCAGGCGTGCTGCGGTGCCCTTCACGCCCACAGCGGGGAGCGGGAGCAGGCGCGTCAGCTCGCCAGGCAAAACATCGCTGCATTCAAACAGGCAGACGTGGAGCTGATTGTCTCCAACGCGGGCGGGTGCGGAGCCATGCTGCAGGAGTACCACCATTTGCTGCAGGATGATCCCCATTGGCAGGCAGATGCGGAGTGGTTTGTCCGGCGCGTGCGGGACATCAGCGAAGTGCTGGCCGGGCTTTCGGAGACACTCCCTTTGCAGCCGCTGCCCAAACGCATTACTTACCAGTCCTCCTGTCATCTGCGCAATGGCATGAAGGTGACCGAAGAGCCGGTGAAGCTGCTGCAATCCATACCGGAGGCAACGTTTGTTCCGCTGTTTGAAGCGGATCGCTGCTGCGGATCTGCCGGCATCTACAACCTGGTGCAGCCGGACATGGCAGGACGGATTCTGGAGGAAAAAATGGGCCACGTGGCTGAGACGCGAGCGGACATTTTGGTCACGTCCAATCCCGGCTGCCTCCTGCAGATGAAAGCGGGCATCAAGCAGGCGGGACTGGAGGACCGGATGGAGGCAGTCCATCTCGTCGATTTGTTGTCGCGCGTTCGGCGTGACGCGGAAACGGAAGGGTAGCCCCCTTCCATCGAGGCTGTGAGGCTACAATGATAGACAGCCGGACACGGCAGAAAACCAGAACAAAGCGGTCTGATCGGCACGCGCCGAACAGACCGCTTTTGCATGTCCGGCAAGGCGGGTCTAACGGTCAGTCCACACACGATCATTCGACAATGTTCAACACAATCCCCAAAATCAAAAATAGTATCAAAATAAAAAAGAATAGAAATTTGGGGCACTTAAAAAATTTCATGTTACTATAAAATCCACGGTTCACATCTTACTGCGCTACGTAACCGCTTTAATGAAGCGCTCCAATTTCACTGCGCAGTCGAGATGTGCCTTACGATCAGGAATGGTTAATCGGCAAAACTCGACATTTAGTCGAATTTTTGTGCCAGATAGATTATGAAGAAAGGATAGCGAGGTGTCAGGATGAAACGTTTTGGACTGGCCATTCAAATTGTGATTGGTCTTGTACTCGGTATTCTCGTGGGTGCTCTGTTCTACGGGAATCCTGCAGTGGAGACTTTCCTGCAGCCGATTGGTGACGTGTTTATCCGCCTGATCAAAATGATCGTCGTGCCCATTGTTATTGCCACCCTGATTGTGGGTGTAGCCGGTGTGGGCGATGTGAAGAAGTTGGGGAAAATCGGCGGGAAAACAATTCTGTATTTTGAAATCGTTACCACGATTGCCATTATTGTCGGTCTGCTCTCGGCAAACCTGTTCCAGCCCGGTGTCGGGGTGGACATGACGCAATTGACCAAGACCGATATCAACAAGTACGTGGAAACGGCTGAAACCTCCCAAAGCCACGGATTTATTGAGACCTTTGTCAACATCGTGCCGAAAAACGTCTTCGAGGCTATCGTCAAAGGGGACATGCTGGCCATTATCTTCTTCTCCGTCCTGTTTGGGCTCGGGGTAGCGGCAGCCGGAGAGAGAGGCAAACCGGTGCTGAATTTCTTCCAGGGTGTGGCCGACGCCATGTTCTGGGTGGTTAACGCGATTATGAAATTTGCACCGTTTGGTGTATTTGCCCTGATTGGCGTAACCGTTTCCAAATTCGGTCTCTCGTCGCTTGTTCCGCTGGGGAAACTGATGATTCTCGTACACTTCACGATGCTCTTCTTCGTGATCGTGGTGCTGGGCGTAATCGCCCGCATGAGCGGCATCTCCATCTTCAACCTGATCAAAATCTTGAAGGACGAGCTGCTGCTGGCATACTCCACGGCCAGCTCCGAGACGGTTCTCCCGAAAATCATGGAAAAAATGGAGCGCCTCGGCTGTCCGAAGGCTATCACCTCTTTCGTGATTCCGACGGGGTACTCGTTCAACCTGGACGGCTCCACGCTGTACCAGGCGCTGGCGGCCCTGTTCATCGCCCAGATGTACGGGATCGACATGCCGATCAGCGCGCAGATTACCCTGGTGCTAGTCTTGATGGTTACCTCCAAAGGCATTGCCGGTGTTCCCGGGGTCTCCTTCGTGGTCCTGCTCGCCACCCTCGGTTCGGTGGGCATCCCGCTTGAAGGGCTCGCCTTTATCGCCGGTATTGACCGTCTGCTCGACATGGCCCGCACGGTGGTCAATGTCATCGGCAACTCGCTGGCGGCTGTCGTCATCTCTCGCTGGGAAGGGCAGTTTGACCAAAACAAAGCAAAAGCGTATATCCGTGAAGCTACGACAAAAGTGGCGTAACACCTTACAAGCCTCCCGCAGGAATCGATGCTGCGGGAGGCTTTTTTGGTGCACACGCGCTGCCGGGCATCATTACTGCCGCTCTCCCATATAGTGGTACAAAATGGGAGGGGGAATGTAGCGTGTGGGCTTCGTTGTACGTGTTTTTCTTTTTCATGCTCATCGTGTGGGGTGTGGTGGAGCTCCTCTTTTGGTTTATCCGCAGCGATTCGATCAGCTATGACACAGACCAGCTGTGGGATAAGTTTTCGGTTACATTGCAGGACATGCACTATCCGACAAAGAAAAAATAAGGAAGCGCCGGTTTTTCGGCCCTCCAGACTGAAGACAAACTGTTTGTTTATCGAGTGTCCACATGGAAACGATCTTTCATCGTTTCCAGGCCGAAAGGCCTGCACATTGATCAACGAAGGTGGAGAAAAAGGACATGGCATGGAGTGATGGGCCAAGCGAGCTCCTTTGACGACCTGCTCAGCGGAAAAACGCTAGACGCGGGGTATACAGGGGGCACAAGTCTCACTTCATTGAAATACCCAGATGTTTGCCCCCTGCCCGCGTCGCGTTTTGAAGCGGAGGCCGCCAACTTCTTTGCTGGTCGTCAAGAGAGCGAGCGGGCCCGATCACCCATGCGCCACGGACTTTGTCTACACGCTGAAGCGCCGGTTTTGCGGCGCTCTTTTCCTGCACGTCGGCAAAGGAAGTCTCACATGATCGCTTTCATACCGTTATACAGGAGTGAACTTCGTGGATCGTTTGGTCACTATGCACCAACGGGAATATTTTCGCCTGAAACTGGCCCCGCCTTTGTGCGCGGACATGACTATCGTCATGATCAAGGGAAAGACGATGGAAGTGGGCAGCACCAGTGTGCTGATTGAAGACATCAGCGGAGGCGGACTTCGCTTTCTGACCCACTTGAAGCTGCCTGTCCACGATCAGCTCGTCCTGCAGTTTGAGACGAACGTATTTTCCCAATCCCTGAAAATGTACGGACATATCGTGCGCAGTGCGCAGTGGGACGTCGGGATCAACGAGTACGCGGTCAAATTGACGATGGAAGAGGCGATGCACCGGGAGATCAACCGGGTGGTCAATCGCCTGGCCATTCGCCTGAGGCAGAAAGGGGCATTGCCCGCCGGCTCGTTTTTGCAGGGGGACAGAAGAGAGTTTTTGGCTGCGGTCCGCTTAAGGGAGGAGCAGTTGTAAACAGAACACAACCTCATCCCTGGCGGATGAGGTTGTGCGGTGGAGCAGTCGTGCTGTCACCGAGGCATGGGCGGAAGCGCCGGCGGCACGTAGTTCAGCTCTTCGTCAGTGGTGATGTAGTCCGTGTTGACCATCAGCAGCAGATAGCGTCGGCCCGTTTGCGGATCGCTGAGGATGATGTGATCCCGTCCCGCTGCTTCCAGGCGGCCCCGGAAGATTTTGGCGTTCCATTGGGTGTTGTTCTCAAACGTTTGGTAGACGGTGATCACTTTGCCCAGATTTAAGCGGAGGATGTTTTCGATGTAGGACTCCTCCACTATTTGCCCCGGTGCCAACGGCGTTCCGGGGATGAAGGACCCGCTGGGCGGCATCGGCATTTGCGTTGGCATTGGCATCGTCGGCTGCTGTGCCGCCGGATACGGATAAGACGACGACGCATACGGATCGACGTACGGATTCACATAAGGCGGATAAGGAAATTGCTGGCTCATGATGAACTCTCTCCTTTAGTAAACTCGTGGACAATCTTGTGGGTTGGGTACAAAAAAGCAGTGCGCTTTATAGCGACCTACATTTCGTTGGTTATACCACTGAGGCGGACAGTTTCCGGCTGGCCGAAAGAACCACAGCGCGTTTGAAGCAGGGTGTTGGCGTTCGCCGTTAACGACGCGTCTGGCCAAGCGCCTTTCCTTGTCGCGGGCGCGTTGATAGAAATACGGCTTTTGCACCGCTTCAAAGCCGCCCGGCGATTGGAAGACCATTTGTCTCATCGTGCGAATGCCGCGAAAGTCCAGGCAGTTGGCGAGGATGCGGTTGACGCCGACGTTGCCGACCATCAGCATGCCCAAGTCCCCTTCGCCTTCCGCTTCGGCACGCATCAGTCTCGCCAGCATGTCTACATCCCTGCTGTTCGCTTTTATAACGGCCATTGCTTCACCTCCTCCGAAAACTCACACTTACAATATACGGACGGCACGCCGGTAGGTGAATGTCCCGCCAATTTTTTGTCGGCGCCGTCATCTCCGGCAGCAAAAAAACACGCCTCGCAGCAGCTCTGCGAGGCGCGTCTTTCATTACATGAGAAATAGCGGCGTTACGCCGATTTTTTTCGCTTTTTCCAGATCAGCCAGACGATGGCGACTAGGGCGCCAATTCCGAGTACGGTCACTTCCAGGTAGCTGTCCAGCAGCTCCTTGGCGTGTTTGCCGTAGAGGTGGAACAACAACCCGATGAGGTAAAACTTGATGCCGCGTCCCAGGATGGCAAACAGCATCAGCTTGGTCAGCGAGTAGTTGAACACGCCGCTCAAAATGGTAAAGACTTTGAACGGAATGGGGGTAAATGAACCAATCAGTACGGCGGCATCGCCATTTTTGGCAAATTGCTCTGTCGCCATCGCCGTCCACTTCTCAGGAAGCAGCTTTTGCAAGAGCGGTTTGCCCAGCCATTTGCCCAGCATGTAGCCCACCGGTGCACCGAGGATGGAACCGGTAAACGCGACGGTGGCGTACCGCATGGCGGACGTGGGATCGATCAGGCTCATCCCGATTTGCAGAAAAAAGGGCGGGACAGGGACAATAAATGAGTCCAGAAAGGCGAGGCCAAACAATCCCCATATACCGTACTGCATAAAGATTTGTGTAATTTGATCGAACATGAGCGTCTCCTTCAGGAGGGTTTTCCTCGTCTGTCGCTTTGAGCAGAGCCAGCTTCTGCGAAAGGACTTCATCCGGCGTTTTTCTTCATTATACCGGAAACAAAAAGGTTTCTGTAGTGATATCCTATGACAGGCTCTTGCCAAACAGAATGATTATTGGTGGAGTGGAGCGATGTTTTTCTGACAAGGTAATACGCGTCACATGTCAAAAGGTTTCTCCCCCATTTTTTGTACGAAGCAAGGGTTTTTTCCTGTGCGCTTCTATCTGCCGGCCGTTTCGGACATACTGTTAGGGATTTGGAAAAAAGGAGGAAACCATCATGTTGCAAGCTCATTCGTACACAGCTCATGAAGTGATGGAACTGCACGAGGCGCTCACCTGCACGATTGACGCGCTGAATACGATGCAGTTGTACACCCCCTATATCCGCGACCCGGAACTGGTCCAGCTGGTCGGTTACCAGATGCAGTTTATGCAAAACGAATACAACAGCATGGTACATACCGTGCACGGGCTGGGAGTGGGGGAATGCCTGCCGTACCGGCCCAGCACGCAGGTGTGGCAGACGCGCGCCCTGCCTACTACCGCCGCTGCCCAACCGCCGGCAGCTCCACAGCAGGCTGCATCTCACCAGCCCAATGCTCGCCCGGATCAGATGGACGATCACGACGTAGCGTCAGCGGTGCTCGGCCTGCACAAGGCGGGGGCCAAAGCAAAAATGGCCGCAGCGCTGGAGTCGGCCCATCCTCATCTGCGCGGCATGCTCCTGCAAGGGGCGGTCAACTGTGCCCAACAGGCCTACGACATGTGGAGCTACATGCAGCGGAAAGGCTACTATCCGCTGGCGACGCTGCCGCAGGAGACGAGCGCTCAACTGCTGCGCGGCTATCAGCCGATTGCCGTGAACGGACAGACGGCCATGTCCGCACAGGTCCCGCCCGCCGCGTCCGGTCAACTGCAGACGCCGCCGTCCAATGACAGCACGCTGACGAATGCGGTCAATCCCGGAGGGGCGGTCCAGCAGACGCCGCTGTCGTCGTCCCTGCAAGCAGGCGGAGCAGCGGGCCAGCCGGTCAATGCCAGCCAGATTTTTTCCTCCCCCGCCTATCGACAGGCACATGCCGGCGTACCGGCAGGAGAAACGACGATGATCGCCGGTCAGGACGCTTCGATGACGGCAGATCTGATGGGAGAAATGTCCCGTGATACGGAGGGTCGCCAGGTAAAAAGGCGCAAAAAGGATGCACCATCCGATCCGACAATTGGTCATTAAGTTCCAGTTTGGGCGTTGACGGTAGGAAAGATTGTCCACTACTATAGAGGTGCAGTCCATACAACGGGAGGTACCGGATGAAAACGCTGGGATCGGGGAAAGTCATCTTCTATGCACCGGACGGGACAACCCTGGAGCTGAAAGGGGAAATCGACGTTCGCGGGGACCGTGTGGCCGTCACGGAGATTATCTATTTCAACGGAAGGCCAAACGGCGCGCGGGAAACGAATCTGCCGCTCGCCCAGACTGTCATTTACTGGGAGCCGGAAGTGTACGAGGAAATCGGTTTTGAATAGCGTTGGCGCAACCTTGCCAATAGGCAGGGTTGTTTTTTTGTGTTACGATGAATCGTGGACGCAGTATAGAAGGAGTGATTCTTTTGATCGATAAGATTTTGGAGCGGGCGCTCGCCGGTGAACGCCTCGGTCTGGAAGACGGCCTCACCCTGTTTGCGAGTGACGAGATCGAGAAAATGGGCCACTACGCCGACCTGGTCATGAAGAAGTGGCATCCGGAGCCGATCACCACGTTTGTCATCGGGCGCAATATCAACTACAGCAATGTGTGCGACACCTACTGCCGGTTCTGCGCCTTTTACCGCCCTCCGGGTTCCCCGGAAGGATACGTGCTGCCCAACGAAGTCATCTACCAAAAAATTCAGGAGACGGTGGATGTAGGCGGCACGGAAATCCTGATGCAGGGCGGCACCAACCCGGACCTGCCGTTTGAGTACTACCTGGATCTGCTGCGAAACATCAAGCAGCGCTTCCCGCAAATCACGATGCACTCGTTTTCCACTGCGGAAGTGCAAAAAATGGCGCAGGTGTCCGGTCTGCCTGTGGAGGAAGTGCTGAAGAAGTTGAAGGAAGCCGGGCTCGATTCGCTGCCGGGCGCGGGCGGGGAGATCCTGGACGACCGCACGCGGCGCAAGATTTCCCGCCTCAAGGGTTCCTGGAAAGACTGGATCGAGACGCAAAAGGCGGCTCACCGCGTCGGCCTGCCGGGGACGGCGACGATGGTGATCGGCTTTGGCGAGGAGATGGAAGAACGCGTGCTGTCGCTGATGCGCATCCGCGAGGCGCAGGACGAGACCAAGGGCTTCACGGCCTTTATCGTCTGGACGTTCCAGCCGGAGAACACCAACATGAAGGCGGTCAACAACACCCCGGAGGAATACCTGAAAACGCTGGCGATCAGCCGCCTGATGCTGGACAACATCGCAAACTTTCAGTCGTCCTGGGTGACAATGGGACCGGAGATCGGCAAGCTGTCGCTCTCTTACGGCTGCAACGACTTCGGCTCGACGATGATGGAGGAGAACGTCGTCTCCGCTGCCGCATGCACCTACAAGGTGAACACCAACCTGATCCTGAAACTCATCCGCGAAGCGGGCAAAATCCCCGCGCAGCGCAATACCCGCTATGAAATCCTGCGCATCTTCCGCGAAGGCGAGATGGCGGAACACGACTTTGTCATGCAGAATTGACCGATCCGACACAAACAAACACGGAGCCGCGACGGCTTCGTGTTTGTTTTATGCAAGCGGCTTCCCCTGTTTCCATCCGTTTAAAAGTATATCGCCCCAGGTGGGACATATACTGTAACTACACTGCGGATGGGGGGGATGGATATGCAGCGTTTTGCCGTCTGGCTGGAAAATGTCCCTGCACATTGTGACGCGTTTCGCTCCATCGTGTCCGAGCTGAAGAAGCGGGTCAACATGGAGCCGGTGCGCATTACATACAGGGAACAGGAGCAGGGCGACTACCGTTTGTTCCTCTTTCAGAGCACGTCTACCGAGGAGTACAACGCGGAGACGATTGAGTGGGCCCGTGCGTTTGTTTCCCTGGCAGTGGCTGAATGGATTCTCCGGGTCAAGGAACCGGAAGTGCTGGAGGAAATCGCCGCCGACTTGCTCGCAGCGGAAGCTCTGGAAGAGGAGTGGCCGTTGATCCTTCCGTATGTGCAGCGGATTTGTCAAGACCAGCAAGAAGGCGACACGGACCTGCTCCATGCCACCGCCCGCAAGGCAGCCGTCTACCGCAAAGTATTCGCTTATTTGGAAGAGGAGCGGGAGCTGAATGTACTCGGCTTCGTCCGTTTCCGTCTGCAAGATCATTGGAACGAACTGTTTGAACTGGTGGAAACCGGCCTGGACGATTATCTGGAAGACAAGCAGTACCAGGAATTTGTCGAGCTGCTGCGGTACTATATCGCCGCGCAGGAGACCAAACAGGAAGTGGTTCACGTCGTTCCTAGTGTAGACAAACCGTTCCTGCTCTATGACAAACACGGCACACGGCTGCGGCTGGACCAGCTCGATGCCATATTCAGCATTGGCGAGCAGAACAGCCGCGAAGAAGACTACCTGGTGAGCGCGCTGGTAACGCTCGCTCCAGAGCGCATCGTGATGCATCTGGCGCAGGACAGGCCCGCACTGCTCCAGACCGTCCGCAGCATCTTTGACGGCAAGGTGATGTCGTGCCATTCCTGTCCGCTCTGCCTGGCGGGCAGACGTGCACTTGACGGACACAAGCCGACTCCTCTATAATGACAGACAACAACTGCAGATGTGTTGAAATACGATGAGAAGGACATGGACGATATCCACGTCGCTGCAGAGAGGCGGGCCGCTGGCTGGAAGCCCGCTGCGAACGCGTATCGCTCTACCCCCTTCGAGTAGCGGCCGGGAACAAAGCTACGCGCTTTCAGTATCGGCACGCCGGGCATACCGTTATGGCAAGGAAGGATTCGGCTTTCGTCCGATTGGTCGGGAGGATGTCCCGACGGCAATTGTCAAGCCGAATCAAATGAGGGTGGTACCACGGGTAAGAAACACTCGTCCCTTTGGGGATGGGTGTTTTTATTTTTTCCAAATCCATTATTTATTATTTTACGCAGAAAGGACGTATGGATCGTGGCACAAGTCAACATTACGTTCCCGGATGGGGCCGTACGCCAATACGAATCCGGCATCACCATCGAGGACATCGCGGGCTCCATCAGCACGAGCCTGAAGAAAAAGGCCGTCGCCGGCAAGCTGAACGGCAAGGTGGTGGATTTGTACACGCCGGTGCAAGACGACGCGGCGATCGAGATCGTGACGCTGGACAGCCCGGAAGGTTTGGAAGTGTATCGCCACAGCACCGCCCACCTGCTGGCACAGGCCGTCAAGCGCCTCTACGGAAAAGAGGTGAAGCTGGGGATCGGTCCCGTCATTGAAGACGGCTTCTATTACGACATGGACATTCCGGTAACGCTCACCCCTGACGATCTGGGCAAAATTGAAGCCGAGATGGAAAAGATCATCAAGGAAGACCTGCCGATTCGCCGCAAGGTGGTCAGCCGCGAAGAAGCGATTCAGATCTTTCAGGGAATCAACGACCATCTGAAACTGGAGCTGATCCGCGACCTGCCGGAAGACGCTGTGATCACCATCTACGAGCAGGGCGAGTTCTTCGACCTGTGCCGCGGGCCGCACCTGCCGTCCACCGGCTACATCAAGGCGTTCAAACTGATGAGCGTGGCTGGCGCGTACTGGCGCGGCAAAGCGGAAAACCAGGTGCTGCAGCGCGTCTACGGTACCGCGTGGCCGAAAAAGGCGGAGCTGGACGAATACCTGCATTTCATCGAAGAGGCGAAAAAGCGCGACCACCGCAAACTGGGCAAAGAGCTTGAGCTGTTCATGTTCTCCGAAGAGGCGCCGGGCATGCCGTTCTACCTGCCGAAGGGCTTTACTGTCCGCAACGAGCTGGAACAGTTCTCCCGTCGTTTGCAGCAGTTGGCCCATTACACCGAGGTGCGTACGCCGTTTATCATGAACCAGCGCCTCTGGCTGCAATCCGGCCACTGGGAGCACTACCACGAGAACATGTACTTCTCTGAGGTGGACAACACCACCTACGCCCTGAAGCCGATGAACTGTCCAGGCCACATGCTGATTTACAAAAACAAGATTCACTCCTACCGCGATCTGCCGATCCGCTACTCCGAATTCGGTCAGGTGCATCGCCACGAGTTTTCCGGTGCGCTGAACGGGATGCTGCGGGTGCGGACGTTCTGCCAGGACGACGCGCACGTCTTCGTTCGTCCGGATCAGATCGAGAGCGAGATCAAAAGCATGATCCAGCTGATCGACCGCATCTACAAGGTGTTCGGCTTCGAGTACAGCGTGGCGCTCTCCACCCGTCCGGAGGATTCGATGGGCTCCGACGAACTGTGGGAGATCGCGGAAAGCTCGCTGAAAAAAGTGCTGGAGGAGTCCGGCATGCCGTACGAGATCAAGGAAGGGGACGGCGCGTTCTACGGACCGAAGATCGACTTCCAGATCACCGACGCGCTGAAACGTCGCCATCAGTGCGGCACCATCCAGCTTGACTTCCAGATGCCGGAGAAGTTTGACCTGTCTTACATCGGCCAGGACAACGAGAAGCACCGTCCGGTCGTGCTGCACCGCGCCATGTACGGTTCCATGGAGCGCTTCATCGGCATCCTGATCGAGCACTACGCGGGTGCGTTCCCGACCTGGCTGTCGCCGGTACAGGTGCGGTTGATGACGATCAGTGACGCGCACGTGCCGTACGCCGAAGAGGTGCTCGCGAAAATGGAACAGGCCGGCATCCGCGTGGAACTGGACGCCCGCAACGAAAAAATCGGCTACAAAATCCGCGAGGCCCAGGTGCAAAAGATTCCGTACATGCTGGTCATCGGGGAAAAAGAAGTGGCGGAGGGCACCCTGTCCGTCCGCAAACGCGGCGTAGGCGACGAAGGGGCGCTTCCGGTGGATGAGTTCATCGCCAAAATCAAACAGGAAATCAGCGAGATGAAGTAAGCTGCTGCAAAAGGGCCGTTCCCGATTGGGACGGCCCTCAGCGTGTAGATAAAGTCCGTTGCGCATGGGTGATAGCACCCGCTCGCTCTCTTGATCCATGCCTCGTACGTTTTCTCCACCTTCGGTTGATCAATGCGCAGGCCTTTTTGCCTGGAAACGATGAAAGACCGTTTCTTTGCGGACACTCAATATCCGCGTCACACTTCTGCCATTGTTCCGGCTTGATCTTGGCAGGCTGCAGGTCTAGTATGGAATCAGGAGAGTGATCCGATATGCCTGAACAAGTATTGGATGCACGCAAACGTCCTCTCCGAGACTTGCGAATTTCTGTGACGGACAGGTGCAATTTTCGCTGTCGATACTGCATGCCAGCCGAAATTTTCGGCACGGATTACCCGTTTTTGCCGCGGCACAAGCTGTTGACGTTCGAAGAAATTACGCGCCTCGTCGGAATTTTCACATCGCTTGGAGTGGAAAAAATCCGCATCACCGGCGGGGAACCGCTGATGCGAAGAGACCTGCCCGAACTGATACGGATGATTCGCCAGGTGGAAGGCGTGCGCGACATCGCCATGACCACCAATGGTTCGCTTTTGGCCAAACATGCCAAGGCGCTGAAGCAGGCGGGATTGGACAGAGTGACCGTCAGCCTGGACAGCCTGGATGACGAGCGGTTCGGCCGGATCAACGACAGAGGATATCGGGTGCAGGACATCCTGCGCGGCATTGATGCGGCGGCTGAAACCGGCATGCTGGTCAAGATCAACATGGTCGTGCAGCGCGGCGTCAACGACCAGGACATCCTGCCGATGGCTCGTTATTTCCGCGAAAAAGGGCACATCCTGCGCTTCATTGAGTTCATGGATGTGGGCAACAGCAACGGCTGGAAACTAGATCAGGTAGTACCCTCCAGCGAAATTGTGCAGATGATCCACAAGGAGATGCCGCTTATGCCAATTGAGCCCAATTACTTTGGAGAAGTGGCTTCGCGCTACCGGTATGCAGGGACGAATCAAGAGATCGGCTTCATCTCCTCCGTTACGCAGGCCTTCTGTTCCACCTGCACGCGCGCCCGGCTGTCGGCGGAAGGGAAAATGTACAACTGCCTGTTCGCCTCGTCCGGGGAAGATTTGCGCGGCCCGCTGCGGGAGGGAAAAAGCGACGAAGAGATTCGGGAGCTCATTCAATCGATCTGGGTCCGCCGCGACGACCGTTACTCGGAGCAGCGGCTGAAGCAGACGCCGGGCCTGTCCCATCGGCCCAAGGTGGAGATGTCGCACATCGGCGGGTGACTTTGGAGGCCCAAAGTCATGAAATCCTTGACAGGACAAAATCTGCACGGTATCATAATGTTCAGTGCAAAACTTCATTCTTCGAGAAACAAGCAGAAGCGCCCAGCTTCTCACCTGGTTCGACGTCTTCCTGACTGTTGACAGGTCACTCTTACGCAATAGCAAACTGTGGATCTGTTGAATTTGCTAGGTGAGATATGTGCGGGCGCGTCAGCGTTCGCACATTTTTGTTCCTTCTCGAAATTGACGGAGGTGGCAAGTATTAGCAAGGATCAACTGTTAGTCAACGAAGCGATTCGTGCCCGTGAAGTCCGCTTGATCGGACCGGACGGAAACCAGTTGGGTGTCGTGCCCCTCAGGGAAGCGCTGCGCATTGCGCAAGAAGCTGATTTGGATCTGGTGAACGTCGCTCCTACAGCCAAGCCGCCTGTTTGCCGGATCATGGACTACGGCAAGTACAAGTACGAACAGGCGAAAAAGGAAAAGGAAGCGCGCCGCAACCAGAAGATCATCGAACTGAAGGAAGTGCGCTTCTCTTCCAACATTGAGGAACACGATTTTCAGACGAAGCTTCGCAACGTCCGCAAGTTTTTGGAGGACCATCACAAGGTGAAGTGCTCCATTCGTTTCCGCGGACGTGAAATCACCCACGCCGAAATCGGTCAACAGGTCCTGGAGCGTGTCGCATCCCTTTGCGAGGACATCGCTGTCGCAGAGCGTAAGCCGAAGATCGAAGGACGCAGCATGATCATGATTCTGGCGCCGAAATCGGATAAGTAATCAGCGTTTAGGACAGGAGGATTTCTACCATGCCGAAAATGAAAACCCATAAAGGCGCAGCGAAGCGCTTCAAAAAAACCGGTAGCGGAAAACTGAAGCGTGACCACGCCTACACCAGCCACTTGTTCGCCAACAAATCCACCAAGGCAAAACGCCATCTGCGCAAAAGCTCTCTGGTGTCCAAAGGCGACCAAAAACGTATCGAACAACTCGTTACGTACCTGTAAGATTGTTTCGCACTACCATACACTATTACGCAGCATGCGCTCCCTAAGCGCCTCGTAAGCGGGGCCGCCATGCTGGAATGACCAGGAGGAATTACGTATGCCAAGAGTAAAAGGTGGCATTGTTACACGCCGTCGTCACAAGAAAATCCTGAAACTGGCGAAAGGATACTTCGGTTCCAAACACCGCCTGTTTAAGACTGCAAATGCGCAGGTAATGAAATCCCTGCTGTATGCATATCGTGACCGCCGTCAGAAAAAGCGCGACTTCCGCAAACTGTGGATCACCCGTATCAACGCGCAAGCTCGCCTGAACGGTCTGTCCTACAGCCGTCTGATGCACGGGCTGAAGGTAGCCGGCGTGGAAGTAAACCGCAAAATGCTGGCTGACCTGGCGGTTAACGACAAGGCTGCATTCAACGACCTGGCAGCACTGGCTAAAAGCAAACTGAACGCGTAAGCTGTTTTGCTGCGCACGACAAAGCATCCGAGCAATCGGGTGCTTTTTTTATGCGCTGATCGCGCTGGAGATGCGGCCTGCGACCTGGGGCCCGGAGTCTGGGGGCATTGGTCGTGATTGGGCCTATATTCCCAAAAACCATACAAGCGATTTTTTCAGCCAACGGTGGGGATCAAGGGAATTTTACACACAAATACGGACTTGATCGCTGCAGAGGGACGGCTCAGTACAACCAGTGAACCTCCTGGCTGGCAGGCTCAAGGGAGGTCTACTTCTTTTTTTGCGTCAAAGCAACGACAATCGCCACCGTGGACGAATCTCCACTTGCCTCGGCGGCTCATATGATGTTGGGGTAACGCCTAGCAAGAAGGGAGAATCAGCATGAACCATCGCCGCAGGATAAGGGATGACGAGTTGAATCTGACAGCCAGCCGGTTGGAGAACATGCGGCCTGAGGACGCACTGGCGTGGGCGGTCGAACAGTTTGGCGACCGCGTGGCGCTGGCTTCCAGCTTCGGCGCGGAGGACGTGGTGTTGATCGACATGCTGCACAAGCTGGCACCCGCCACTCCCGTGTTTTACCTGGATACCGGACTTCACTTTGCAGAAACCTACGGTGTCCGCGACCGTCTCCGGGAACGGTACGGGATCGAGTTTATCCGCGTGCTGCCCAAGCTGACGCTGGTTGAACAGGCGGAACAATACGGCGACAACCTGTGGGAGAGGGAGCCCAATCTCTGCTGCCAACTGCGCAAGGTGGAACCGCTGGGTGATTTTCTCGCCGGGTATGACGCCTGGATCACCGGGATTCGCCGGCAGCAGGCGCCGACGCGGGCCGGTGCGAAAAAGGCGGAGTGGGACGAAAAGTTTCAGTTGGTCAAGGTCAATCCCCTCGCCGATTGGAGCCACGAACAGGTTTGGCAGTACATCCGGGAGCACGACGTGCCGTACAACCCGCTGCACGACCGGAATTATCCCAGCATCGGCTGCCGTGTCTGCACGCGGCCTGTTCGCCCGGGAGAAGACCTGCGTGCCGGCCGCTGGTCGGGCTTCGCCAAGACTGAGTGCGGGCTGCACAAATGAATGTCAAGGGAGGAATGAGCATGAGCCATACGATCCTGCCGCACGGCGGTACGCTGGTCAATCGGCTCGCGGAAAATGCCTGTCAGGATGGCGTTGACGAGCGGCTGCGAAGCGTGACGGTCGACCGCTGGACGTTGTCCGATCTCGATTGTCTGGCGATCGGGGCGTTTTCTCCGCTGACCGGGTTTCTGGGGGAGCGCGATTACGACGCCGTCGTGGAGACGATGAGATTGGCCGACGGGACGGTTTGGCCGCTGCCGGTTACGCTTGCCGTGAATGAGACGGAATACGCGGATGTGCGGGAGGGTGAGCGCCTGCTCTTGCGCGGAGAAGACGGAAAGGCATACGCCGTGCTCACCGTCGAAAGCCGGTATCGTCCAGACAAACGGCGGGAGGCGAGGCTCGTCTTTGGCACCGAAGACCCGTCCCATCCCGGCGTAAGCAAGCTCTTTGCCAAGCCCGCCCTCTATCTGGGCGGTCCCATCGAGCTAATGCAGCGGCCGATCCCCCGGCAGTTTGCCGCCTATTACTGCACGCCGGCAGAGACGCGGGCTGCGTTCAAGGAAAGAGGCTGGAAGACTGTCGTTGGGTTTCAGACGCGCAATCCGATCCACCGGGCGCATGAGTACATTCAGAAAACGGCGCTGGAAATCGTCGACGGGTTGTTCCTCAATCCGCTCATGGGCGAAACGAAGGCGGACGACGTGCCGGCCGCCGTACGCATGGAAAGTTATCTGGTGCTGCTCCGCCATTATTACCCCCCGGAACGCGTCTTCCTCGCTGCCTTTCCCGCCGCGATGCGCTACGCCGGTCCGCGGGAAGCGGTGTTCCACGCGCTCGTGCGCAAAAATTACGGCTGCACCCATTTTATCGTCGGCCGCGATCATGCTGGCGTGGGCAACTTTTACGGAACCTACGACGCCCAGCGCATTTTCTCCGCATTTTCGCCGGGTGAGTTGGGCATCCAGCCGCTCTTTTTTGAACACAGCTTTTACTGCACGGCCTGCCAGGGGATGGCCACAGCCAAGACCTGCCCGCACGGAGCGGAATGGCACGTGGCCCTGTCCGGGACCAAGGTGCGGCAAATGCTGAAGAGCGGGCAGACGCCACCGCCCGAGATTACCCGGCCCGAGGTGGCCCAGGTGCTGATCGCCGGGCTGGCTGAAGCAGGCTGCGCCAAATCGTGACGGAGGAGAAAACCAATCTTCTGAGGCAGCGGGTCCGGGGATTTTCCCGGGCTTTTTTCTTCGTCCTGCTTTAGGTCTATGCCGGGCAGAAAAGCAGGGACAGAAAGCGATTTTCATGTATCCGCTTACACGTAAAAACCGCGCCGTTTCGCGGTTTTTGACTGAACATTCGTTCGGACAAAAGTCTGGAAAAATGTTTTTGATCTCGTTGACACCCCTTGGGCGCGTGACTATAATCAGACATAACACTTTATTTTCTGACAACTTCAAAATTGGCAATATTGGTATAATCACAGGCTGTGACGAGGATGGTGCCCGCCTCTTCTTTTACAGAGAGCCCAGGGAGCTGAGAATGGGTAAAGAATGCGATCGCACTGCTCACCTCCGAGCCGTCTTGCCGAACGTTGCTCCTGTCCGTCAATCAGTAGGCAAGACCGGATGACACCCGTTAGCGTGTTGCAGTCGACGAAATGACTGGCTGAGATCGGCTGACCGTGAGGCGCCGATGAAGTTGGGTGGTACCGCGAACCCTTTCGCCCCAAGCAGACATGGAACCAGAACCGTGTCGGGGCGAAAGGGTTTTTCTATTAGCCAATAGGTTTTTTCAATATGGGGAGTGGAGGAGGAGAGAAAATGAGTGTTCAGATCGCCGAATTGCAGGGAAAAAGCGGCATGCCGCCGGTCCGGTTCGGTGAGAAGTTGACGGGAGCGGAGACGCTTCTGCGATGTCTCATCCTGGAGCAGGTGGAGTACATCTTTGGCTATCCGGGCGGTGCGGTGCTGCCGATTTACGACTCCCTGTACGGCAGCTACTTCAAGCACATCCTGACCCGTCACGAGCAGGGCGCGATTCACGCCGCCGACGGGTATGCGCGGGCGACCGGAAAGCCGGGCGTCGTCATCGCCACCTCTGGCCCGGGGGCGACCAACCTGGTGACCGGCATCGCCACCGCGCAGATGGATTCCGTGCCGCTGGTCTGCATCACCGGCAACGTGGCCCAGAACCTGATCGGCACCGACGCCTTCCAGGAGGCCAACATCACGGGGATCACGATTCCGATTACCAAGCACAGCTACTTCGTTCGCGACGTCCGCGACCTGCCGCGCATCGTCAAAGAGGCGTTCCACATCGCCACGACGGGGCGGCCCGGACCGGTCCTGATCGACATCCCCAAGGATGTGAGCAACGCCAAGGCGCCGTTCAGCTATCCGGAAACTGTGGAAATTCGCGGCTACCAGGCATCTCAGGTGCCGAGCGATGAGGACGTGCAGGCGTTCGTCGCGGCGATCCGGGAAGCGAAGCGTCCGGTCATTCTCGCCGGCGGCGGGATCATATCGGCGGGGGCCGACCGGGAACTGCTCGCTTTCGCGGAAAAGACGCGGATTCCGGTGATCAACACCTTCATGGGACTGGGCGGTTTCCCTGGCGTACACGAATTGGCGCTGGGCATGCCGGGGATGCACGGCAGTTACACCGCCAACCAGGCGCTGCTCAACGCAGACTGTGTGATTGGCCTCGGCGCCCGCTTTGACGACCGGATCACGATGGGACGCACCAGAGAGTTTGCCCCCAAGGCCCGGATCGTCCACGTCGACATCGACCCGGCGGAATTGGGCAAAAACGTAGCCACCGCCGTCAAGGTGGCAGGCGACGTGAAGAGCACGCTGCAAAAGGCGCTGCCGCTCGTCACCGCGTGCGACTCGGAAGCCTGGATCGCCCAGTTGAAACAGTGGCAGGAGCAGCATCCGTACCGCTACAAGCGCGACGAGCAGGTGCTGAAGCCGCAGGCAGTCATCGAGCTCTTGTACCGCACCACCAACGGGGAAGCGATCGTCACCACAGACGTCGGTCAGCACCAGATGTGGGTGGCGCAGTACTACAAGTTCAAGCACGCCCGTTCGCTTATCTCCTCCGGCGGCCTTGGCACGATGGGATTCGGTTTCCCGGCGGCGATCGGGGCGCAAATCGCCCACCCGGACCGCACTGTGATCGCGGTGGTGGGAGACGGCGGTTTCCAGATGACCAGTCAGGAGCTGGCGATTCTCGCCCAGTACAACACGCCGGTCAAGGTGGCAATCATCAACAACCAGTGCCTCGGCATGGTGCGTCAGTGGCAGCAGCTGTTCTACGACAACCGCTACAGCCAGATTGACCTGACCCACAGCCCCGACTTCGTCAAGCTGGCGGAAGCGTACGGCGTCAAAGGACTGAGGGCAACCACGCCGCAAGAGGCGGAAGATGTCTGGGCGGAGGCGCTCCGGCATGACGGTCCGGTGGTCGTGGACTTCCGGGTGGCCCAGGAGGAAAACGTCTACCCGATGGTGGCAGCGGGTAACACATTAGATCAAATGGTATTGGGGGACGAATAGATGCAGCGACATACGATTGCGGTACTCGTCAACGATTACCCCGGCGTGTTAATGCGCGTCGCCAATCTGTTTGGTCAGCGCGGCTTCAACATCGACAGCATTACGGTGGGCGCCAGCGAAGAGCCGGGTCTCTCCCGGATGATCATCACCACCGGGGGTGACGAACAGAAAATTGAGCAGTTGATGAAACAGTTGTCCAAACTGATCGACGTGATCTCGGTGACCAACCTGAGCGAGAATCCGTTCGTGTCGCGGGAACTGGCGCTGATCAAGGTGAGCGCCACGCCGAGCCAGCTTGCGGAGCTGAACGGGATCGTCGAACCGTTCCGGGCGACGATCGTCGATGTCGGCCCCACCTCGCTGATTGTGCAGGTGACCGGAGATACCGAGAAAATCGATGCACTGCTGGTGCTCCTGCAGAACTACGGCGTCGTCGAACTGACGCGAACCGGCACGCTCGCGATGGCGCGCAGTGTGGTGCCGGCCACCGTGTAAGCAGCAGCAGTCAAATTCAGAATAGTGATTCCATCTAAAAATTTTTAAGGAGGATAAACAAATGGTAAACATGTACTACGAAGCAGACGTAAATAAAGAGGCATTGCGAGGCAAGACCATCGCCATCATCGGCTACGGCAGCCAAGGGCACGCACAGGCGCAGAACCTGCGTGACAGCGGCTATCAGGTAATCGTCGGCCTGCGTCCGGGCAAGTCCTGGGAACAGGCGGTTAAGGACGGCTTCCAGGTGGTAACCGTTGCTGAAGCAGCCAGCCGCGCCGACGTGGTGCAAATCCTCATGCCGGACGAACGCCAGGCTCAGGTGTATCGCGACGAAATCGCACCCAACCTGAAAGCTGGAGCTACGCTCTGCTTCTCCCATGGCTTTAACATCCACTTTGGCCAGATCGTGCCGCCGGCCGATGTTGACGTAATCATGGTGGCGCCGAAGAGCCCGGGTCACCTCGTGCGCCGCGTCTTCCAGGAAGGCTTTGGCGTGCCGGGCCTGATCGCTGTCTATCAGGATGCGTCGGGCAGGGCAAAAGAGACGGCGCTGGCCTACGCGAGCGGCATCGGCTGCACCAAAGCAGGCGTCATCGAAACGACTTTCCGCGAAGAGACCGAAACCGACCTGTTCGGGGAGCAGGCAGTACTCTGCGGTGGCGTGAGCGAGCTGGTGAAAGCTGGTTTTGACACCCTGGTGGAAGCAGGCTACAAGCCGGAGATCGCCTACTTTGAATGTCTGCACGAGCTGAAGCTGATCGTCGACCTGATGTACGAAGGCGGCCTCGCCCGCATGCGTTACTCCATCAGTGATACCGCCGAATACGGCGATTACAGCACCGGACGCCGCATCATCACGGAACAGACACGTCAGGAAATGAAAAAAGTGCTCGCCGAAATCCAGGATGGCACCTTTGCCCGCAACTGGATCCTGGAGAACCAGGCAAACCGTCCGGCATTCAACGCACGCCGCCGTCTGGAAGCGGAGCATGGTATCGAACAAGTAGGGGCGAAGCTGCGCAGCATGATGTCCTGGCTGAACAACGAGACAAAAAAAGAAGAAGCAAAGGTTGGTCAGTAACAGCCTGAAAAATGGCTGACAAAAGATTGAAATGGGAACCCAGTGGAGGTGGAGAGTTCATGCGGACCATAGAGATTTTTGATACAACATTGCGCGACGGGGAGCAGACTCCCGGTGTCAACATCAGCACGAACGAAAAGGTGGAGATCGCCCTGCAGCTGGAGAAGCTGGGCGTAACGAGAATCGAGGCGGGGTTTGCCGCTGCTTCCCCGGGCGATCAAAAGTCCGTGGCCGACGTGGCAAAGCGGGTGAAGAATTCCACCATCGTCAGCCTCGCCCGTGCCGTCAAGGACGACATGGATAAGGCGTACGAGGCGCTGCGCCACGCGCAGGATGCCTGCCTCCACGTCTTTATCGCAACTTCGCCGATCCATCGCCAGTACAAACTGCGGATGAGCAAGGAGCAGGTGCTGGCGCGGGCGGTGGAGGCGGTTACCTACGCAAAGAAGTACTTCTCGCAGGTCCAGTTCTCCGCGGAGGACGCAGCCCGCACCGAAATTGACTTTTTGGCGGAAGTGGTGGAGGCAGTCATCAAGGCGGGCGCCACCACTGTCAACATCCCCGACACGGTCGGCTACATGACGCCGTACGAGTACGGCAACATCTTCCGCGAACTGCGCCGGCGCGTTCCCGGCATCGAAGGAGTCCGCTTGAGCTGTCACTGTCATGACGACCTCGGCATGGCCGTGGCCAACAGCCTGGCGGCGATCGAAGCGGGCGCGACCCAGGTGGAAGGCACGATCAACGGCATCGGCGAACGGGCGGGCAACGCGGCGTTGGAAGAAGTGGCACTGGCGTTGGAGACCCGCAAGGACTACTACCAGGCCACGACCAAGCTCAACCTGAAAGAGATTGCCCGCACCAGCCAGCTGGTCAGCCGTCTGACCGGGATGATCGTACCGGGCAACAAGGCGGTGGTAGGGGCCAACGCGTTTGCCCACGAGTCCGGCATTCACCAGGACGGCGTGCTGAAAGAGGCATCCACCTACGAAATCATCCGTCCCGAGACGGTCGGCTTCAAGTCGAACAAACTGGTGCTGGGCAAACACTCCGGCCGTCACGCCTTCAAGGAGAAACTGATGGAACTGGGCTACCATCTGGAACAGGAGGAAATCGACGCAGCGTTTGCTGCCTTTAAGGACTTGTGCGACAAGAAGAAAGAAGTCAGCGACGACGACATCCTTGCGCTGGTTGACGCCAAGATGGTTCGCGGAACAGAAATGTACCGGCTGGAGTCGGTGCAGCTCTCCTACGGCAACATCTCCCTGCCGACGGCAAGTGTCAGACTGGTGCGTGCCGACGGTACAGTGTGCGAGGAAGCGGCGTGCGGCAACGGTTCCGTCGACTCGATCTACAAGGCGATTGACCGGGCGACAGGCGAGGAAGTCACGCTGACGGACTACAAGATTCTTTCTGTCACGCACGGCAAGGACGCGCTCGGGGAAGTGTTTGTCCGCCTGCAGCAGGGAGACCTTACCGTTACCGGTCGCGGGGTCAGCACCGACGTGCTGGAGGCGAGCGCGATCGCGTATGTGCGGGCCGTCAACAAGATCCTGGAGCGCAAGAACACGCTGACAGTGGCCGCCAACTGACGAGGACGGCAGGATAGGATGGAAGAGAAACCAGGAACGTTCGGAAAAGAGTACGTACAGAACCACTATATATATAGAAACAACTATACACGGAAAAGCGGGATGAAACGATGAAGAAAACCTTTCGCATTGCCGTTCTGCCCGGGGATGGAATCGGACCGGAGATCATGGAGGAAGCAGTAAAGGTTCTCTCCCTCGTGGCGGAACGGGAAGGAGTTACATTTGAATTCAAGCACGGACGGATCGGCGGAATCGCCATCGACACGGACGGCACGCCGCTGCCGGAAGAGACGTTGAGGATCGCCAAGGAGGCGGACGCGGTGATGCTCGGCGCCGTGGGAGGTCCCAAGTGGGATCAGAATCCGGGCCATCTCCGTCCGGAGGCGGGGCTGCTCGGCATCCGCAAGGCGTTGGGGCTGTTCGCCAACATCCGTCCGGCGACGATGCACCCTTCGCTGGTGGAGGCCTCCTCGCTCAAACCGGAAGTAGTCTCCGGAGTCGATCTGATCGTTGTCCGGGAGCTGACCGGCGGCATTTACTTCGGCGAGAAAAAGCGCTATGACGGGCCCAATGGCGAAGTGGCGGAAGACCAGTGCATCTACCACGAAGCGGAAATCGAGCGCATCGTGCGCGTTGCCTTCGACATTGCCCGCAAGCGGCAGAAGCGCCTCGTCTCGGTCGACAAGGCCAACGTCCTGGAAAGCTCCCGCCTGTGGCGCAAGGTGACCGAACGAGTGGCAGCCGACTACCCTGATGTGGAACTGTCCCACATGCTGGTGGACGCCTGCGCGATGCAGCTCGTTCGCGCGCCCAAGCAGTTTGATGTGATCGTTACGGAAAACATGTTTGGCGACATCCTGAGCGATCAGGCAGCGATGCTGACCGGCTCGATCGGTATGCTGGCGTCGGCCAGCCTGGCGGAAGGCAGCTTTGGGCTGTACGAACCGGTTCACGGCTCGGCACCTGACATCGCCGGCCAAGGCATCGCCAATCCGCTGGCAACGATTCTCTCTGCGGCGATGATGCTGCGCCACTCATTCGGGATGGACGCGGCAGCGGACGCAGTGGAGCGTGCGGTCTGGTCGGTGTTGGAGGCGGGGCACCGGACCGGTGACATCGCTGCCGACCGCAGCCGGGCGATCGGTACGGCGGAGATGGGCAGACTGGTCCGCGAAGCTCTCCAAAGCCAGGCCATTTCCCGATAAGAGCAGAGTACCGCAAAAAGACCCTGAGTCTTCGTCCGACGGATTGGACGGAGACTCAGGGTTTTTCCGATTGGCAAAAACGTTTTCCAGCATACCGGGCCGGCGACATAGCCGTTTCATCAGGAGCCACTGCGTGCCATGGACTTAGCCTACACGCTGGTCCGTCTTCACGGTGGTTTTTTACTTGTCACTGTACCGGTTCTCGTCATATACTAATAACATTCATAGAATGAGTCGCAATTTCCTGATTCGTGCGAAAGAGGTGTCATCGTGTCTTCGCTTGGCTTTCTGCTCAGTTTTGTTGCCATTTTGGCGTGTACGATCGCTGCCGGCCTGATCGCCAAGCGATCCGTTCGCCGCAGCAGTGACTTTAGCAACGCCAGCGGTTCGCTGTCGGCGGGAATGGTGGCCGGTGCGCTTGTCGGCGGATTTGTCGGCGGCACGTCGATTGTCGGCACGGGCGAACTTGCTTTCCGGCATGGACTGGCCGCAGTGTGGTTTACGCTGGGAGGCGGGGTGGCTGTTATCCTGCTCGGATTGTGTGCCGCTCGCTTCCTCCGGCTGCAGGTGGAAACACTGCCCGAGCTGATCGGCACGCAGTACGGCGGACGAGCCCAGCTTGGAGCCAGCCTGTTTCTGTCGCTGGGGATGTTTATCCAGGTGATCGCGCAGTTGTTGGCCGCCCTGCCCTTTGTCTCCGTCTTCTGGAAGGCTCCGCTGCCGCTGCTGGCGCTGATTCCCGCTGTTCTGATCTTCGCCTACGTGCTGGCCGGGGGATTTATGGGGGCGAGTATCGTCGGCACGCTGAAAACGGTTATGCTCATCCTCCTGCTGCTGGGAACGGGTGTCTGGCTGTGGGGAGCGTTGGGCGGTGAGACGATTGTCAGCTGGTGGCAGCAGGGGCGTCTTTCCCTGGTGGTTCCCGAAGCGGGACTGGGATGGGTGCAGGGAGCGTCGATGATTGTGGGGATTTTTTCCACGCAGGCCTATCTGCAGCCTATCTTTGCGAGCCGCAGTGAACGAGAAGCGCGCAGCGGTTCGATTGCAGCCGGTCTGATCATCATCCTCATCGGGCTGGTCAGCGCCTGGATCGGCATGTTCATGCACGACACCCACCCCGAGCTGGCGCCGCGCGAGGCTGTCCCGATGTTTTTCCTGATCCATGCACCGTCCTGGCTGGCGGGAGCCGCTTATGCCGTCATACTCCTGTCCGTCGTGATGACCGGAGCGGCTCTGGCGCTGAGCATCGCCACGATCCTCAACCGGGACGTGATCCAGCGCTACACCGCCCGGTTCCGTTCAGAGGAGAGCAAGCTGCGCCTGTCCCGGGCGCTCATACTGGTCGTCATCGCAGTTGCCTATGCGGTGGTATGCCTGGACGAAAACGCGTTGATCCTGCACTGGGCATTTTTGGCCATGACGCTCAGGGGAGTGACGATCTTCTTTCCGGTGCTGTTCTACCTCTTTCACATATCACCGGTGGAGCGGCATTGGGCGGTCGTGGCAGTCTGGGGAGCACCGTTGCTCGCGCTCGTCTGGGCGTGGTGGCTGTTGCCCCTCACCGGCATCGATCCGCTGTACGTGAGCGGTCTGTGGAGCGCGGCTGCATTGCTGGCCGGCCGCATGATCGCACGCAACACCCCGTCGCTTCGGCCGATGGGCTGAGCAGGAGGGCCATACCTTTTCTTGAAACATGCAGCCTTTTCATGAGCAAAAGGCTGCATGTTCTGCTTTTGAAGGTGCGTTTCCCTATTGTCAAAACAAAAGAAGGAAAATAAAAAATATTCAAAAATATATACCCAAAAATGTAAATTCCTGTTACTATAGGAATAGGTATATTTTTGCATATTTATTAAAATTATCCATACCGAGACGCAGGTGATTGGATGAAAACGCGCAAGAAATGGCTCTTTTTGTGCGCGGCATGCCTGTCGCTGACAGCGATGCTGATCTACGCTATGGCGGTGTACCAGCCGATTCTCTTTGTTGCCGGCGACCACATCTTTCGCAAAGATGACTGGGAGAGAATCAAACCCATCTATTTTCACGGGAGGCCGCATACGCCAGAAGAAGAGGAAAGGCTGCTGGAACAGCGCAGTTTGGAAGAACTGGTTCTCTACATGGGGAGACAAATGGGCGTCCGGATTGACGAGCGAATCATCGACGAGCACATGAAGCAGTTGGGGAGCACGAAAGAGGAGCGCGAACAGGTGCTGCGGCAGATGAACATGACGGAAGCGGACAGCGTCACGAACATACGGCGGGCCCTGATCGGTTTTGAAGTGAAGCGTAGGGTAACCGGGGAGATCACCGTGTCCGAGGAAGAAATAAACAGCTACTACCGGGAGCATCTCGAGTCGTTTCGCATTCCCGAACTGCGCACCATCTATTATGTCCGGGCTGGACAAGCTGACAAGCCGTTGATGGACAAGCTGAAAACCATCCGTGCAGAACGTTTTCCCTCCCTCCTCAAAGAGTACGATCTGGAGGGACGAGCCGGATTCCACGAATGGATTTCACAAGCCGAACTGTCCGCCACTGTCGGCGAGGAGGCTGCTGAGGCCGTGTTTCGCTCGCCCATAAAGCAGGTCGTCGGTCCGATCGTCTCTGAACAGTGGACGTATTGGTTTTTGCCGGATGAGATAATGCCGGCCAAAACGCAAAGCCTTGCGGAAGTGAGGGAAAAGATTTACCGGACGCTCTATCTGGAGAAAGAATCAATTGTGTACGGAAAATGGCTGGAGGAGCAGAAGAGGGCAAATCTGTACTGCTTGTTTACAGAAAATTTAAAAAACAATCGCTTTTGGGCGTTCTGGAGTGACCTGCCTGTGCGGTTGCAGTTGTTGTTCCAATCGCATGCGTAGTCTATCCGAGACGATTCGTCGTTTCGAATAGAAAAAAACCAGGAAAAAGGAGAGATGGGTATGAAATGGTCAAAAATGTTGGCTGTCACACTGATTGTGAGCAGCTTGGCGGCTGCCGCTCCCGCGTTTGCGGAGAGGGAAATCGCCAACGAACCAGCGTGGGACAGTGAACCCGCCCCGCGCAACTTCGACCCGAAAAAGCGGGAGGAAGCGGACAAACGCGTCTTTGACAAGGAATCGATTCGAATGGCCGCCAATCCAATCATCGTCATCGACCCCGGACATGGCGGGGACGACCCGGGCGCCACGGGCAACGGGTTGAAAGAGAAGGACTTGACGCTGGACATCGCGCTGCGGACCAGAAACTACATTGTGGCCAATTATCCGGCTACGGTGTACATGACGCGAAGCTCTGACACTACCGTTTCCCTGTCCAGCCGGACCTCATTTGCCAACGCCAGGAATGCCGATTTCTTTGTCTCCATGCACATCAACTCCGCGACAAACACTTCGGCCAACGGAATCGAGACGTACGCGTACCCGGGATCGGTAAACGGCAAGCGATTGGCTACCGAAACGTACAATCAATTGAAAAGTTCCTTCTCCAGTCACCGAGGGGTGAAGGAATATGCGTACTACGTGCTGACCTATACCAATATGCCGGCGACGCTTGGCGAGACCGGCTTCATTTCCAACGCCTCCGATGCGTCCAAACTGGCGCAGAGCTCGTTCCGTCAAACGCTTGCCACCCAATACGCGAACGGGATGCACCGGTACTGGTGGGGCTTTTAATAACACAGCAGGGGCACCGTACAACGTCACTGGTTGGACGGTGCCTTTCATTGTGCCCCGGGCCTGATGGCCGTCGATCACCACCGCTTCAAGCAGCCGACTGGATAGACTTTTCGCTCCATGGTATCATGGCTTCAGACAAGACAGGGTCGTTTGCGATAAAGCGGCGGGTGTGTTGTTCCCCATGGGGAGGGCAGCAGCCTGCCAAGACAGGAGAGAGAGTGGCAATGAGCACACAGGAACACAAAGCGGGGGCCCCCAAACGGGTGGGCTGCATGGTGATTACCGTTTCCGACACGCGCACCGAGGAGACGGACAAGAGCGGACAGCTGATGAAAGAGCTCTTGGCGGAGGCCGGCCATGCCGCGATCTTGTACCGGATCGTCAAGGATGAGCCGGCGGAGGTGGAAGCGGCGATCGAAGCCGGGATTGCCCATCCGGAAGTACAGGTGATCCTTCTGAACGGCGGCACCGGCATTTCTCAGCGCGACAACACGTATGAGGCGGTCTCCAGACTGCTGGAGAAGGAAATGCCCGGGTTTGGCGAACTGTTTCGCATGCTCAGCTACACCGAGGACATCGGTTCGGCGGCAATGTTGAGCCGGGCCATTGCCGGCACCCGGAAGGGAAAAGCGATTTTTTCCACCCCAGGCTCCACCGGTGCAGTGCGGCTGGCGATGACTCGGCTGATCGTGCCAGAACTGGGGCACGTCGTCCGGGAACTGAACAAGTAGGCGGGCAGGGCCGCCGGAGCCAGGATCTTCATTTGCCGCTGCCGGCGGCTTGTGTTACGGTTACGGATAGAACAAGCACGTATTTCAAGGAGAGTCGACAGACACATGAAGATTTTACTGTCTACGCTGAACGCCAAGTACATTCACTCATCCCTGGCGCTGCGTTACTTGCGAAGCTACGCCCGGCCGACGTTTCCCGACATCGAGCTGGTTGAATACACGATCAACGACGTGACGCTCAACATTGTCGCCGACGTCTACAAGCGGCAACCCGACGTTGCCGCCTTTTCCTGTTACATCTGGAACATCCGCGAGACGCTCGATGTGATCCGCAACCTGAAAAAGGTGCGGCCCGACCTGCCGGTGGTGCTGGGCGGGCCGGAAGTGACCTACGACGCCGACGAGTGGTTGAAGAAGCATCCGGAGATTGACGTGATCGTCATCGGTGAGGGAGAACAGACGTTTTTGGAACTGCTGCAGGTCTACGACGAATCCCGCCGGACAGGAGAGCCGCCCCGCCTGCGGGATGTAGCCGGGATTGCCTATCGCGAGGGGGGGCACGTGCGCTTCACCGCTCCCCGGGCGCAGATCGAAAACCTGGACACGATTCCGTCTCCGTATGCCGACAACCTGGACGAACTGAACAACCGCGTCGTCTACTTTGAGGCGTCCCGCGGCTGTCCGTTCAAATGCCAGTACTGCCTGTCGTCGATTGAGGACGGCGTGCGCTATTTCGGTCTGGAGCGGGTGAAGGCCGACCTGCTGCGGCTGATTCAGCACGGTGTCAAGACGATCAAGTTCGTCGATCGCACGTTTAACATCAACAAAAAATACGCGCTGGAAATCTTTCAGTTTTTGATCGACAACCACAACGGCACGATCTTTCAGTTTGAAATTACCGCCGACATCCTGCGCGCCGACGTACTCGACTTTTTGACGGAAAACGCGCCGCCCGGCATTTTCCGTTTTGAGATCGGCGTCCAGTCCACCAACGACGAGACCAACCGGCTGGTCCAGCGGATTCAGCGTTTCGATCGTCTGGCCCACACCGTCACCCGGATCAAGCAGTCGGGAAAAATTGCCCAGCACCTGGATCTGATCGCCGGTCTGCCGGAGGAGGATTACCACTCTTTCCGCAAGACATTCAACGACGTCTTTGCGCTGCGGCCGGAGGAACTGCAGCTCGGCTTTTTGAAAATGCTGCGCGGCACCGGCGTCCGCGCGCGTGCGGCCAACCACGGGTACATTTTCATGGACGAGGCGCCGTATGAGATTCTCGGCAACAACGTCCTGTCGTTTGCCGACATCCAGCGGATCAAGCGGGTGGAGGACGTATTGGAAAAATACTGGAACGCCCACCGCATGGATACCACACTGGAATGGCTGGTGACCCGCTGTTTTGAGACGCCATTTGATTTCTTCCAGGCATTCGGCGATTTTTGGGAAGAACAGGGCTGGAGCCGGATCGGCCACCAGTTGGAAGACCTGTTTGTGCGGCTACGCCGCTTCCTGGAGACGCGGCAGGTGGAGCACCTCGACCACGTGATCAGCCTGATGAAATTTGACTACCTGCGCAAGCAGAAGCACCGTCCGCGCAAGCTGTGGTGGGATGATCTGCTGGACAAACGGGAGATGCAGGCAGCCTTTGAAGCAGTGCAACAGCGGCTGGATGATCTCCCGCCTGACTTTGCCCGGCGGGCGGCGCAGCAAAAGGACTTCTTCAAGCACACACTGTTGGCTAACATCAGCTTTGACATTGCGACGTGGATCGAGACGGGTGAGCTGGTGGAAGGGGACTATGTTCTGGTGGTATATTTTCCGTATGAAGACGGACGGGAGAACGACTTTGTCGTGGTGAGACGGGAAGCCGCCGCGAGCGGATTGGCGTAAGTGGACAAAAACGGGGCAGAATACAAATTTGGAGAACGTGATACGGATCGCTGGATGAAAGAAGGCGCAGCCGCGGCAGCCTGCGGACGGGATGACGGTGCACACGTAACTTTTTTTGCCCCGAACCGTATTACTTACAGGTTGTGAAAAAGGAACTATGCCGGAAATGGACAGGAAACAATGCCGCTGAGTGGCGAGGGTAGGGGATTTTGCGTCATGGAAATGAACATGCTGATGTCAATTATCGAGCAATATGGATATGCGGCCATCTTCTTTTTGCTCTGGCTGGGCATTGTCGGTTTGCCGATCCCCGACGAGCTCGTCGTCGCTACCGGCGGGTTTCTGGCGTCCTTGGCGCTGTTGGACCCTGTTTGCGCGTTTCTTGCCGGCTACCTGGGCGTGGCCTCGGGATTGACGATTGGGTTTTTACTGGGGAAGTTCTTCGGCCGCCCGATCCTTGCATGGTTGTCAAAGAGTGAGAAGATGAGGCATACGGTAGAGCGCTCCACCGGTCTCGTGGAGAAGTACGGGACCTTTGCCCTCTGCTTCAGCTATCTGTTTCCTGTCGTTCGCCACGTCGTTCCCTACATCGTCGCCATGGGCGGGATGACGTATCGGCGCTACGCGGTCCTGTCCTATCCGATCGGGTTGTTGTGGACGATCCTTTTTTATCTGATTGGCTACGTGTTCGGAAAAAACGTGGATGTGGTCGTGGCGATGATCCGCACCTACGGCTTCTTCGCCCTGTTTATCGTGATCGCGCTGCTCGTTGCGGGCTGGGCGGTTCACCGCTTGTTTCTGGCCGGCCGCTCCTTTCGGGCAAAAGGAGAATAAAGAGATGCGTCATCATAAATGGGTAACAAGGCACAGGCAGAGCCGCAACGCGGTATGGGTGGCGGGCTGGCTGCTCGTTTTGTGCGGCTGGTGGCTGTCGCGTCTGCCGTTTGTCGCAGCGGGACTGTTGGTGTTGAACGTGTACGCCGCCGGTCTGATGGCCGCTGACAAGCGTGCTGCGCGGCGGGGCGGACCGCGCGTTCCGGAGGCGAGCCTGCTGTTGAGCGCGTTGGTGGGCGGCGGAGCGGGCGCGCTGTTGGGCATGCTGGCCTGGCGCCACAAGACCCGGCATGCGCTGTTCATGACGGGGGTGCCGCTCATTTGCGCAGTTCAGATCGTTCTGATATGGGTTTGTCTGCTCAACCAATAGGCAACTGGTGAGAGAAGCCGCTCCTGCTAAGCAGGGGGGGTTTTCGTCCAACAGGTGGATGCAGAATCGTAATTGTGACGCACGTAAAACGGGAGAGACGACAGCGCCTCTCCCGCTGGTCCAAGCGTCCTTACGCCTGTTTTGGCAGATGGTCGGCGATTGTTTGCACCATGCTCTGCCGAGTCGCCTGATCACTGTTTTGCCACAGGACTTCAAACAGCACGCCCAGACCGGGCAGGGTTTTTTCCTGACCGCTTGCGATCGCGTCCGTGATCGTCTCCTGCACGTCGTTGGCACTGGAGCCCTGCATTTTGTACATGATCGCCTGGCGCAGATTGAGTGCGGCAATGTTCATGGCGGACATCCACTCCTTTTGTCGTGATGGCTGCGCCTATAGTATTCGTCCCGCATCGTCGGCTCATACCCGTTTTGTAGCCGATGGAAGCGTTGTGGTATAATGCTTGGTATTAAAAGTGCCCTGCCGGTGCTCCGGATGGGGCAGCCCAGGCAGGACGTTTTGGTCATGTGGCCACAGCACAAGGAGTGGAAAAGCATGTCAAAGCAGTTTGCCGTCATCGGGATGGGCCGGTTTGGTTCCAGCGTGGCCCGGACCCTGTATGAGATGGATTATGAAGTAATGGGCATTGACGAAAACGAAGAGCGCATCAACGAGAACATCCAGTACGTCACCCACGCTGTCGCCGCCGATTCGACCGACGAGCGGGCGCTGAAGGAGATCGGCATTCGCAACTTCGACGTGGTCGTCGTCGCGATCGGGGCTGACATTCAGGCCAGCATTTTGACCGTGCTGATCCTCAAGGAACTGGGCGTGAAAAAGATCGTCGCCAAAGCGCAGAACGAGCGGCATGGTCAGGTGCTGTACAAGGTGGGGGCGGATCGGGTGGTGTTTCCCGAGCGGGACATGGGGGTGCGCGTCGCCCACAATCTGATCTCCGCCAATGTGCTTGACTTTATTGAACTGGCGGAGGATTACAGCGTGGCCGAAGTGGTGGTCTCATCCGGGATGGTGGGCAAGACGCTGCGTCAGCTGGACATCCGCGCCCGATACGGAGTGAACGTCATCGCCATCAAAAGCGGCGAGAAGTTCAACATCGCCCCCAGTCCGGACGAGGTGATCCAGTACGGGGACGTGCTGGTCGTCATCGGCAACAACAAACATCTGAATGCATTTGAGGAGCAGGCGTAGACAATGAAGCACGACGTCATACAATCGGTGCATAACCCCTTGGTGAAGCGGTTGTTCCGCCTGCTGGAGCGAAAAGGACGGGACGAGCAGGGGCGGTTTCTCGTCGAAGGGGCCCATTTGGTGGAAGAAGCCCTGAACAGCGGCGCGGAGGTGATCACCGTCCTGTACGACAGCAGCCGGGAGATGGACCCGGCCTGCCGGCGGGCGATTGACAGGCGCGCGGGGGAAGTCGAAGTAGTTCCCGCTTCCGCGGCGGTATTGGCCAAGCTGTCGGAGACCAAGACACCGCAGGGAATTGTCGCCGAAGTGAAAAAGACAGAGCACGACTGGAACGCATGGCTGCAGGCGGCGGAAGAACGTGATTACCTGCTGCTGATGCTGGACGAGATTCAGGACCCGGGCAACCTCGGCACCATGCTGCGCACGGCGGAAGCGGCTGGTGTCGACGCAGTGATTCTCGGCAAAGGCAGCGTCGATCCGTACAACGGCAAAGTGGTGCGGGCCACGATGGGGGCGCTGTACCGGCTGCCCGTTTTTTCCCGGCCGCTGCTGGAGGCCGCCGCCGAATTGAAACGGCAAGGCGCGCGGGTTATCGTGTCCTCCCTCAATGAAAACAGCCTCAGGTATGACGAGGCTGATTACACAGGCAAAACGGCAATCGTGATCGGCAATGAGGGGCGGGGGGTCTCCCGTGCCGTGAGCGAAGCGGCTGACGGGTTCGTGCACATCCCGCTGTACGGACGGGCGGAATCGCTCAATGCGGCGGTCGCCGCCGGCATCCTCATCTACGAGGCGCAGCGCAGACGCAGGCATAGGTAGCGGCTGCTGTCCGCTGCACACGCTTCGCCAGCCGCTTGCGTTCGTCCCAAGCCATGGCCACAGCGCCTGTTGGAAAATCGCTTGACCGCATGCAGGATTTGCATCATTGAAAGTTCGCCAGGGTTGCGCTATAATTTTCCTGAATGTGTGTAATATAACGGAAAGCGATGACAGAGAGTAGTACGCAGGCCCCATGCGTTTGCAGGGAGGAGATGCCGCAGACTGAAAGCATCCCAACGCCATGTCTGCCGAATTCACTCTGGAGCCGCACTCTGAACCGCTCGAGATGAGCCCAGTAGGAGCAGCCGGGACATTCCCGTTATCATGGTCAAAGTGAGGCGGAAGACTGGGTTCCCCAGGCATCGTTGGGGGAAAAGCCTTCTGCTTAACAAGGGTGGTACCGCGAGTAACAGCTCGTCCCTTTTCGGGGCGGGTTTTTCTATTTTTCGGGGCCCTCCCGGTTTACGCGGCAGCCGCAGCCGGACGGGACCGCAGGAAGGTTGCAAATCTTGAGCAAAGGAGCGATACAACGTGCAAACGCGGTTACAGGAGATGAAACAGGCGGCGCTGGACCAGATCAGCCAGGCCGCAGACGCGGGTCAGCTGCAAGACCTGCGCGTCAAATATCTGGGGAAAAAAGGTGAACTGACCGAGCTTCTGCGCGGAATGGGCAGCCTTTCGCCGGAAGAGAGGCCTGTCGTCGGCCAGCTCGTCAACGAGGTGCGCGCGGCGCTGGAAGCGGCGTTTGCCGACAAGCAGGCCGCACTGGAACAAGCAGCGCTGGAAGCCAAACTGGCGTCGCAAACGCTGGACGTTACACTGCCCGGCCGTCCGGTTCCGACCGGAACGATGCACCCGCTTTCCCGCATTATCGAAGAGATCGAGGACATTTTCATCGGTCTGGGCTTTGAAATTGCCGAAGGGCCCGAGGTGGAGACGGATCATTTCAACTTCGAGATGCTCAACCTGCCCAAGGATCATCCCGCGCGCGACATGCAGGATTCGTTCTATCTGACGGAGGACATTTTGCTCCGCACCCAGACGTCTCCGGTGCAGGCGCGCACCATGCTGAAAAAGGCCGGCCAGACGCCGGTAAAAATCATCTCTCCGGGCAAGGTGTACCGGCGCGACGACGACGATGCCACCCACTCCCACCAGTTTACGCAGATCGAAGGGCTGGTCGTCGACAAAGGCATTGGCATGAGCGACTTGAAAGGGATTCTGCTCACGTTTGCCCGCCAGATGTTCGGGGCCAACCAGCAAATCCGCCTGCGCCCCAGCTTTTTCCCGTTCACCGAACCGAGCGCGGAAGTGGACCTGCAGTGCTTCAGCTGCGGCGGAGACGGCTGCCGCGTCTGCAAGCAGACGGGCTGGATCGAGATTCTCGGCTCCGGCATGGTGCACCCGCGCGTATTGGAAATGGCCGGCTATGATCCGCAGGAAGTGAGCGGGTTTGCCTTCGGAATGGGCGTGGAGCGCATCGCCATGCTGAAGTACGGGGTAGAGGACATTCGCCATTTCTACACCAATGACGTGCGCTTCCTGCGGCAGTTCAACCGAGGCTAGAAAGGAGAGTCGTTTCAGAGATGAAGGTATCGTACCAATGGTTGTCGGAATACGTGGATTTACACGATATCACCCCGTACGAACTGGCGGAAAAGCTGACCAGAAGCGGGATTGAAGTGGAGACTGTAGAGCCGCGCAACGCCGGCGTCTCCAACGTAGTGGTCGGGTACGTCAAGGAGCGCAGCAAGCATCCGGACGCCGACCGCCTGAGCGTCTGCATCGTGGATGCAGGACAAGGCGAGGACCTGCAGATCGTCTGCGGTGCGCCCAACGTGGCGCAGGGACAAAAAGTGCCCGTAGCATTGATCGGAGCGAAACTGCCGGGCGGCCTGCACATCAAGAAGTCCAAGCTGCGCGGCGTGGAGTCGCACGGCATGATCTGTTCGGCCAAGGAACTGGGCCTCAATGACAAGCTGCTGGCCAAAGACCAGCAGGAAGGGATTATGGTCCTGCCCGAGGACGCCGAAGTGGGCATGGATGCGGTCTCTTACCTGGGGCTTGACGACTACGTGCTGGAGCTGGGCTTGACGCCAAACCGTTCCGATTGCCTCAGCATGATCGGGGTCGCTTACGAAGTGGCAGCCATTCTCGGCCGGGAGGTCAAGCTGCCGGAGATTGCCGTCACGGAAAACGGCGGCGACAATCCGGTAAGCGTGCGCATCGAAGCGGACGATCACTGCTACCGCTACGTGGGACGCCACTTTACCGGAGCGAAAATCACCAGTTCGCCGCAGTGGATGAAAAACCGCCTGATGGCGGCGGGGATCCGGCCGATTAACAACGTCGTGGACGTGACCAACTACGTCATGCTGGAATACGGCCAACCCCTGCACGCGTTTGACGCGACCAAGGTAAAAGACCGCGCCATCGTCGTGCGCCTGGCACAAGACGGGGAGAAGCTGGTCACGCTGGACGATCAGGAGCGAACGCTGGACAGCCAGACCCTGCTGATCGCCGACGGGGAAAAAGGGCTGGCCATCGCCGGCGTGATGGGCGGCGCCAACTCGGAGATCACCGACGAGACGACGGAAATCATTTTGGAAGCCGCCTGGTTTACGCCGCAGACGGTTCGCCGCACGGCTCGGACCCAGGGCATGCGCACGGAAGGATGCGTCCGCTGGGAAAAAGGCGTCGATCAGGCGCGCGTCCAGGAAGCAGGCGAGCGGGCTGCTGCGCTGATCCAGCAGTTGTCGGGCGCGGCCGTCTCCAAAGGAGTGGCGTCGGCTGTTGTCCGTGAAGTGAAGCCGGCCGTCGTAACGGTTGCGCTGGAGAAGATCAACCAGCATCTGGGCACGTCGCTGACCGCAGCGGACGTCTCCGCAATTTTCGACCGCCTGGGCTTTTCGTATGAGCAGAACGGCAGCACCTGGACGGTCACCGTACCGACCCGCCGCGGTGACATCACCCTGCCGGAGGATTTGGTGGAGGAAGTGGCCCGCCTGTACGGCTACGACAACATTCCGACCAGCTTGCCGAGCGGCCAGGCCACACAGGGGCAGCTTACCCCCGACCAGCGTCTGCGCCGGACAATTCGCCACCACCTGATTGGCGCGGGACTGCACGAGGCGATTACCTACTCCCTGGTTCACGCGGAGCGGGTGGGGGATGTAGCCGGTCTGCACCGCATTGACGCCAAGCCGATTTCGCTGGCCATGCCGATGAGCGAAGAGCACAGCGTGCTGCGCACCAGCCTGATCCCTGGCCTTCTGCAGACGATCGCCTACAACAAAAACAGGCAAAACCACGATGTGGCCGTGTTTGAACTGGGCAGTGTCTTTCTGACCACAGAAGAAAAGCTGACACAGCTTCCCGAGGAACGCCTCTACGTGGCGGCAGCTTTGACCGGGCAGTGGCTGCCGCAGAATTGGATGGGCGCAAACCAGCCGGTTGACTTCTACCTCGTCAAGGGACTGGTTGACTCACTCCTGAGCCGCTTGGGAATTGTCGGTGCGACCTACAAGCCTGCATCCGATCTGGCTGGCATGCACCCCGGCCGCACGGCGGAGGTATGGGTCGGCGAGCGGCGTCTCGGCTATCTCGGACAGATTCACCCGGCACTGGAAAAAACCTACGACGTGTCGGAAACGTACGTGTTTCAGTTCGACCTGACGGAGCTGGCAGCAGCAGTCGAGGATGCAGGCTATTACAAGCCGCTGCCCAAGTTCCCGGCCGTGACCCGCGACCTCGCACTGGTAGTGGACCGCAGTGTGCCGGCGGCCGCTCTCGAAACGGCGATTCGCCAGGCGGCAGGAGAGCTCCTGGAATCGCTCACGCTGTTTGACGTCTACACCGGGGAGCGCATCGCCGCCGACAAGAAGAGCGTCGCCTTCTCCCTCGTCTTCCGCCATCCGGAACGGACGCTGCAGGACGACGAAATCCAGCAGGTGACTGCCGCCGTCGTGGACGCACTGAAGGCGCAAACGGGCGCGGAACTGCGCATGTAAGGGACCTTGACGGATTCTGACATTTTCAGTAACCTAAAAAAGATACAGGAGTACAAAAGTCGCAGAGTAGTGTTGAAGGAGGAAGCCTTCGTGCAAGGTGATGGGAAAAATCGGTTGACGGTTGATATATTTGGCCAGCAATACCGGCTGAGCGGAAAGGCAAGCGTAAACCATATCCGCATGGTGGCCGGTTTCGTCGATGACAAGATGAATGAAATCGCCAAGGGCAACCATCGCCTGGACACGGCCAAAATCGCCGTGCTCACCGCGGTCAACATTGCGGACGAGTACTTCCGCCTGCGACAGGAGTACGAGGCACTGTTGAAGATCCTGCATGACGACGCGAACCAAGCATAGACGAATCACATAAAAAGAGGGGCAGTGTATGCCTCTCTTTTCCCATTGTCGCGAAAAAGCTTGTCAATAAGAGGGGCGTGGGCAAAAGATGGGTCAGGAGATGGACAGAGAAGCGCTGCGGGAGGCGGCCCGCCGGCTGTCTCTCGCAGAAAAAGAGGAAAAACTGCGCGGGCTGCTGCGCGATATGGGGCGCGTGCTGATCGCGTTTTCCGGAGGCGTTGACAGCACCTTTTTGCTGGCATGCGCCGTCCAGGAACTGGGCGATGAGGCGATCGCCGTGACCGCGGCGTCGGAGACGTTCCCGACGCGGGAGTTTGAAGCGGCCAGGCAGTTGGCCAAACGCCTGGGTGCCCGTTTTGTGACCACCGAGATCCGCGAAATGGAAAATCCGCAGTTCGTCGCCAATCCGGTCAACCGCTGTTTTTACTGCAAAGACGGATTGTACGAGCATCTCGGCCGATTGGCGGAAGAAAATCAATGGAATGCCGTCATCTGCGACGGGGCCAATATGGATGACCTGGGCGACTATCGTCCCGGACGATTGGCCGCCGTCCAGCGCGGTGTCCGCAGCCCGCTGCAGGAAGCCGGCTTGTTCAAGGAGGAGATACGCCAATTGTCCCGGGCCATGGGGCTGCCCACCTGGAACAAGCCGTCGTTTGCCTGCCTGTCGTCGCGCATCCCGTACGGCTCGCCAATCACCCTGGAAAAGATCGACCAGATTGACAGAGCAGAGGGGTATCTGATAAGTCTCGGCTTTCATCAGGTGCGCGTGCGCCATCACGATGCAATCGCCCGCATTGAGGTAGACCCAGCCGACTTTCCGCGTCTGCTGGAGCATAGCGACGAGATTTCCCGGACGCTGCGGCAGATTGGTTTTCAGTATGTCACCCTGGATTTGTCCGGCTACCAGACGGGCAGCATGAACGCCGTTCTGGACAAGGATGTGAAAGCGGCGCATGGTTGATGTAGCGGCGATTTTGCGTCAGGTGCAGGCAGGAAGATTGAGCGTGGAAGAGGCGGAAGAGCTGCTTGCGGGCACGAGCCGTCTGGAGTACGCCACGCTTGATCTCGACCGGGCGCGGCGAACCGGTTTTCCCGAAGTGGTGTACGCGGCCGGCAAAACAGCGGAACAGTTGGTCGGGATTTTCAGCAGGCTGCGGGAACATCAAACAATCGTGCTGGCCACGCGGGTGACGGCCGAGCAGGCGGAGGCCGTGCTGACGCGGTGGCCCGACGTGCAGTATGTGAGAGAAGCGGGACTGTTGATCGGCACCAGCAGCCCGCTTACGCCTGTGCGGGACGGATACGTGGCGGTGGTGACCGCCGGCACGTCCGACTGGCCGGTCGCTCAGGAGGCGGCCTGGACGGTGCGCTGTTTTGGCAGCGAAGCGAGAGTGATCGCCGATGTGGGGGTGGCCGGCATCAACCGGCTGTTCCAGCGCTTGGATGAGATCAGGGAGGCGGCGGTGATCATCTGCATCGCCGGCATGGAAGGAGCGCTGGCCAGCGTTATTGCCGGACTGGTGGACAAGCCGGTCATCGCCGTGCCCACCAGCGTCGGGTACGGTGCTCACTTCAACGGCCTGGCCCCGCTGCTGTCGATGCTCAACTCTTGCGCCAACGGCGTGGCTGTGGTAAACATCGACAACGGATTTGGCGCAGGCTACCTGGCCGGCATGATTCACCGGCAGATAGCCGCTGCCTCGCTGCAACCGTAATAAAAAGAGCCAACCCGACAAGGGGTTGGCTCTTCGCTCACGGACGTGAAATTAGGTTTCCTGTTTGTTGCCGGCGTCGCCGTTGCGCAGGTCCATATGCGTCTTGATCGGGATGAACAGGTCAATGATCCCGATCACCAGCGCGGCGAGCAGGGCACCCAGGATGGTCACCCGGAACCCGGAGACGACAAACTGAGTCAGCCAGATTACCACGGCGCTCACCAGAAAACCGACAATCCCGCGATTGTACGGGGAGATCCGGTCGCCGAACATCAATTCAATAAGCCAACCAATTACGGCGATGACCACCGCGGCCATTAGTGCGGGCCAAAAACCGTTTACAGAAAAGCCGGGAACGAGAAACCCGACGAACATAAGCACGACTGCCGCGACCACGAAACGAATGACATGGCGCAAAATCGTCATGAAGAATCCTCCTTTGGAGTTTGTTTCACTACTCATTCTGGCTTGTTTTTCGACAAAATATGCCGCACCGGGTGTGTAAATTTATGCTTGCGGCGGACTGCATGTTATAATGGGGAATGTTAGCGTTGACCACGTTAAGGAGGCACCATTTTGGAACAACGGGTGTTAAAAACCTTGGAATACGACAAGATCGTCGCCCTCCTGATGGAGAAAGCGACATCTGCATACGGCAAAGAAAAAGCATCCGCCTTGACGCCCTTTGTCCGCTTGGACGAAGTGCAGACGGCCCAACAGGGAACGGCAGAGGCGGCAACCGTGCTGCGGTTGAAGGGAAGCGTGCCGTTGGGCGGCATCCGCGATATCCGCGCCGCCGTGCAGCGTGCCCGGCTGAATGCAATGCTGGCGCCCAGGGAACTGTTGGATATCGCCGACACCGTAATGGCGGGACGTCGGCTGCGCAATTTTTTGCTTGACCTGTGCGAGGAGCAGGAACTGCCGCTGCTGCGCTTTCAGGCCGAGCGGATTGAGGGGCTGCGCGAGCTGGAGGCGGAAATTCGCCGCTGTGTGGACGAAAACGGCGACATCCTGGACAGCGCCAGCGCGGAACTGCGTCAGGTGCGGCAGGAGATTCGCCAACTGGAGGCGCGCATCCGGGAAAAGCTGGATCAGATGACACGGTCTTCGGCGTACCAGAAAATGCTGATGGACAGCATCGTGACCATTCGCGGCGACCGTTTTGTCATTCCCGTCAAGCAGGAGTACCGTCACGTCTTCGGCGGGATCGTGCACGACCAGTCGGCGTCGGGCGCGACGTTGTTCATCGAGCCGGAAGTAGTCGTGTCGATGAACAACAAGCTGCGCGAACTGCGTCTGCGCGAAGAAAAGGAAGTGGAGCGGATCCTGTTCGTCCTGACGGAGATGGTATCCGGCGCGGTGGAAGCGCTGAAGGAAAATGTCGACGCGCTGGCGGAGCTGGATTTCATGTTCGCCAAGGCTCAGTTGGCCGCCAGCATGAAAGCTGTCTGTCCGCGGCTGAACGACCGGGGCTACCTGCGGCTGAAAAAGGCGCGTCATCCGCTGATCCCGCATGACAAGGTCGTGCCGGTGGACGTGGAGCTGGGGGGCAGCTACCGGGCAATCGTGGTGACTGGCCCCAACACCGGGGGAAAAACCGTTTCGCTGAAGACGATCGGGTTGCTTTCGTTGATGGCGATGGCCGGTCTGCACATCCCGGCAGAGGAAGAGAGTGAAGCAGCCGTCTTTTCCTCCGTGTTTGCCGATATCGGCGACGAGCAGTCCATCGAGCAAAACCTGTCCACCTTCTCCAGCCACCTCACCAATATCATTCACATCCTCGGTGCGATGGATGAGAACAGCCTCGTGCTGTTTGACGAATTGGGAGCGGGAACCGACCCCACCGAAGGGGCGGCGCTGGCAATGGCGATCATCGACGACGTGATCAGGCGCGGGGCCCGGCTGGTTGCCACGACCCACTACAGCGAGCTGAAAGCCTACGCCTACGACCGGCCGGAGGTCATCAATGCCAGCGTGGAGTTTGACGTGGAAACGCTCCGCCCGACCTACCGTCTGCTGATTGGCGTCCCCGGCCGTTCCAATGCGTTCGCCATCGCCAAGCGGCTGGGACTGCCCGAGGAGATTATTGAAAAGGCGCGCGCTTCGATCAGTGAGGAAGACAACCAGGTGGAGAGCATGATTGCCTCGCTGGAGCGAAACCGCAGGACGGCGGAAGAAGAGCGGCAGACGGCCGAGGCGCTGCGGCGCGAAGCGGAAGCGCTGCGAGCGCAGCTTGAAGAAGAGCGGACCCGCTTCGCCGAAGAGAAAAACAAGCTGCTGGAACGGGCAGAAGAAGAAGCGCGGATCGCTGTGCAGCTTGCCAAGGAAGAGGCGGACGCGGTCATTCGCGAGCTCAGGCGCATGATGGCGGAAGGCGCGGAAATCAAGGAACATCGGCTGATTGAGGCCAAGAAGCGCCTGGGTGACGCTGTGCTGGAGCTGGAGAAGGAAAAGGTGAAAAAGCCGGCCAAAGCCGTGCGCGCCACCCAGGTCAAGCCGGGTGACGAAGTAATGGTAACCAGCTTCGGCCAAAAGGGAACCGTCCTGGAAAAAGCAGGCGATGACGAATTCCTGGTCCAGATCGGCATCATGAAGATGAAGGTAAAGCGAAACGACATGCACGTGGTGAAGCCTTCCAAACAGGAGCAGACCATCGCCGCATACACGTCGGTCAAACGGGCCAAAAACACGGTCAAGATGGAGTTGGACCTGCGCGGCTACAACGTGGAAGAAGGCATCAGGGAGATCGACCGGTACCTGGACGAGGCGCTGTTGGCCGGCCTGCATTCCGTCTCGATTATTCACGGCCACGGCACCGGCGTGCTCCGCAAAGGCGTTCACGAGTATCTGCGCCAGCACCGGAACGTCAAGTCGTTTCGGTTGGGCGGCCAGGGTGAAGGCGGCGTGGGCGCCACTATCGTCGAGCTCAAGTAGGAGAGCGGGAGGTGCCGCATGGAACACTTGCTTCACAACAAATACTTTGCCGCCGTTGCATACTTTACTGTCACCGGATTGGCGATGATCGTGTTTTTATCCGTGTTTGAACTGGTCACGCGCTACCGTGTGTGGCAGGAGCTGAAGCGGGGAAACGTCTCCGTCGCGATGGCAACGGGCGGAAAAATCTTTGGCATTGCCAACATTTTTCGCTACTCCATCCAGCATCACGACTCAATCGGACAGGCGTTGATCTGGGGAACGCTGGGATTTTTCCTGCTGCTGTCCAGCTATTTCATCTTTGAATTCATGACGCCCAGCTATAAAATTGATGAGGAAATCGCCGCGGACAACCGGGCGATCGGCTTTATTGCCATGGTGCTGTCGGTCGGGTTTTCCTACGTGATCGGGGCCAGCCTGATCAGGTGAACAGAGCAGGCTCCCTGCCGGACGAAGCCGGGGCAGTGAAGGGCGGCACGCTCATCATCGCCCGGGGGCATGCGGTAATGGGACCGGTGGTCTGACAGCGTACCGGTAGTCCGCCAGCGTATGTGAAGTTAAAGGATATGGGGGATGCAGGATGAGCCAGACGGATGTTGTTGTCGTGACGGTGCTGCACGATGGGGAAAGCAAGCAGCTGTTCCTGAAGCAGGGAGCGAACCTGCTCATGGCGCTGGTTGAGGCAGGGCTGCCGATTGACTTTTTCTGCACGACGGGAAAATGTACCACCTGTCGTCTCCGCATGGACATTCCGGTCGGCTCGGCTGCACCCCCTTCTTCCACGGAGCGGTACCGCCTGGGAGAGGCGGCGGTGGCGGCAGGGATGCGGTTGAGCTGTCAGGTGTACGTGACCGGTCCTTTGACCGTTTATTTGGATGCGTCCGCCCCTGCCCGGCCGTGAACGTTCGTTGAACCATTGCCCATTGAGGAGTATAATAAGGCTTTGGCATACGGTGCCACTGCATGAGGAGGCTTCACCTTGGAAACCTTGTACAAGGTCCTCATCGTCTTATGTGTAGTGTTTCTTGCGGCAGGAGTATGGTACCTGTCGAATTGACGCAAAAAGGCCACGCTGACCGCGCGGACCTTTACCAGATAATGGGAAAGAGGAGATCTGCAATGACTCAGCCTGTACGCGTTGCTGTTGTCGGATTAGGATTCGTCGGATTGCCGCTGGCACTCACGTACGCCATGAAAGGAGCCCGCGTGGTCGGTGTGGACGTCATGCCGAACGTCGTCGAGGAGATCAACGCCGGCATCTCCCACCATCTTGAATCCTATCAAGGCAAGACGCTGCCGGAAATCCTGCGCGAGCAAATCGCTGGGGGCCGCTTCCGGGCGACGACATCCTACGAAGAAGCAGCAGCGGAAGTGAACAACTACATCGTGACGGTCGGTCTGCCTGTCCACAACGGGGACCCGGACCTGAGACCGCTGAAAAGCTGTGCCCACACCTTGGGACGCGTGCTGAAAAAGGGAGACATGGTGATGATTCGCAGCACCGTGATTCCCGGCACGACGGAAGAAGTGATTCTGCCGATCCTGGAGGAAGCCAGCGGGTTGAAGGCGGGCAGCGACTTTTACCTGACCTACTGCTCCGAGCGAATTGCCGAAGGGCGGGCGTTTGAAGAGTTCATCCACATGCCGCTCGTGCTCGGCGGTATTGACGCGGAGAGCGCCGCCAAAGGCAAGGAACTGCTCTCCTTCATCAGTGAAACGGAGATCATCGTCTCCGACATTCGCGTGATTGAGACCGCCAAAGTGATCGAAAACATCCAGCGCGACGTGAACATCGCGATGGTGCAGGAATTTGCCCGTTTCGCCGAGGCATTCGGGATCGATACCTTTGAGCTGATCAAAGTGGCAAACACCCACAAGCGCGTCAACCTGTTGACTCCGGGGCCGGGTGTAGGCGGCTTCTGTCTGCCCAACGCGCTGTACTACCTGCAGCCCAAGGCCAAGGAGCTGGGCGTCTCGCTGCCCTTGCTGCAGTTGGCCCGCAACACGAATGACGGCGTGCCGGCCGTCCTGGTCGGGATGCTGGAACAGGCCCTGCGGCAAAAAGGCAAGACGCTGGCAGGCAGCCGCGTCGCCGTGCTGGGTCTGGCGATGAAGGACTTCTCCAACGACGACCGGGTGAGCCCGGTACACGACCTGATCGCGCTGCTGCAGGCCAAAGGCGCGGAGGTACGCTCCTACGACCCGGCAGTGCCCAGCCGCTACGGGCACAAGACGGACAGCCTGGAAGAGGCGCTGCGCGGCGCGGACGCGCTGTTGTTGACCGCCGTTCAGAAGGAGTTTGCCGAATTGGATTGGCAGCACGCCGCCGAACTGATGGCGCCGACGCCGATCCTGTTTGACACGAAAAACCGCATTCCGCGCACACTGGACACGGACAGCCGGCTGACCGTGGTGCGCATCTGACGAACGACAAAGTCCCCAAACCTGGGGACTTTTGTTTTGGGCTGGCGATCCTTAGTGAAGGAGGCTCCCGGGACGTGTTTGGTCCGGGAGCCTTCTTGCTGTAGTGAACCGCATGATCACGCGGGTTTCGCGTCAGTAAATTTAATGAACAAAATGAGGATTATGCGGCTTATATCGTTTATTTCCGTTTTCTATTCTCGTCAAAATATTGTTGTTATAATGAAAACACTTTCTTGAAAGCGCATTCTTTTTGGGGGGAAACAAACATGCTGTCTTTGCTCGGCTTCCTGATGATGGCCGTCTTCCTGTACCTGATCATGACAAAGCGCTTGTCCGCGCTCGTTGCCCTGATCGTCGTGCCCATATTCTTTGCCCTGATCGGAGGATTCGGGGCGGAGATGGGAGCGATGATGCTGGAGGGCATTGCCAAGATCGCTCCCACGGGGATCATGCTGCTGTTTGCCATCCTGTACTTCGGGATCATGATGGATGCGGGTCTGTTTGATCCTTTGATCGCGAAAATTCTGAAACTGGCCAAAGGAGACCCGCTGAAGATTGTAGTGGGTACCGCCGTCCTGTCGATGCTGGTGGCACTGGACGGTGACGGGACCACGACCTACATGATTACGGTATCCGCGATGCTGCCGCTGTACAAACGGTTGGGCATGAACCCGCTGATTCTGGCGGTCACGCCCATGCTCTCGATGGGGGTCATGAACATGACGCCGTGGGGCGGACCGACGGCACGGGCGATGAGCGTGCTGCACCTGGATGCGTCGGAACTGTTTACGCCGCTCATTCCCACGATGGTCGGCGGGCTGATCTGGGTGATCGCGGTGGCCTGTATACTGGGCATGCGGGAACGCAAGCGTTTGGGCGTGGCGGAGATTCAGTACACCGCTGACGAACGGATGGCGATGTCCGAACAGGCGGCGGCCGCTGACCAGCTCAATCGTCCAAAACGGCTGTGGATCAACCTGCTGCTGACCTGCGCCCTGATGACCGGCCTGGTGATGAACTGGATGCCGCTTCCGGTCCTGTTCATGATCGCGACCGCAGCCGCTCTTCTGATCAACTACCCCAACCTGCAGGAGCAGAAGGAACGGATCACCGCCCATGCCGGAAATGCGCTGACCGTCGTTTCCATGGTCTTTGCCGCCGGAATTTTTACCGGCATCCTGACCGGCACCAAGATGGTGGATGCAATGTCCAACACGCTGGTTTCCCTGATTCCCGAGTCGCTGGGAACACACATGCCGATTTTGGTGGCAATTACCAGTCTGCCCTTTACCTATTTCATGTCAAACGATGCCTACTACTTCGGCGTGGTGCCGATCCTGGCCGAAGCGGCAGCCAGCTATGGCGTCGATCCTGTAGAGATCGGCCGGGCCTCCATCCTGGGCCAGCCGCTGCACGTCTTGAGCCCGCTGTATGCCGCCCAGTATCTGCTCCTCGGAATGGTGGGGGTCGATTACGGAGAAAATCACCGGTTTATCCTGAAGTGGGCCTGCGGCACATCGCTTGTGATGATAGTGACCGCTGTTCTTACGGGAGTGATGTCGTTCTAGCTCATCCCTTGGGGAAAACAGAATCGCACGAACGGATAGAGGCCCCCTTGGCCTCTATTTTCACTGTTTTTGCGGCTGAGATTGCGCCGGAATCTGCTACACTGAGGGGAGAGGTGGTTTCGTGCGGTTTCAAAGCAAACTGATCCTGGTGATCTGCACGCTGCTGTTGTGCGTGATCGCGATCCTGGGATGTTCCTATGAGTACATGCTGGCGAACGCGCTGAAAAAGGAGATCGGCACACGCGCCCTCCATGTCGCGGAAACCGTCGCAGCGATGCCGGAGATCAAACGGGCTTTTTCCGACTCTGATCCGTCCAGGACGATCGCCCCGTTGGCGGAGAAAGTTCGCCGGGAAACCCATGCCGATTTTGTGACAGTGGGAAACCGGGAAGGAATTCGCTACTCTCACCCCATCCCGGAGCGGATCGGACAGAAAATGCAGGGCGGCGACAATCAGCCCGTCTTTGCAGGCCAGTCGATCGTTTCGGAGACGACCGGTTCCCTGGGGCCCGCTCTGCGAGGCAAGGCGCCCATTTTCAACGAGGCAGGACAGGTCATCGGGGTAGTCTCGGTCGGATTTTTGCTGGAAGATGTTCAAAAAACCATCCATTCCTATCGGGATAAGATCGTTGCGATCGGGTTGATTGCCCTCGCGTTGGGCGTGATCGGCACCTTTTGGATCGCCCGCAGCGTGAAACAGGCGATTTTCGGCCTGGAGCCGTCCCAGATCGGTCAGCTCTACCAGGAGAAGCAGGCCATCCTGGAATCCATCCGGGAAGGGATCGTGGCTGTCAACGCAAACGGGACGATTACCATGGCGAACCAGACGGCGCTGCAGCTGTTGGGATTGGACAGCTCGAAGGAAATCACGGGCAAACCGGCGGACGAGATTCTGGACAGCTTCCGGCTGCTGGAAGTCCTGAAGGCAGGCCGGGCGGTCGTCGACCAGGAGACCTGGATGGCCGGTCATGTGTTGGTCGTCAACTGCGTGCCCATTTTGGACACGCACGACCAGATTGTCGGCGCTGTGGCCAGTTTTCGCGACAAATCAGAACTGTACCGGGTTATCGAAGAGCTGTCCCGCGTCAAGGAATACGCGGAAGCGCTCCGTGCGCAAACCCATGAGTATTCCAACAAGCTATACCTGATTTCCGGCCTGATCCAGTTGGAGTCGTACCGGGAAGCGATTGAGTTTATTACCCGGGAAACCGATGTCCATGTGAATCACACCCGGTTTATCATGCGGGAGATCCCGGACCCGATCATCGGCGGTCTGCTGCTCGGCAAGCTGAATCGGGCCAACGAACTGAAGGTGAAGCTGGAGATTGACCGGGAAAGCAGCTTCCACGACATTCCGGCGTGGATTGACCGCCACCATCTGATTACCATCATGGGAAACCTTGTCGATAACGCCCTGGAGGCGGTTTTGGCACCGGGGGCTTTCGCCAGGGAAGTCAACGTCTTTCTGACCGACATCGGGGAAGTGCTGCTGTTCGAGGTGGAAGACCGGGGACCGGGCATTCCCGACGAACACGCAGACCGCTTGTTCGAATTGGGGTTTTCCACAAAAGCGCAGAAAAATCACGGATTTGGCCTCGCCCTGGTCAAACAGGCTGTCGAGCAGTTGAACGGACACGTCAGTCACACGCCCAATCCGGACGGGGGAACGATTTTTACCGTCGTCATTCCAAAAGAAGCCGACACAGCAAAGAGGGTGAAGGGAACGCCATGAAAGCGAGGAGTGATGAGCCCATGATTCAGGTGTTGATCATCGAGGACGACGTGCGGATTGCCGAAGTGAACCGGCGCTTCGTGGAAAAGGTGAGCGGGTATCAGGTCATCGGCATTGCCACGAACCAGCAGGAGGCCGTGGACCAACTGGACATTCTCCAGCCCGATCTGGTGCTGTTGGACATCTACTTTCCCGACATGAACGGTTTGGACTTTTTGTCGGTCATCAAGGAGCGGCGTTCGGAGACGGATGTGATCATGCTGACCGCCTCCAAGGAAGTGGACACGGTGGTGGAGGCGATCCGCTGCGGCGTGTTTGATTTCATCACAAAGCCGTTGATTTTCGAGCGCTTGCAGCAAACGCTTGCCAACTACCGGGAGTTCCGGCAGAGGGTGCGCGCCTTGAAAACAGAGCGGGGGCACATCAATCAGGAAGAAATTGACGAGCTCATACGCGCGGCGGGACCCAACGGCGGAAGGGATAGCGGTCTGGTCAAGGGAATCGACAGGATCACGCTGGAGAAAGTGGCTGCCTGTCTCAGCGAGGCGGGGGAAGTCACCACCGAACAGGTGCGAAGGGCAACGGGGACGAGCCGTTCGACGGCACGCCGCTACCTGGAATACCTGGTCGTCACTGGGGAGGCGGTCGCAGACCTCTCCTACGGGGCGGTGGGACGGCCGGAGAGGGTCTACAAAAGCGTGAAAAAGGCGAAAGGAATGGCGGAACGATGATCGCGCTGCGGCCGGTTCTCACCATCCTGATCGCGGCGGCAGGGGGCGCCGTTTTCACCCTGCTTCGTCTGCCGCTGCCCTGGCTGCTGGGACCGCTGGCAGCAACAGTCGTTTCGGTCATGCTGGGGTGTGACAGACTGTGGCTGCCTTCCTGGTTTCGCCGGATCGGCCTCTTGATCGTCGGCGTCGCGCTGGGCATGCGGATAACCCGGGACATTTGGGGGACCATGGCAGATCACATCGGGATGATGCTGGCAGCCACGCTCGTGACGATCCTGTTCGGCCTGATGCAGGCCTGGGCGATCCACAAACTGTACCAGGTGGACGCGATCACGTCCATTTTCAGCAACATCCCCGGCGGGCTCTCGGAAATGTCCACGATCGGCAGGGAGCAGGGCGGTAACCTGCAGATTATTTCCCTGTTCCACTCCATTCGCATCGTCACGGTTGTGTTCGTGACGCCGTTCGTCGTGATGACGCTGTCCCACAAGGCCAACCTGCTGCCGGTACAACCCGCAAGTCAGACGGTCGGCTGGATGCAGGCGGCGGTGTTTTTGGCCGCCGGAGCGCTGGGAGCGGTGGCAGCCGCCCGTTTGAAGTTCCCGGCGCCGTATTTCCTGGGTCCGCTTTTGACGGCGTCATTGGTGTCCTTTGCGCTTTCGATGACAGGCGGCACTGCCGGTGCGGGCACGCCGGCCCTGTCCGGCCTCGTCGTGAAAGGCGCCCAGCTTTTGATCGGGGCGGGGATCGGCATTGAATTCAGGCGGGAGGAGATTCGCACCTACCGCAGGCTGCTGGTGCCTTCGCTGGCCGCGTCTTTGCTGCTGACCACCCTGACGTTCGCGCTGGCCTTCCTGCTGTCGTATGCCACGAGCATCGACCTGCTTACCGGCATGCTGGCGACAGCGGCCGGCGGCGCAGCAGAAATGAGTCTGACTGCCCTGGCGATCGGTGCCGACCCGCTGCTGGTGACGGCCTTTCAGCTCTTTCGCGTATTGTTTATCGTCACCGTCTTCTCGTTTTCCATCCGCTGGTTTCTGAAACGGCGCGGATTGTGTGAAACGGCAAACAGGCAGGCGCGCTGAGGAAGCGTGCCCGCCTTGCTGTTGGGGGAATAGGGCAGCGGCCTTTAGAAAAATTCCGCGGTTCCCGCCAGATTGATCATCGCCCGCATGGTTTTGTACAGGTCGTGCTGATCGGCGGCAGTGTAATATACCGTGCAGCTTTCCATTTCGTACCGGGTGCCGGGAACGATCGCGGCCATCTCTGCCTGACCGGCATGGGTGAACTCGATGGCCAGTTCCAGCGGTGTCGTGACGGTGAGCGGCGCAATCTGCTCGACTTTAGACAGGGCCAGCCTGGTCTGCCGCTTCAGTTCGGCAGTCGCCTCCTCGCGGGACAGGCAAAGGGCGGCTGTGCGGGATACCGCCTGTTTGACCACGGCGGTACAGATGTCGGGGATGAGCGCCTTCGCCTCTTCCGCGATCAGGTTGTCCCCCGACACGAGACAGACAGGCACGCCGTACAAGCCGGCGTAGACGGCGTTGAAGCCGAATTCTCCCACCACCATGCCGTTGATGTACATGTTGCGAACACAGCCTGACATCGTGTGGCTGAGGACGCCGGGTACCCCCTGCCGCGTGTGATAGCCGATGAAGAAGGCGGCGTCATAGCTATCGTCCAACCCCTGCATCATCGAAAAGTTGCGGGGGGAGCCGGCCAACAGTCTCGCCTGGGGATGCAGCGACTCCCACAGGATGTTGTTCATGGTATTGTGGCTGTCCGCCACCACGATTTCCGTTGCGCCCCACTCCAGAGCGGCTTCGATGACAGCATTGGCGTCGTCCGTCATGAACTGGCGGCCGCGCTGGTAGTTGACTCCGGCGTTCGGATTGATGTAGCTGGTGTCGACAATGCCGGAGATGCCTTCCATGTCGACGGAGAGAAACAGTTTCATCGGGCCCATCCTTTCTCGCATGATTCCGAATTATTTCACTTCTATGAAAGCAGATTGTCTTGCCAAAGGCAACAAAGTATGCCAGCAGACCTCCGAGTCTTCGAGACGAGAGGAGATTCTTTTGATAGAGTCAATTCAGCAAGTCCCGGTAATAAGTATAACAAACGCCCGAACGTCTGCATTCGGGCGTTTGTTGCCGTGTTTCCAGTTTCTTTACACCAGCCGCTGGTACAGCGCCAGGGTGCATTCCGCCATGCGCTCGATGGTAAAGGTGTCTTCTGCCGTTCGCAGGGCGTTTTCGACGAGTGTTTCGCGCAGCTCGGGCGATTGATGCAGCTCCTGCATGGCCCGGCTCAGCCGCTCGACGTCGCCCGGTTCCACCGTCAGACCGGTTACCCTGTCCTTGACAAACTCCTTGACGCCCCCGACGTTGCTGGCGATGACCGGCACTTCCGAGGCCATCGCTTCGATGAGCGTGTAACCCAGTCCCTCGTAGAGAGAAGAGTGGACAAACGCGTCACAAGCATGCAGGCAGGCGGGGATGTCCTGGCGGAAACCGGCGAACCGGACCTTGTCCTCCAGGCGGTGTTCGCGCACCTTCGTTTCCAGCAGCGCTCGCTCCGGACCGTCCCCCACCATGACGAGGCGGACGTCCTCTGTGCCGGGATTCCGCGTCAGCTGGGCAAACGCGTCGATCAGGTGTGGAAGCCCTTTTACCGGGACGAACCGGGCGACTGTGGAGAACAAAAACGCCTCTTCGGGGATGTTCCACTCCGCGCGCAGCCGCTTCCGGTCCTCGACGCGCCGATGCGTCTGCCGGTAGGGGGCCAGGTCCATGCCGTTGTAGATGATGCTGATGCGGTCTTTAGGCACTCCCTCTTGCCGCAAAATGTCTGCAAGTGCGCCGCTGATTGCCACAAAGTGTCGGTTCCATCGGCGGGTGGACCGTTCCATCATCGTGACGGCGGCGTACGCCAGTGGATGGACGTAGTCGTAGCGGAGGTGGCTGTGTACGGTCGTGACCAGTACAGGGCCGGTTCCGCGCACGGCCAACCGGGAAAAAAAGTTTGCTTTTACGCCGTGGGTATGTACAATGTCCGGTTGATAGCGGCGAAACGTGTCGCGCAGCGCCTGCAGCAGGCGCACGTCGAAGCGGCCGAACCTGTCCAGCGGGATGACGGAGACGCCGGCCTTGCGCAGCTCGTCGGCGAACAGGGAGTTGTAAAAGCAAACGACCGCCACGTCCACTGCTTCCTGCGGCAGGGAGGTGACCAGGTTGAGAATATGCTGTTCCGCTCCGCCAAATTCCCCCCCGCCAATGACGTGGAGGACTCGTAATTTGCTCATGACAATCCACCCAAACCTTTATGACAAACCCTCTATCGAAAGCATTCACATCAGTCCGTTCTTCGGTAGAGGTAGATTTCTGCCGGATCAGCCAGCAGCACCGGGAAGTTACCTGCATGCTGATCCTGTAAGAAAACCCACCCGGCCATAGCATACGCTTCCCCCACTCAATGGTTGACGCTGTGTCGAGCAGGGTCCCTTGCTTCGCCGGGCGGGGCTCTCCAACCAATCGTGCAACACTGCCGTCGCGACGTGAAAGATCATCTCTTCCTGATTTGAAAACAAAGCCATTCTCACTATAGCAGATGACTGGTGGATTCGCAATAAGACTGGACTTGTGGTATCTTGGTGAAGGAGCATTACGAGAATGGACAAAAACGAGGAAGGTATCCCAATGAAGACCCGCAGTGTATTGATCATCTGTTACATATTCCCGCCGATCGGCGGAGGAGGCGTGCCGCGGCCGTTAAAAATGGCCAAATACCTGGGCGAGTTTGGGTGGAAGGTGCACGTACTGACTGTTGACCCTGTCTACCACGCTACATTGGACCCGTCCCTTTTGGCGCAGGTGCCGGCCGACGTGACGATACACCGCGCCAAGGAGTGGCCCTTGCTGCCGCGACGGGGCGGGGGTGCTGCCCCTGCTGCCGGAGGAGAGGCTGCTTTGGCCCGACGTTCCCTGACAGCGACGCTCAAGCAGCAGGCGGTCGGTTTGTTGAAAAAAGTGAAACCGTACCTGCTGATCCCCGACGACCAGATCCTTTGGCTGCCCAACGCTTTGAAGCTGGGACGGGAGATCATCCGCCGGGAAAAAATCGATGTAATCTTTTCCACCTCCGGCCCCGTGACCAATCACCTCGTCGCCCGCCGACTCGCCCGCGAGTTCGGGGTAAAATGGGTGGCTGATTTCCGCGATCCCTGGACGCAAAACATGCATTCGTCGGGGATCGCCTGGCGGGAGCGGCTGGAGGAGCACATGGAAGCGGGTGTGATGGCAGAGGCTGACGCCATCACCACGGTGACGACCACATTTGCCGAGAACTTCCGCAAAAAACACGGCAGCCGCATTCGCCGTCTGGAGCTGATCTACAACGGCTTTGACCAGGCAGATTTTGTCGGCCTTACACCGCAGTACACCGCGCCCGGCAAGTTTCACGCCGTTTACGCCGGCATTTTGTATCAGAAGCGCAACCCGCGCCTGCTGCTGCGGGCGATCCGCGAACTGATCGACGCGGGAGAGGTAGCGCGCGAGGACCTGCAGCTCAGTTTTGCCGGCGTGTTTGACTATCCGGGTTATTCGGAAAACCGGGACTGTGTGGAGGCGTTGCAATTGGGCGACGTCGTCCGCGTGCTCGGCAACCTGCCGCACAAACAGGCGCTCGGCCTGATGAAAGGAGCAGATGCGCTTCTGCTGATCGGGGACGTTTCGCCGGACGCCGGAGCGTACATCCCCGGCAAGCTGTACGAGTACATGGGCATTGGCAAGCCGATCCTCGCCCTGAACAAAGCGGGGGAGGCGACGCAGATTATTGAGGCATTCCGCCTGGGCCAAGTGGCCGACCCGGAAGACAAGGAAGCCATCAAGCAGGCGTTTCTGAAGTTGTACCGCGAGTGGAAGGAGCGGGGAGCGGCCGGCGCGGCGGAACGTGACGACGACTTTGCCGAACGGGTCAAGCCGTACGAACGGCGTGAGCAGGCCCGCCAACTGGCTGAATTGATGAACGAACTGGTCGGACAATGAAAATGAGGCATGAACCTCTCAGTGTGTAGACAAAGTCCGTGGCGCATGGGTGATCGGGCTCGCTCGCTCTCTTGACGACCAGCAAAGAAGTGAATGATGTCCGCTTCAAAACGCGACGCGGGCAGGGGGCAAACATCTGGGTAGTTCGATGAAGTGAGACTTGTGCCCCCTGTTTTTTCCCGCGTCTTTCGTTTTTCCGCTGAGCAGGTCGTCAAAGGAGCTCGCTTGGCCCATCACTCTATGCCATCTACTTTTTCTCCACCTTCGGTTGATGAATGTGCAGGCCTTCCGGCCTGGAAATGATGGAAGATCGTTTCCTTGCGGACACTCAATAAAAAACAGTTTGTCTTCAGTCTGAGAGGCGATGAATTTGACTCTTTCAGAATGAAGACAAACTGATTGTACCGAAGGAGAATCACGTTTCCAGGCAGAGCGACTTGAGAGCCCTACCGAGCAAAGCAGCGATTTGCGGGAAAAAGGAGCGTCACCTTTGAATCGGTTGCGTAGCGATGCGGCTTTGGCGATCCCCCGCAAATCGATGCGGAGCGTGTAGTTTGTGCTTCCCTGCTGGGCATTGACTGGGCCCCGCCGGACGCGAGCATTAGCTTGTGTTCAGTGGGTAAAGAACGGAGTGGATGACGGAAGCGTGTTCTCCTCGCAACGGCCATTTTGCCTACAAACAGAAAGAGGCGATAGATTCGCCTCTTTTTTATGTGCGCTTGTTTAGTACAGCAGATACTTTTCCACTTCTTCCGGGTCCTTGATCTGGATTCCCGGGTCGTTGTACTTGTAAAACTGGAAGAACACCTGCTGGTCCATCGTGCCTCCTTCCGGCATCGGCAGGATGATCCAGGTCTCGAACTGATGGATCAGCCGGTCGTCCTTGCCGAACCAGAAAGTGGTCTTAATCGTGGAATCCTTTAGAACGGCCGCCATGTCCGGGCGGTCGGCCACCTGCTGGCGCAGCGGCTCAAACAGCGGACTCTTGCTCGCCGCCAGCCAGTCTGCGCCGGTCATTTTCACTTCAAACGGGACGCAAACCGTGCCGTACACTTTTTCTTCTTTTAACTGTACCGCCTGTTCCATAAACGGCAGCCAGTCGTCAAAACCGGCCAGCACGTCAAACGGAAGCGGGGTTTCCCGAGCAGTCATCCAGGCATCGCCGACCCGGATGTACCGCTTGTCACCGATACGGTAATACTGATAGTCCTGGCGGGCAATCCGCGCATCCACATTGTATCCGTTTGGCTGTACGACGGCCCCGTTAAACATGCTGGTTGTGGTGCGGTTCATAATGGTCTTGACGTGGCCTTTGTACCAGAACTTCTGTGCGTCCTTGTCCGTTTTCGCACGTTCCAGCGCTGTCTTCAGCCACTCGCTCGCCGACTCGGTCTGCTGCGGGGCCGTCTTTGCCGAGCTCGTGCCGTAATTGGTGGAGGCGAACGACTTGGGCCCCGACTCGTAGGTGCATCCGGTCAAGAGCAGGGTGGCAGCGAGCGCAGACAGGGTAAGCATTCCTACGGTTCGTTTACGCATGGCGAACCCTCCTTGCGATCCCGTAGCCGATCAATCCGGCAAACAGGAGGATGACGAGCGGCACGACGGGCACGTTGTGCTGCTTGAACACGATGAGGCGGTGCTTGTCGTAGATGGTGGCGACGATTTCATTTTCCTTGTCGCCGTCGATGTCACCCACCTGCACGTTTAAAAGCGGCAGGTAGATGCGCCAGGTCTGCTTCAGTCCGTCCGGGGTGTAGCGGTACCCGGACAGGTAACGGGAGTCGGTGGTGCTCACCCAGCTTTTCGCCATGGCGACGATTTCCGGCTCTGTGCTAGATCCGATCGGAGCGTAGTTGGTGAAGCGGAAGCTGCGATCGCCTTCCTCGCTTGCCCAGAGGATTTCCCAGGTGCCGTTTTGCTTCGCTTTCAGGATGTAGGACGGACTGTTGGCCACCAGCAGTTCATCGGCTCCGTCCTTGTCCAAATCGGCCGGGATGAATTCCGCGGTTGCCAGCGGCATTTCCTTGCGCGTCAGGGAGTACGCCTCCACGGCGGTGCCGTCCGGTTCTACAGCCATGACGCTGAGGTGTTCGCCCATGATGATAAGCCCCTCGCGACCGTCCGGCAGCTTCATCGTGCCAATCAGCTTGGTTGCCTTGGTCGTGGCGACAAACGGCCTGCCTTCATACGTGCCGCTCAGCAGCCCCTCTTTGATCGAGACATCGCGGTACTTCTCGCCGATCGCGCTGCGCACATCCAGGCCGCCGTCGTTTTCCGCCAGCTTGTCCCCGATGATTTGCATGTCCAACAGCAGGGCGCGATTCGGAGCGGTTCCCACCTGCAGCATCGCTTCCGCGTAGGATTGGCGCTGCACGTTTGGCAGCAGTTGGCCGTCTTTCATTGTGTAGTACGGGAAGCCCGGGTAGTCTGTCGGCATTTGCTCCTTGATTTTAGCCATCGTCTCCGCCGCGATTTGGTCGTTGGGCATGCGCACCAGCTTGCCGTCTTTCCAGGTGAGCACGTACAGGGAGATGGGTTCGGCCTGCAGATGCAAAAGTTTGTCGGCGAGCTCCTTCCGCTCTGCTTCCGTCTCCGGCTTTTTCGGCTTTTCTTCCGGCAGGGGCAACTCCTCGGCGTTGCCGTACGTGATGATCTCCTGCTTGCCGTCTCCGTCCACGTCGTAGAGGATGACGGGGAAGTAATCCACCCAGGCTCCGTTGTAAAGGCGTTCCGATTCATACTTCAGCGTGAAGTGGCTGAGCGCGGCCAGGTTGTCCCGGTGGAAGCTGACGTTGGTCAGCACGGCGACGAGCACCAGCGCGATGACAGCCGACCAGCTCAGACGGCCGTACCATTTGGCAATCAGGGCGATGACTCCGCTCGCCACCGCTCCGCCGATCAGCACGGCGGCGAGCGATTTCACGTCTACGTGAGCGAGGGCACGGTCCAGCAGCAAAAAGCCGAGCGTAAAGACGACTACCTGCCGCCGTTCGTCCGGATGTACCAGGACATATAGGAAACCGAGCAGCGGCAAAAAGACGATCAGGGCGATCCAGGAGAGGTCCAGGAACGCCGGTTTGACCAGAATGTGATAGATGAGGAACAGGGCGATTGCGTACAGCGCCCAGTTCACGGCTGACAATACACCATTGCGGCGCATGGACTCACCACCTTTTCTCTTTCGCTTGGTCGGCGTACAGTGCGCACAGGAAGCCGCCAAACAACCAGAAGTAGAGGGACATGAACGGCACCTCAAAAATGTTTTCCACCAGGTTGTGCATGGCGACGGCAAACAGGCCGCCAAACAGACCCAGCATCAAAAAGAACGGCGGCTTTCCTGCCTGTGCCCGGATGAGCCGGACCGCGTAGGCAAACGTCATGGCAATCAGCGCAATCAGCATGATGACGCCGATGAGGCCCAGCTCCGCGATGCTTTTAAACAGGTAGCTGTCGGTGTAGATTGTGCCGAAGTGGCGGGAACCGACGGCGCCGCCGTGATGGCCGAGCCCCACCCCGAACAGCGGTTCCAGCCGCATCTTGTCGTACGCCTCCCCCCAGCGGTCGAGACGTCCGGCCTGCATGCTGGATTGGAGGTACTCGGGAGTAAACAGGGTGAAGATGCGGTTGGAAATCTTCCCGATCAGGGGCGTCGACTCCGGCACGAAGTACAGGCCGATCAGGCCGGCGATGCCGGCGATCACGAGAAAGCCGGCCAGCCGCTTGTTCCACAGATAGCAGCAGACGAACAGCGCCACAGCCAGCGCGATCCAGGCTCCGCGCGAACTGGTCAGCAGCAAGGTGAGCAGCGTCGTCAGCGCGACGATCCACCAGATGATGCGCTCTTTCCGATTGGCTGTTGTGACGGCCAACCCGACTGCCACAGGAGCGATCAGGGCCATGTAGCTGCCCAGCACGTTGGGGCTGGTGACAATCGAAAACGCCCGCGTCGTGACGGCTTCCCCTTCCTGCACCCACGACTGCGGCGTCTGTACGCCCAGCACTACCTGCATGATGCCGACGACCGCGGCGAGAAACCCGAATGCGGTGAGCACTTTCAGGAACACGACCAGCTGCTTTGTGTCGCGCAGCAGGTAAAAGCCGATGAAAAAGGCAATCATGTACTGGTAGACGGCGCGGAAGCCCTCCACGCTGGCGTCCCAGTTGGCCATGTCGGCCACCGTCAGCGCCAGTCCGTAGACGATGAACGCCGCAAACGTATGCTTGATGGCGGGCATGTCCCGCGAACCTTTCCAGTAGGCGAGAAAAGTAAACAGCAGGAGGACGAGCAGCAGGCCGTCATCCCACAGCGACGAGACGACTGGAATCGGCAAAATCTTTCGCAAGACGTAATCGATAACGGGGTAGGCCAGCAGGAGGTAGACCCAGGTGTCTGACTGCCTCCCCCACTTCCATACGTTCTCTTTCATTTCGTTTTTGATCCTCCTACACAGGGATTAACCCCACTATTATAATGAATGGGCGAATGCTGTCGCAAGGCGAAGGGGATAGAGGTTGGTAGGATTACGAGAAATGCGCTATGATAACAGGTGTGCTTTTTAAGAGGATGGGCGCGTATTGCAAAGATGGGAGATTCGAACGATGAGCATATTCAAGACTGCCTCGATGATCGTCGCACTCACGTTGATCGGAAGGCTTCTCGGTTTTTTTCGCAACGTCTACGTAAGCAACCTCTACGGCACCAGTGCAGCGTCCGACGCCTTTTACACAGCGGTGACGATTCCGCAGACGCTGTTTCTGGTCGTGCCGGGAGCGATCAATGCCGTGCTGATTCCCACCATGCGCGGGCTGATGGAAAAAGAGGAGCGGACCGGGGTGCTGTACAACAAGGTGCTGACCGTCGTGTTCGCGGCGTTTCTGGCGATGGCGGTGCTGGGCGTCGTCTTTGCCCGGGAGATCGCCTGGTTGATGGGAGCACAGGAAAACACGCTGGAGATGACGGCCGACATGCTGCGGTGGATGTGGCCGTCCGCTGTTTTCATCGGGCTTGCCGGTCTGTGGTCCAGTGTTTGCAACGCCCACCAGCACTTCTTCACTCCGACGCTGGGAACGGTGGCCAACGGCGCGTTGGTGATTGTCAGCATGTATCTCCTGGTGCCGCTCTACGGACCTGACGGACTGGCCATGGCGACCACTCTCGGCTACTTGGCGGCGATGCTGACGATGCTGCCAACGCTGCGCCGATTTGGCTACCGCCACCGCTTGTCGTTTGCATGGAAAGAGGATGAAGCACTGCGCAGCATGGGCGAGCGGGTGGTGCCCATCCTGATCGGAGCAGTCGTGTCCCAGGCGACCACGTTTTTGGAGCGGGGGTTTGCCAACGGCTTGGGAGCAGGCAACGTATCCGCTCTGGCCAACGCCAACCAGATCGTGCAGATGCCGATGGCGATCTTCGTTGGGGCGTTTACTCTGCCGCTGTTTCCGCTGCTGGCCAGCCACGTGAAGCGGGGTGAGATGGACCAGATGAAGCAGATTCTGCAAAAAGGGCTGGCGTATCTGCTGATTCTGCTCCTGCCGGTGACGGCGGGACTGATCCTCTACGCCGAACCGATCGTGCGGCTGGCGTTCCAGCGCGGCGAGTTCGGCGAGCTGTCCGTCGCGCTGACCGCCTGGGCGCTGCCATTTTACGGCTTGGGGCTGTACGGGATGGCCGCCCGCGACCTGATCACCCGGGCGTTTTACGCACTGGACAACACGCGGACGCCGGTCGTGGTCGGCGTAATCGGGATCGCCGTCTACGCTGTTGCCAACTGGCTGCTGATCCCCTGGATGGGACACGGGGGAATCGCACTGGGGATGGCCGTCTCCGTACTCTTCCAGTCGGTGCTGCTGTTCGCCCTGCTCTGGCGCAAAGTGGGTGCGCCCATCAGCCGGAGCTTTGTGTGGACAGCGCTGCGGACGCTGGCCGCCTGCGCTGTCATGAGCGGCGGGATTTTGCTGGCTGATGCCTGGCTGTCCGCTCTGCCGTTGTGGTGTTACCTGCTGCTTGGGGTAATGGGCGGGGCGCTGCTGTACTTTGCGGCACTGTTCGCGCTGCGTGAACCGCTGGTCGCCGAATTGGTGCAAAAGCTGCGCAGACGGTCTACTCCCGCAGCAAACCGGTAAGCGGACATTCGCGAATGGCGTAGCGGGTCTTGCCGGAAGCACTCGGTGGAATCCGGTCGACGTGGCATACCTCGATGCTGACTTCCCCCAGTTTGTCTCGAATGGCCTCCAACAGCCGGGCTTCGTCAGCCGGATCGTACCGATCCGGCTCTTTTACCAGTTTGAGCGTCACCTGGTCCGGCTTGTGCTGGATGATTTGAAAGGTGCGGAAGCTGTCCAGATTGCGCATGATGTGGTTGAAGTAGTGGCCGTGCACATACGTACCGTGAGCGGTGACAAACATGTCGTCTTCCCGGCCGTCAATGGCGGCCAGCAGCGGATAGCTGATGCCGCAGGTGCAGGTGTCCGACGAGAGGGCGATGACGTCGCCCAACTGGTAGCGCAGCCGGGGCATGACTGTGTTGTGCAGGTCAGTGACCAGAAGCGTCCCTCTTTCCCCCGGGGGAAGGGGGCGGCCGCTGGCGGGATCGACCACTTCCAGCACGCAGTTTTCGCTGAAGGCGTGCATGCGTCCAACCGGACACTGGTAGGCGATGATGCCTCCGTCGCGGGCGCCGTATTCGTTGACGACAGGCGCCTGGAACGCTTTGGCGATTGCTTGCCGCTGGTAGTCATGAAGCGTCTCTGCCGTGGACACCACCGCTTTCAGCTTCACACCTGGACTGGCGCCGCGCGCCAGCATCATCTCAGCCAACAGGTGGAGGGCAGACGCATACCCGTACAGGTAGACTGGGCGAAACCGGCGGATTAGCTGCAGGTGTTCGTCCAGCCGCCGCTCGTCCAGGTCGTAGGCGGGTATCATCAGCCGATTTTTCAACCATCGCTCTTTCAGGCGATAGCGGCGGGCCTGCTGCTGGTTGAGTTCAAGCGGCGAGCCCCAGACCATGACGGACGGGTCGCCGATGCGAATACCGTGCCAGGAGAGCCCCAGCCAGCGGGCTGCTTCGTAGCGTTCCACAGCCGGCCGGCTCAGGTAAAAACGGGTCGGCTCTCCCGTGGAGCCGCCAGTCCGGTTGGCAATGAGCCGGGAGGGGTCTGCATCGTTGCTGAGGTACTGGTCAAACGACGCGCGGAAACGGGCCTTGCTGAGCACGGGAAGGCGCTCCAGGAAGCGAATCGGGTCGTCATCAGCCGCTTCCCAGTCGGATGCGTATTCGCTGTAGGCGGGGACACGGCGGACGGCGTGGTCCAATAAGCGCCTCAGCTTGTCCGCCTGGCGTTTCCGCAGCGCCTGCGGCGACAACTGCTGCGCCTCTCGCAGTTCGTGCAAATACTGACGCGTGCGGTTCTGTTTCAGCCGTTCCATCAACGGCCAGTGCACGCGGCGGATGAGTGTGCCTGTCAGTTGCATTGGGGGGTTGCTCCTTTCCGGCTGCCGATACAATGTTTGGAATCTTTCCCCATTAGTATGACTGCCGGATCGGGCCCCTATACCTGTTTGCCGGATGGGAGATTTCCTAGTAGGATAGAGAGAGAATTTACAGCAGGTGTGTGCAGGAGGGACGGCAGCGGTTTGCCCGGACGGTTTATGTTTGTCTGTGCGTGAAGCAAACTGCCGCCGACTTGCGAAGCAACCCGGCTGTGCGGTACACGATTTGATTTGACATTGTTGCAAAGGAGTTTCCCATGACCAAAAAAAGTCAATTCCTCGCCGGGGCGTTGATTCTCGCTGTGGCCGGGATTTTGTCCAAGGTAATCGGGATGTTTTACCGCATCCCCCTGCAGGAAATCGTGGGTGACAACGGATTGGGTCTCTACCAGGAGGTATATCCGCTCTACCTCACATTCCTGATTCTGGCCACAGCGGGCGTCCCCGTGGCTCTCTCCCGGGTGATCGCCGAAGCGCTGGCGGAAGGAAAGCAGGATGCGGTCAGCCAGATTCTCGCCCGCAGCATGGTGATGATGGGCGGGATCGGGATCGTCTTGTTTGCCCTGCTCTACCTGGGTTCTCCCCTGATCGCCCGGTTGATGGGCAACCCTCATCTGATCGAACCGATTCGGGCCATTTCGCTGTCGCTGTTGTTCGTTCCCTTGATCGCGGTGATCCGGGGCTTCTTTTACGGACATCAGAAAATGCTCTACGTCGGCCTCTCCCAGATCGTGGAGCAGACGCTGAGGGTGGCCTTTATCCTGATCGCCTCGCTCTATCTCGTCTCGCTGGGCGAAGATACGGATCAGGTGATCACGGGCGTCAACTTTGGGACGATGATCAGCACGATGTTGAGCCTTGGCTTCCTTGCGTTCCTGTTGTGGCGGCACAACCGCAAGCAGCCGTTCGCGTCTGCGGACGGGTGGAAGCGGCTTGACTGGTGGTTCGACCGCACCTTTTTCCTGTCGATGTGGCGCATCGCCTGGCCGATCTGTATCAGCGCGCTGGTCATTCCGATCTTCAGCCTGGTCGACTCGTTTTTGGCGATCAACATCTTTCGCTACGTCTGGCATGTGGACGGACTGACCGCCGACACCTGGTTCGGCATCTACAGCCGTGGAGGACCGCTGCTGCAGCTGGCCAGCCTGTTCGGCTCGTCCATTGCGCTGTCGATCGTTCCCGCCATCGCCGAAGCACGGCAGCAGCGTGACGAAGAACGGGTGAGCACGCTGACCAAGCTCTCCCTGCGCTTTGCCTGGCTGATCGGCCTGCCGGCGGGTCTGGGCTTGACCGCCGTGGCTGAAGGGGCCAACCTGGCACTGTACGGCGACGTGGAGGGGACACGGGCGATGGCGATTTTGGGCGTCAGCGCCATTCCGCTTTCCCTGCTGCTGGCCACCAACGGCATCCTGCAGGGGCTGGGCCGGGAAAAAGTGCCGGCACTGCACCTCTTGTGGGGCGTGCTGGCCAAGATCGGGACGACGATCCTGTTTACTTCCCTGCTGGGGATGGACGGGCTGTCCGTATCCTGGCTGTGCGCCACTGCCCTGGTCTGTGCCCTGAACATGCGGGTGATCAACCGTCTGGTGAAGGTGGACATTCAGTGGCGCTTTGACACGCTGTATCCGCTGCTCGTCGCCAACCTGATGCTGGTATTGGCCTGGGGGGCAATGGAGACGGTCGGTTTCCTGCTGCATGGAAAAGCCCGCCTGGTGGGGGCGGTGGAAACGGTGGTCGGGGTCGGAACGGGGATGCTCGTCTACCTGGGCATGCTGCTGGTCATACCGCTGATTGACGAAAAAGAGCTGGAGTGGCTGCCCGGAGGCAACCGGCTGCGCGGCCTGGTGAACCTGCTGCGCCGGAAAGAGTCGCCGACCGATATCCGCTGACCTCGGCCTGGCGGCATGAAAACAAGGGCTGTACCGTAAACGGAACACCTCCGATTACGGCACAGCCCTTTTCTCTGTCTGTCAAGGACCGGTGCGGCCCAGCCCCCGGCAAAAAGCCGCCCCGCTTGTTTGGGACGGCTTCACGCATATCGGTCTGCTATGCCTGCTTTTGATAGATGCAGACTACCATTTTGACAAAAAACTCACGCAAAAACGGCAGTTTGGCCAGGCCGGAGACGACCGGGCGCAGCGGTACTTCCTGCTGGTAAACCACTGGATGGTGGACCCCCTGCTGGATGCGGCGGAACCGTTTGATCGTCATCCGGTTGATGTAGGAAATGGTCTCCTTGCCATCCGGCCCCTGACCGAAGCGGAAGGAGATCCGCTCCTCGCCGTCAGGCAGGTGGCGAACCAACTGCTTGTAGGCGTCGATCAGCGTCAGCTCGGAGAAAAACGCGTGCACCCAGGGAATCCCGATGGCGTCGGAGAGATGGGCCCCGTACGGGTGGTAGTACGGTGGAAAGTTGATGTACAGATGACCGCCCGGCTTCAAAACGCGGAAACATTCGTCCAACGTCTGTTCCGGACGGTCGACGTGTTCCATCGCGTCGTTCATGATAATCGTGTCGAACGTGTTGTCATCAAACGGCAGATCGGCAGAGTCGGCGGTCATGAACGAGACCCGGTCCGCCAGCCCTTTTTCGCGGGCAAAGGCGTTTCCTTCCTCGGCGTAATGGGGCACAATGTCGATGCCGATCATCTGCTTGGGACCAAATGTGGCGTAATAGCAGGTTTTGCCTCCGCCGCCGCAGCCGATGTCCAGGACTGTCTTGTCGACGAACATCTGCTCCTGCGAATGATAGGGGAGGAAAAACTGGATCGTCTGGTCCCCTTTTTGGAACTGCCATTCGGTGTAGCTCATCGTCCCGTCGTTCGCCAGATTGAACGGGTGAACGGGGAGCGGAAACAGCTTGTTCAAACGTATCAGCAACTGGGAAGAAACGGACATCTGCACGTCCTCCTTTCGTCCGCGTTGTGGGGAGACCTGCCCCTGTCGGCGTTTTAAGCCACGTGGTCAGACTTACGCTTTGCGGCGCAGTGCCTGAAGCACCAGTTCACTGCTTTTGGCCGCTTCCTGGGCGAGCAGTTGCGAGCGTTCGGCAATCACGCGTTTTTCCCGCTCCAGGTCGGCCAGCCGCTCGTCCAAAAGGGCGAGGAGCGCCGATTCGTCCAAACGGGTGATATGGCCGGCGCTGGGCATGCCGGCCCGCTCGACAAACCGGTCAATTTTGGGATCATAGGAGATGCCGGTAAACGGCGTTTGGAGCATGCAGGCAAGAATCAGGGAGTGCAGCCGCATGCCGAGCACGTACTCGCACTGTTTCAGCACGGACATGATGTCGTGAAAGGTGACCGGCTCGTCCAACAGCTTTGCCCCCGGCTGGCGCATCATCGCGATGATGTCGCGGGAGGGAGCCAGATCGCTGGGATAGTGCATCGGCACAAACAGCACGTTCCATCCACGCTCTGCAAACAGGTCGGCTGCCCGGGCGATCGACTGCTTGAAGCGCTGCTCCTGCTTCCAGTCGCGGACCGAGATGGCAACCAGCGGCTTGGACAGGTCGACAAACTTGTCCGCCAACAGCTGGCGCCCCCGCTCGTCAGACACGTCGTCCGGCGAAATGGTCAGTGCCGGATCGGCGGTCACGTAGACTGGCGCCTTGCTCACTCCGCACGCCTTGAAATCTTCGCCTGATTCAAAGTCACGTACGGTGATCACGTCTACCCGGTTCACCACCTGCTTGATCAACAGGCGGCTGATACGCTTCTGGACCGGACCAAACCCCTGAGCGTAAAACACGACCGGTTTGCCCAGCAGCTTGGCGATCGAGACGATCCCCAGGTAGTAAAGCACGCTGCGCGGACTGGTCACGTCCTGCATCAGCGTTCCGCCGCCCATCACCAGCATGTCGCTTCGCATCAACTCGCGCACGATGGTCGGCAGGCTCCAGCGGTTGTACGCCGGAATGCCAAACAGGGCCGTCGTTCGCTCCGGTTGGTTGGACAACACGGCCAGGGAAATATTCGGTTGTTCCCGACGCAGCGCGCTGATGATGCCATACAGGACCACATCGTCTCCGGCATTGTTAAAGCCGTAGTACCCGGAGATGAGAATACGCGACATGGAGTGAACCTTCTTTCTATATCAAACGTACAGGAAAAACACATTCTCAAGTATAATCGAGTAAATACGGGGAAGTAAAGCAACCCTAGAACAAATAGAGGAAGCCCAGGGCGAACAGACCGGCCCCCATAATGAGCAGGGCGATCATCAGGATCAGCATCCCCTTGTTCTTGCGGCGCCGGTAAAAAAATTCGTCAAACATGGCAAGCCTCCAAACAAGTTTTCATCCATTCTATAATCATACCATGCAAGCGCATATCCTCGCCATCCATTCAGAGGATCAGATGGGAGAAAGGGGCAGGCAGACGATGGAAGAAACATGGCTAAAGTACATCCTGTTGGTCGATCGGGATGCGGAAGACGCGTTTGTCAGCGAGGTGCTGGCCAGCGCCTACACACTCGGTTGGGTGGAGCCGCAGATCGAGGTGCTGACGACGGAAAACGGCTACGATTATGCGGAAAAGACGGACGGGCCGGTGATCGCCTACCTGTTTGAGCCGCTCAGGGAGAGCGAAGCCGAGCATGTGGAGCAGCTTCGGAACTATCTCAGCCGCTGGGGGGAGCAGGTCCGCCTTAAGGAAGTAGAGACGGTGACCGCGGAGAATGAGTCGTGGAAGGAGACATTTCACGAGGTGCAGGTGGGCGACTGGTGGATTGCACCCACGTGGACCCCGCCGGAGGCGCTGGCCCAAGCCAGACACGTGCTCTGGATCGATCCCGGCGCGGCGTTTGGCACCGGCTACCACGGCACTACCCAGGACATCCTGCTGCTGCTGCAGGAGTGGTCTCCCGCCGGCAAACGAGTGCTGGATATCGGCGCCGGTTCCGGCATCCTGTCGCTGTTCTGCGTCAAAAACGGCGCCCGGCAGCCGGTCTTTGCGGTGGATCTCAACCCGCAGAGCGAATACCAGATCCGGGTAAACCTGGCCAACAACGACCTGGCGGAGGATGCGGTGGAAATCGTATTGGGTGACGCGCTGGAACCGGACGTACAGGAGCGGCTGCCCCGGGAGGCGGATCTGATCCTGATCAATATCGGCGGTGACGAAGACGTGGCCATGCTGCCGCTGGTGCGGAAGCGAATTGCGCAGGGAGGGACGGTGATCCTTTCCGGGATTGTGCAGTGGAATCGCGACAAGGTGCTGGCTGCTTACGAACAGGCCGGATTTTCGCTGGTGGCGGAGCGGCACAGTGACGAGTGGGTGACGGTCATGATGAAAGACGCCCGGGAGTAGAGGTGGTACGGGAACGATTTACGCCCGATCGGACCTGTGTCACAATGGGAGAAATGGGAAAATCGAACGCGGGGGAGGAAATTGCGATGGAACAAATCGTCATTGTCGCAGCCGGACGCACGCCGATCGGCACGTTCGGCGGCGCGCTGAAAGATGTAAGCGCTCGCAAACTGGCGGAAACGGTGATTCGCGGCGTCATTGCCAAATCGTCAGTAGATCCGTCGCTGATTGATGAAGTGATCCTTGGCAACTGCATCCAGCGGACCGATGAAGCCAACATTGCACGCGTGGCAGCCCTTGACGCCGGGCTCGGCAACCGAGTGACCGGTTTTACCGTACAGCGCCAGTGCGCCTCCGGCATGCAGGCGATCGTCAGCGGTGCCGCACAAATTCTGCTGGGGGACTGTGAGGTGGTAATCGCCGGCGGCGTGGAGAGCATGAGCAATGCGCCGTACGTGCTGAAAAACGCCCGTTGGGGCAAACGCCTCACGCACGGGGAGATGACCGACGCGATGTGGGAACTTTTGACCGATCCCCATTTTGGCATCCTGATGGGGGAGACGGCGGAACGGCTGGCGGAGCGCTACAGCATCAGCCGCGCCGAACAGGATGAAATCGCCCTGCGCAGCCAGCAAAACGCGGTGCGGGCGATCGACAGCGGCCTGTTTCGTGAGGAAATCATTCCCGTTGCAGTAACGAAGCGGGGAGCGGTGACGATGGTGGAGACAGACGAACATCCCCGCCGGGACGTCACGCTGGAGGGCCTGTCCAAGCTGAAGCCCAGCTTTCGCGAAAACGGGACCGTGACGGCGGGCAACTCCTCCGGGCTGAACGACGGGGCATCTGCGGTCGTGCTGATGAAGGAGAGCCGGGCACGGGAGCTGGGCATCGCTCCGCTGGGCAGGATCGTCTCGTATGCCTGGGCCGGGGTGGAGCCTGATCTGATGGGATACGGACCGGTGCCGGCGGTGAAAAAGGCGTTGGCCAAAGCGGGCCTGACTCTGGCCGACATTGATCTGATCGAGGTAAACGAAGCGTTTGCCGCCCAGTATCTGGCGGTGGAAAAGCTGCTGGAGCTGCCGCGCGAGATCACGAACGTCAACGGCAGCGGCATCTCACTCGGCCATCCGGTCGGCTCCACGGGCTGCCGCATCGTCGTCACGCTGCTGCACGAAATGAAGCGCCGCCAGGTCAAGCGCGGGTTGGCCACGCTCTGCGTAGGTGGCGGAATGGGCATGGCGATGGTTGTGGAAAGGGACTGAAGCGCCAACGCTCAGGTTTAAACAAGACCTCCCCGGTCAACAATGGAAGCAGGACCCCATCAATCTCTTAGCACAGATGGGGTCCTGTTTGTCAAAGGGAGGTCTCGTTCATGCATACGTTTTGGCGCAGATACGGAAAGAGAATCGCCCGGTACGGAGCAGTCGTTGTGGCGATCGGCGTATTGGCGGCGGTCTCCTTTGCCGCCTTCCAGTTCAAACGGATGACGCGGGAATGGTACGCCCCGCTCGAGGCGGGAACGGAAGCGTCTTTGCAAGCGAAGGGGGACCAGCTGCCCGGTGCGCTGTTGGCCCAAGCCAAAACGCTGAAACCGTTTCTTCTGCTCGTCATTGGGACAGACAGCCGGGACGGGGAGCAGGCCCGCTCTGACACGATGATGCTGGCGGCTGTGCATCCCTCCAAGCAGCAGGTGCATCTCGTCTCCATCCCCCGGGACAGCTACATGGAACTTCCCGGAAAAGGCTACGACAAATTGAACCACGCCATGGCCTACGGCGGCCCCAAGCTGGTCAAACAGTCGCTGGAGCGCTTTTTCAACCTCAAGATCGACCGCTACGTGACGATCGACTTCGAAGGCTTCCGGCAGGTGGTGGACACGTTGGGCGGGGTGCAGATCGAGGTGAAAAAACGGATGAAGTACACTGATCCGAGCGACGACACCTACATTGACCTGAAGCCGGGACTGCAGACACTGAACGGTCAACAGGCGCTCGACTACGTCCGCTACCGCAAAAGTGACATCGGGCGGGAAGACAGCGACTACCAACGCATCGCCCGGCAGCAGGAAATCGTCCAGGCCCTGATTGACAAGGGCACGTCGGCGCAGGCGCTGGTCAAGGCGTTTTCGCTGATGGACATTCTCGGCAGCCATATCAAAACCGATCTGACCGACCGGGAGATCGCCTCCCTCCTGCTGGCCTACGGCGACACCGAGCCGAATGCGCTGACGACGGACACGCTTACGGGAGCGGACGAGCGGATCTGGCACAACGGCGTCCTCGGCTGGTATCATCTGGTGCCAAAAGAGGAGCGGTCCCGCGTTCGCCAACTGCTGATGGAGGCGCTGATCCCGTGAACACGGGCACTGGTTTCCTGCCCGGCATTGATCGGAGCAGGAAAGCGCCCGCCCTTTTTTGCAAAAATCACATCCAATTCGATTTTTTTCGTTGGAAAATTACCTATCTTTCGACTAGAATGGAAGCAGGAAGAGGTTATGAATGTGGATCGTACGGGAGAGGTAAGGCCAATAAGGGACTGGAGGGAATTTGCCCATGTCAAACGCCAAGCCTTGGATTGCCAATTACCCGCCCGAGACCGCACCGTCATTGGAATACCCCCGTGTTCCGCTGACGCACTTTCTGGAACAGTCGGCCGCGGAGTTTCCCGATCGTCCTGCGCTGTACTTCATGGGCAGGCGGATCACCTACCGGGAGCTCCTGGCGATGTCGTATCAGTTCGCCAACGCGCTGATCAAGCGCGGCGTGAAAAAAGGGGACCGTGTCGCCGTCATGCTGCCCAACACGCCTCAGGCAGTCATTTGCTACTACGGCACTCTGATGGCCGGCGGGACGGTGGTCATGACGAACCCGCTTTACACGGAACGGGAACTGATTCACCAGTTGAACGACTCGGGAGCCGAGACGATTATCACATTGGACCTGCTGTACAGCCGCGTCGCGGCCGTGAAGGCCTCCACCCCACTGAAACGCCTGATCGTTACAAGTGTGGGTGATTTTCTACCCTTCTTCAAAAAGATACTGTATCCGCTGGTGCAGAAGAAACAGGGCGACCATCCGCAGATAACCTACGGCGGTGATGTTGAGCCTTTTCTTTCCGTGTTGAAAGAAAGCGCTACCAATCCGGTCACGCCTGAGGTTGACCCGGAAAAGGACATCGCGCTTCTGCAGTATACCGGCGGCACCACCGGCCTGGCCAAGGGAGTCATGCTGACACACCGCAACCTCGTCGCCAACACGCTGCAGTGCCAGGCAGTCATGTATAAGTTCGTCAGAGGGCGGGAACGAATTCTCGCCGCCCTGCCACTGTTCCACGTCTACGGAATGACCACGGTGATGAACAAGGGCATTTCCATTGCGGCGGAAATTATTCTCGTCCCCAAATTCAACGCCAAGCAAATCCTCAAACTGATCGACAAGACAAAACCCACCTTGTTTCCCGGCGCACCTACGATGTACATCGGACTGATCAATCACCCTGATTTGCCCAAATACGATTTGTCCTCCATTACCGCCTGTGTCAGCGGTTCCGCACCGCTGCCCGTGGAGGTGCAGCGCAGATTTGAAGAGCTGACCGGCGGCAGGCTGGTGGAAGGGTACGGCCTGACGGAAGCGTCCCCCGTCACCCACTCCAATCCGATCTGGGGGAAGCGGGTCAACGGCAGCATCGGCCTGCCCTGGCCGGACACCGACTGCCGCATCGTCGACCCGGCAACCGGGGAAGAACTGCCCCAGGGAGAGATCGGCGAGTTGGCGGTCAAAGGGCCGCAGGTGATGCTCGGATACTGGAACCGTCCGGAAGACACAGCGGCTGTCCTGCGGGACGGGTGGCTGTTGACCGGAGATATGGGCTACATGGACGCAGCCGGATACTTTTACATCGTCGACCGCAAGAAGGACATGATAATCGCCGGCGGATACAACATCTACCCGCGTGAGGTGGAAGAAGTGCTGTTTGAGCATCCCGCCGTCCAGGAAGCAGCCGTCATCGGCGTGCCGGACCCCTACCGGGGCGAGACGGTCAAGGCGTTTATCGTGCTGAAGGAAGGAGCGCAGGTAAGCGAGGAAGAGCTGGAGAACCACTGCCGCAAGCGCCTGGCTGCCTACAAGATTCCGCGGTTATACGAGTTCCGAAAAGAGCTGCCCAAGACGATGGTGGGCAAAGTGCTGCGCCGCCAATTGCAGGAGGAAGAAAAGAAACGGAGCGCCGACCAAGACCAGGTCAAGACGAGCTGAAGCCCGCCAGAAACGAACGGAAAGACAGGCGGAAACCGCCGCACAATCGCATCGACCGTGAATGCTGTCCCGTAACGCCCTCCTGATCGGGAGCGGCCTTTTTCTTGACAGACCGGGGGACAGGCTATTTCAGCAGAGGACTTCCCGGACAGTCCACTTGCCGCTTGTTTTTGGCCAGGCGGACGAGGGATTGACAGCGGATGGAGCCCTATATTACACTGTAAACATGAATGAATAATCATTCATTTTGCATTGATTCGAAGCAAACGTGGAGGTACGTATGGCGAAAAAAACGGGGGAAAAATATCAAGCCATTATTGATGCGGCTGTTCGCGTCATCGCTCGTCATGGCTATCACAGCGCTCAGGTTTCCAAAATTGCGAAAGAAGCGAAGGTAGCGGACGGCACCATCTACCTCTACTTTGAGAACAAGGATGACATTCTCATTTCCCTGTTCAACGAAAAGATGGGGGCCTTTATCGAAACCTGCCGGGAACGAATCGCTGAAGCAGAGTCGGTCGAGCAAAAACTGTACGTCCTGGTTCACGCCCATTTAAGCCAGTTGGCCCAAGACCCGGATCTGGCAAAAGTGACGCAGATTGAACTGCGCCAGTCCAATCCGGAAATCAGTGAGGGCATTGGTGCCGTGATGAAGCAGTACTTTAACCTGATTGACGAAGTGATCCACGAAGGCATGCAGGTAGGCGTGTTCCGCCCGGACATCGACGTCCGCGTGGCGCGGAAAATGATTTTCGGAACGCTGGATGAAGTGACGACATCCTGGGTCATGAAACAATGCAAGTACGATCTTGTCTCCCATGTTGACCCCATTCATAACCTCTTCCTGTACGGTATGAAGGGAAAATGACAAAAGAAAACGCTTTTTTTGCAAGATTTCGTTTGTTACAATAAAAACGTGAAGACTGAGCGTTCGCTCAGATGGCGGATGCTTCATGACTTGACGCAAGCAGGGGGGAGAGGGATGTATTCGTATTGGCAAGTGCACAAGGAAGATCGCGTTGCCGTCGTCACCATCAGCCGTCCGCCGGCCAACGCGCTGAGCCAGGCGGCGCTGACGGAGCTGGCAGCGCTTCTGGACGATCTGGAACGGGACGGTCAGGTAAAGGCGATCGTCTTGACCGGCGAAGGCCGTTTTTTCATCGCCGGGGCGGATATCAAGGAGTTTACCCAACTGGTGCCCGCAGATGCCCAAGCGATGGCGAAAGCCGGACAGCAATTGTTTGACCGTCTGGAAACCTTCCCGAAACCGATCATTGCCGCGATCAACGGGGCGTGCCTGGGCGGCGGTCTGGAACTGGCGATGGCCTGCCATATTCGGCTGGCGGCGCCCGAAGCCAAGCTGGGCCTGCCCGAGCTCAACCTGGGCCTCATCCCCGGTTACGGGGGCACGCAGCGGCTGCCGCGTCTGGTCGGCCGGGGCAAGGCGACGCAGATGATCCTCACCTCCGAAATGATCGACGGCGAAGAGGCGCTGCGCATCGGACTGGTGGAAGCGGTCCATCCGCTGGACCAGCTCCTGGACGAAGCGAAAAAACTGGCTGCCGCCATTGCCCAAAAAAGCGCTGTCGCCCTGCGGCTGGCACTGCAGTCGGTGCATGCCGGGACGGTGCTCGGCAAGGCAGATGGCATGCAGCGCGAAGCGGAACTGTTCGCTGAAGCGTTCGCTTCGGAAGACGTCAAGGAAGGCGTTGCCGCGTTTTTGGAAAAGCGCAAGCCGCAGTTTGCCGACCGCTAGCTTCTATTGGAATTGCGCCACCTAGTAAGGAGGGAATCCCATGAACATTTTGGTTGTCATGAAGCAAACCTTTGACACGGAAGAAAAAATCGTCATCGAGGATGGAAAAATCCTGGATGACGGCGCGAAAACCATCATTAACCCGTACGACGAGTACGCCCTGGAAGAGGCGATCAAACTGAAGGAAGAGCACGGCGGCGAGGTGACCGTCGTCTCCATCGGTACGGACAGCGTGGAACAAGAGCTTAGAACGGCACTGGCGATGGGAGCGGACAAGGCAATTCTGGTTGACGACGAAAGCCTGTTCGGCGACGAGTACACGACTGCCAAAGTGCTGGCTGCCGTCGCCCGCAAAGTGGGGTACGACATCATCCTCGCCGGACAGATGGCCGTTGACACCGGCGCTGGACAAGGCGGTCCCCGTCTGGCTGAAGAGCTGGGCATCAACCACGTCTCCACGGCTGTCAAACTGGAGATCAACGGCACCCAGGTGCGGGTGGAACGCGACGTCGAAGGGGACCTGGAAGTGGTGGAAACCAGCCTGCCGGTGCTGATCACCGCCCAGCAGGGGCTGAACGAACCGCGTTACCCGTCCCTCCCGGGGATCATGAAAGCCAAGAAAAAACCGTTGGATCGCCTCTCTGCGGACGATCTTGGCCTGTCCGCCCAGGACGTCCAGGCGAAGACCGTCATCGTCGACCAGACCCTGCCTCCGAAAAAGCAGGCGGGCCGCATTCTCTCCGGCGAATTGGCGGCACAGGTGTCCGAATTGGTCCAATTGTTGCGTAACGAAGCAAAAGTGATCTAAGCGAGAGGGAGAGGATCCAGATGAAAAAGGTACTGGTATTGGCAGAAACGCGTGACGGTCAACTGCGCAACGTGTCCCTGGAAGCACTGGCCGCCGCGCAGGTGTTGGCAGAAGGCGGCGAAGTGGTGGCTGCCCTGTTCGGACCGGACAGCGGCGCGCATGCGGCGACACTGGGACATCACGGCGCCGGTACGGTCTACGTGGCGGATCACGCCGCGCTGGCGCAGTATACGCCGGACGCGTACGTCCAAGCGCTGAAACAGTTGATTGACCATGTCTCTCCTGACGCGGTGGTGCTGGGGCACACGGCGATCGGCCGTGACGTGGCGCCGCGTGTTGCCGCCCGTCTCGGGTACGGTCTGATCTCTGACGTAACGGCTCTGGAGCCCGGTCCGGTCTTTACGCGGCCGATCTATGCGGGCAAGGCTTTCCAAAAACGGAAGTTCAGCGACGGCATGATCATGATTACGATCCGGCCCAACAACATCCCGGCGGCTGCGGCCGACACCGGGAAAACGGCGACGGTGGTACCGTTTGACGTGGAGATCAAGGATCTGCGCTCCATCGTCAAGGAAGTGGTTCGCAAAACGAGCGGAAAAGTGGATCTCTCCGAGGCCAAGATCATCGTCTCCGGTGGTCGCGGCGTGAAAAGCGCGGACGGCTTCAAACCGCTCTACGAACTGGCTGAGGTGCTTGGCGCCGCAGTAGGCGCGTCCCGCGGCGCGTGCGATGCCGATTACTGCGACTACTCCATGCAGATCGGCCAGACGGGGAAAGTGGTTACACCCGACCTGTATATCGCGTGCGGCATCTCTGGAGCAATCCAGCATCTGGCAGGTATGTCCAACTCCAAAGTGATCGTCGCCATCAACAAGGACCCGGAAGCCCCCATTTTCCAGGTGGCGGACTACGGCATCGTCGGCGATCTGTTTGAGGTGGTTCCCCTGCTCACGGCTGAATTCAAAAAAGTGCTCGTATAAGCGAGCGGTACGGAACGGCGCCCTGGACGGGGCGCCTTTTTTGTACGGGAAGTCATGCGGCGGGCATCATGCAGCGGTCGCTGTCTGCCGTCCGTTTTTTTGTCCGCCCCCGCTGTCGTATGCTTCTCCTGTCCGCTATAATAACTAGGAAAGGGAGAGTGGTCGGAATGAGTGAGGAACTGCTGCATCAGTTGATCCACATGGTGGCGGAAAACAACCGCATCGTCAAGGAATCGGTCGAGGAGCTCCGCGAGTTCAAACGTGAAATGTACGCGTTTCGCGACGACATGTACGCGTTTCGCGACGAAACCAACCGCCGCTTTGACCGCCTGGAACGGCATTATCAACTGCTGAAATCCGATTTTGACCTGCTGCACCGCAAAGTGTGCGACCACGAGCGGGAAATCAACCGCCTGAAGCACTTGGGACAATAGAGAGCGGCGATTTCGGACAGACTAACGGGGAAAGCGCGGCAAAGTGTCGTCCGTTGTAGTCATTTCCGGTGGAGAATGATATACTGTAGGGCGTATGGAACCTTTTGGCGTACCGTATAGAAAGGAGGTAACGATACCATGGCAATTGTGAATGCAACCGACCAGACCTTTTCCCAGGAAGTGGAGCAAGGCGGCACTGTCCTGGTTGATTTCTGGGCTCCGTGGTGCGGTCCCTGCAAAATGATCGCGCCGGTACTCGAGCAGATCGACAGTGAAGTAGGGACCAAACTGAAAATCGTAAAGGTAAACGTGGATGAGAATCCGGAATCTGCCGGCCGTTTCGGCGTAATGTCCATTCCGACCCTGATCGTGTTTAAGGACGGTCAACCGGTTGACAAGGTAATCGGTTTCCAACCGAAGGATGCGCTGATGGGCACGTTGAACAAACACCTGTAAGGAAAACGGATCTGCACCTGCCTGGCCGCTTGCGCCGGGCGGGGGCCGTCATCAGCATCTGCACTGCGCGGATGCTGATTTTTTTATGCCAGCGCAAACACTCGTGTTTCGCCGCAAAACGTGGTAACATGGGGACGGAACGTATATTCCCGCCCGCGCGGGAAGGCCGTTGGTCCGGATATGAAGAAAGGAGGGGGCAGCCGTGAACAGCTCCTTGAAAGACAAGCTGGCCGTCCTGCCGGAGAAGCCGGGCTGCTACCTGATGAAAAACAAGGACGGAGACATCATCTACGTGGGCAAGGCCAAAGTGCTGAAAAACCGCGTCCGTTCCTACTTTGTAGGCAGTCACGACGGCAAGACGCAATTACTGGTCAGCGAAATTGCCGATTTTGAATACATCGTCGTTTCTTCGGGGATCGAAGCGCTGATTTTGGAGTGCAACCTGATCAAGCAGCACAATCCGCGCTACAATGTAATGCTGAAGGACGACAAAACCTATCCGTACATCAAGGTCACCAATGAAAAACATCCGCGCCTGGAAATCACCCGCAAGGTGGTCAAGGACAAGGCGCGCTATTTTGGTCCCTACGCCAATGCGGGAGCGGCATCCGAAGTGAAAAAGCTGCTGGATCGCCTCTACCCGTTGCGGAAGTGCAAAACGCTGCCGAAGCAGGTGTGTCTGTACTACCACCTGGGGCAGTGTTTGGCTCCCTGTGTTCACGAGGTGCCTGCGGAAGAGAATCAGCGGCTGGTGGAAGAGATCTGCCGTTTTCTCGACGGCGGCCACGAGGCGGTCAAGCAGGAGCTGACGGAAAAGATGCTGCAGGCAGCGGAAAACATGGAGTTTGAACGCGCCAAGGAGCTTCGCGACCAAATCCGCAGCATCGAAGCCGTGATGGAAAAACAGAAGGTGACGTTTACCGACACGGTGGACCGGGACATCATCGGCTTTGCTGTCGACAAGGGCTGGATGTGCATCCAGATCTTTTACATGCGGCAGGGCAAGATGATCGAACGGGAGACGACGTCGTTCCCGTATTACGGCGACGAGACGGAAGATTTCATGTCCTACGTCACCCAGTTTTACTACGACAAGCAAAACGCGCTGCCCAAGGAGATTTTGCTGCCGGAACGAAGCGAGCCGGAGTTGCTGGCGGGGTGGCTGGGCGTCAAGGTGTACGCGCCCAAGCGAGGGAAAAAGCGGGAACTGGTGCAGATGGCGTCCGAAAACGCGCGGATTGCCCTGCAGGAAAAATTTGCGCTGATGTCCAAGGACGATGCGCGGACGATCCAGGCGGTGCACAATCTGGGGCACATCCTTGGGATTGGCACGCCGCACCGCATCGAGGCATTTGACAACTCCAACATTCAGGGCACGACACCGGTGTCAGCGATGGTGGTCTTTACCGATGGCCGGCCGGACAAGAAAGAGTACCGCAAATTCAAGATCAAAAGCGTCGAGGGGCCGGACGACTACGGGGCGATGCGGGAAGTGATTCGCCGCCGCTACACCCGCCTGCTGAAGGAAAGCCAGCCGCTGCCCGATCTCATCGTCATCGACGGCGGCAAGGGGCAGATCAGCGCGGCGATGGACGTGCTGGAAAACGAGCTGGGTCTCTACATCCCCGTCTGCGGCCTGGCCAAGGACGAAAAGCACCGGACCGCGCAGTTGCTCTACGGCGATCCGCCGGAGCCGGTGGAGCTTCGCCGGGACAGCTACGAGTTTTACCTGCTGCAGCGAATTCAGGACGAGGTGCACCGTTTTGCCATCACATTTCACCGGCAGGCGCGCAGCAAGACGATGCTATCGTCACGGCTGGACGAGATTCCCGGTGTTGGCGAAAAGCGGCGCAAGCTGTTGTTCCAGCATTTTGGCTCGCTGAAAAAAATGCGTGAAGCGACCGTGGAAGACTTCCGGCAGATCGGCATCGGCGACAAGCTGGCCCGAGAGATCCTGCGCCACCTGCGACAACAGGCGGACGGGGATGCAAACGGAGCATCCGGCGAAACAGACAAAAAGGCTGACGCCTGACGAGTGCGGGCATCAGCCTTTTTTACGTGTGTCATCCAAGAGCCCGCGTCACGGCTTCCTCCGCGTGGATGCGTGTGGAGTCAAACAGCGGCACAAGCATATCCTCCGGTTTGATCAGCAGAGTGATTTCCGTGCAGCCGAGGATGACGCCCTCCGCTCCGCGGCGAACGAGGCCGTCCATTACCCGCAGGTACTCCTGCTTGGACTTTGGCAATACGTTTCCCAGGCACAACTCTTCAAAAATAATGCGGTTGACGATGGCGCGGTCAGGCTCGTCCGGCACCAGCACTTCTACTCCGTATCGGCGCATCCGTTCGCGGTAGAAGGGAAATTCCATGGTGTAACGGGTGCCCAGCAGGCCAACGCGCCGAATTCCGCGCTGAACAATCCGCTCTGCCGTGGCGTCGACGATGTGCAGCAGGGGAATTGTCACCGCTTGTTCAATCGCCTCCGCGTTGTTGTGCATGGTGTTGGTGCAGAGCACGATGAAGTCGGCTCCCGCCCGTTCCAGCGCCTTTGCCGCATGTGCAAGCGCTGCACCGGCGTCGTCCCAGCGCCCCTCACGCTGAAACGCCTCGATCTGTGCAAAGTCGACGCTGTACATGATGCAGCAGGCGGAGTGCAGGCCGCCCAGGCGCTCTTTGACGAGCTGGTTGATCAACCGATAGTATTCGAGCGACGATTCCCAACTCATTCCTCCAATCAGGCCGATCGTCTTCATTCACATACCCCCAACATGAAATCTATGAAATTGAGAAATAATATACAATTTTCGGTATCATCTGGCAATAAGGGCTATGACAGAAGTTACGGCTCGTACAGGCACGGACTTTACCATGATGCTGCAAACTTTAATGAAATTTCTGATTGAACCGCCTTCGTACACGTGGTATAATCCCATACAAACAGCATAACAAGCCTCACTTCCCGTTAGGAGTGAGGTAGAGGCGCGAAAACCATGAGTACCTCCCTGAGATCGGGCATCTGTGACGGGTACGGGAAAGGGGAATTCGCCGAAGTACGGAGAAAGGCCCGCTTCCTCCGTGCTGGGTCTGCGTTGAATAAGCGCAGGACTGTCATCCGTGCAATTCCCGTTGCCGGATGGAGAGCTATCTCACGATGTCGGTTGAGAATGGAACAGGGGATGTTCTGTCATGCTCAACTGTTCACGTGGCCAAGGGAAGGAGGAACCGGTATGTCGAACTGGCAGGCAGTGACAGGTGTATCCTCGTCGCTGCCTTTTTTGCAAGAGTGAGAAATAATAATAGTGAAACGAAGATGGCCTGAGAAGATGGCCTGATGAAAGAAGAATCCAAAGAGATATGTGAACATGTTGAATAGGAAAAGGGAGAGAAGCCGCATGGGGTTGATCGTGCATAAATACGGAGGCACCTCCGTAGGTACCATTGAACGGATTATGAAAGTAGCGGACCGGATTATTCAATATAAGGAAGCTGGACACGACATGGTCGTCGTCGTGTCGGCAATGGGCAAGTCCACAGACGTGCTGGTGGATATGGCCAAACAGATTTCCCCCTACCCGTCGGAGCGGGAGATGGACATGCTGCTGGCGACTGGCGAGCAGGTGTCGATTGCGCTGTTGGCGATGGCGCTGCACCAAAAGGGGTATGACGCCATTTCCCTGACGGGCTGGCAGGCGGGAGTGACGACCGAGTCGATCCACGGCAAGGCCCGGATCACCCATATTGAGACGGAACGAATCCGAAGGGAACTGGCGCGCGGCCGGGTCGTCATCGTGGCTGGATTTCAGGGCGTCAGCGAAGCAGGCGAGATCACCACGCTGGGCCGCGGCGGTTCGGACACGTCCGCGGTGGCGCTGGCAGCCAGTCTCAACGCGGACAAATGCGAAATTTTCACAGATGTGGCCGGCGTCTACACTGCCGACCCGCGTGTGGTTCCGACGGCGAGCAAACTGGACAGCATCTCGTATGATGAAATGCTCGAACTGGCCAACCTGGGGGCGGGCGTGCTGCATCCGCGCTCGGTGGAGGCAGCCAAGACCCACAAGGTCCGGCTGGTCGTCCGCTCCAGCTTTACGACAGAAGAAGGCACGTACGTAGAGGAGGGTGCGCATATGGAAACAGGAAGAGTAGTTAGCGGCGTCGCCCACGACGAAGACGTCGCAAAGGTGACGGTTGTGGGGATGCCTGCACGCGTAGGCACGCTGTCCCGGCTGTTCAACACGCTGGCGGATCACCAGGTAAACGTGGATATCATCATCCAAAGCTCGTACGACGCGGCCGTGACCAACATTTCCTTCACGGTGGCAGGAAGCGACTTGAAAAAGACGCTCGATACGCTGAACGCCCACCGCGAGCAGCTCGGTTTTGAAAAAGTGGAATGCGAAGAGGGCTTGTCCAAGGTCTCGATTGTCGGAGCCGGCATGGTGAACAATCCGGGCGTGGCCGCCGAGATGTTCCGCGTGCTGGCCGAGCAGGAGATCACGATCAAAATGGTTTCCACGTCTGACATCAAGGTGTCCTGCGTCATCCCGGCGGAACACACCGAGCGGGCCGTGCGCTGCCTGCACACCGCATACGGCCTCGACGTGGCGGAAACAGCTGTCGTACACGGAGTATGACCCGCTGACAGCCCAATACGGAACACACATGCTGTCCCCCTTTTTTCGCCGCGGAAAAAGGGGGATTTTCTTCTGGTGGGATGTTTGCGGGAAATCGCGTGGCAGCGGCAGCGCGATGCCTCGCCTCCCCGCTCCTGCCCGGTCGGCTCACTTTCGTCCCGGCCAGACCTTACCAGTGAACGGTAATCAGGACGCTGCCCGTCTCCTCCGTCTCCATCCGGGTTTTCATCTCCCGCTGCTTCCAACGGCCGACAGCACCGGCGATGATCCCGCACTCCAGAGAGAGGGAACGGTTGATGCGTTCGGGCGACATGTAGCGATAGATGGTATGGGTCAGCCGATAACGAATCTGCCGCTCCCCGTCTTCCAACAGGTCCAGTTTGCCCAGCCCCAGACGGATAAAGGGAAACACCAGACCGTTGGCGGAGCGGATGGGAATCTGCCTCCCCATTTCCTTTCCCAGCCAGTGGAGAATGGGCGGTTCGCTTTCGCCCAAAAGCGAGCGGGTGAGGTGCTCGCGCAGTAAGTGATAGCCCAGATAGGGCATGTGGATGCGCTCAATATCTGCGATGATGCGGGAAGGCAGCAAGGCTTCCAGTTGATCCGGTTCTTTCACGTCACGACCCTCCTTCCCGGCTGCAGGCCGCGCGAGGCTTGTCCCCTGTCGGACCTTCCTGCGGCCGCCAGGTCTATTACAGCCGGTTTGCTCTACCTGTTTGGTAACAGATTATGAGAGAGCGGCCGAATCTATGACAGATTCATAGAAAAATCGGACGATTAATACGTGTAATCCAACAATGGAATTAGTCTATTCACTGTCTTGACGCTCTCTGTAGACAGGAGTACAATTGGTTGTGGTTCAACGTTTTGCCCAACTTTTTTCCGTTTTCCGACACAATTTGTCTGGCTGTGTAGCAGGGGGGCAGGCAGCTGCCGTCATGTCTAACCGGCTGGGCAATGGGTTAGGATAGTGGGGAAAAGATTAACCAAAGAACGCTACTTACAATTGAAAGGGGGACCATTGTATGGCAAAAGGCCATAGCTTTCTGAACCACAAGCTGCATTCTCTTCTCGGTTTGTTCCCAATCGGGCTGTTCCTCTTGTTCCACTTGACAGCGAACTATCAGGCAACCCGGGGACCGGAAGCTTTCAACCAGGTAGTAGGAATGATTGAAAACGTTCCATTCCTGCTCGCCGTGGAATTCATCTTCATCTACATTCCCATCCTGTTCCATGCTGTGTACGGGATCTACATTGCCTTCCAGGCGAAACACAATGTGGGCAGCTTCGGACATTTCCGCAACCACATGTTCCTCTGGCAGCGCCTTACGGGAATCATCACACTCATCTTTGTCGCTTGGCACGTGTACGAAACGCGCATTCAAAAAGCGCTGGGTGCCGAAGTGAACTTTGACATGATGACCAACATTCTCAGCAGTCCGCTGATGGTTGTCTTCTACACGATCGGGATTCTCAGCACCGTGTTTCACTTTTCCAACGGGCTCTGGTCGTTCCTCGTACACTGGGGCATCACCGTCGGTCCACGTTCCCAGCGTTTCGCCACTTATCTGACCATGGGCATTTTTGTAATCGTTTCGCTCATTGGCTTGCGGGCGATGTCTGCATTCATTCTGTAGGGATTGGGGGACTCATTCATGGCAAAAGGTAAACTGATCATTGTCGGCGGCGGCCTTGCCGGATTAATGGCTACGATCAAAGCAGCAGAAAAGGGCGTTCCCGTACAGTTGTTCTCCCTGGTTCCGGTAAAGCGTTCTCACTCTGTCTGTGCCCAGGGTGGTATCAACGGTGCGGTGAACACCAAAGGGGAAGGCGACTCCACCTGGGAGCACTTCGACGATACCATTTACGGCGGCGACTTCCTGGCCAACCAACCGCCTGTTAAAGCAATGTGTGACGCCGCACCGGGCATCATCTACATGCTCGACCGGATGGGTGTCATGTTCAACCGTACACCGGAAGGTCTGCTGGACTTCCGCCGTTTCGGGGGGACCAAGCATCACCGTACCGCGTTTGCCGGTGCAACGACCGGACAGCAGCTCCTCTACGCGCTGGACGAGCAAGTGCGCCGCTTTGAAACGGAAGGTCTCGTGACCAAGTACGAATACTGGGATTTCCTCGGGGTTGTTCTGGACGATGCCGGCACCTGTCGTGGGATCACGGCGCAAAACCTGCGTACCGGCGAGATTCAATCCTTCCGTGCCGACGCCGTCATCCTGGCGACCGGGGGACCTGGCATCATCTTCGGCAAATCGACCAACTCGATCATCAACACCGGTACGGCGGCATCTGCGGCGTACCAGCAGGGCGTCATTTACGCGAACGGCGAAATGATTCAGATTCACCCGACCGCCATCCCGGGCGACGACAAGCTGCGCCTGATGTCCGAGTCGGCCCGCGGTGAAGGCGGACGCGTCTGGACTTACAAGGACGGCAAACCGTGGTACTTCCTCGAAGAAAAGTACCCGGCCTACGGCAACCTGGTGCCGCGCGACATCGCCACCCGCGAAATCTTCCACGTCTGCGTGGATCTGAAGCTGGGCATCAACGGCGAAAACATGGTGTATCTCGACCTGTCCCACAAAGATCCGAAAGAACTGGACGTCAAACTGGGCGGTATTATCGAGATCTACGAGAAGTTCGTGGGCGATGACCCGCGCAAGGTACCGATGAAAATCTTCCCGGCCGTGCACTACTCGATGGGCGGCATGTGGGTAGACTACAACCAAATGACCAACATCCCGGGTCTGTTCGCTGCGGGTGAGTGCGACTACTCCCAGCACGGTGCGAACCGCCTCGGTGCCAACTCCCTGCTCTCCGCGATCTACGGCGGCATGGTGGCAGGTCCGAAGGCAATCGAATACATGAACGGTCTGGAACAGTCCTGCGACGTTCTTCCCTCCACGCTGTACGACAGCTACACGAAGAAAGAGCAGGAGAAATACGACAACATCCTCAAGATGGACGGCACCGAAAACGCGTACCTCCTGCACAAGGAACTGGGCGAGTGGATGACCGACAACGTGACCGTCGTGCGCTACAACGACCGCCTGAGAAAGACGGACGAAAAAATTCAGGAACTGATGGAGCGCTACAAACGAATCAACATCAACGACACGAGCAAATGGAGCAACTCCGGCGCAACCTTCACTCGTCACCTGTGGAACATGCTGGTGCTTGCCCGCGTTATCACGATCAGCGCATTGATGCGCGACGAAAGCCGCGGCGCTCACTACAAACCGGAGTTCCCGGAACGCGACGACGAGAAGTTCCTGAAAACGACGATGGCCAAATTCAATCCGGAGACCACCGCACCGGAGATCTACTACGAAGACGTGGATATTTCGCTGATTCCGCCGCGTAAGCGCGACTACACGTCCGACAAGAAGAAGTAAGAGGGGAGGGAACTGATCATGGCCGAAAAGTTTGTCCACTTGATTATCACTCGTCAAGACAGCCCTGACAGCACTCCGTACAAGGAAGAATTCAAGATTCCGTACCGTCCGAACATGAACGTGATTTCGGCGTTGATGGAAATACAGCGCAATCCGGTGAACGCGCAAGGTCAAAAAACGACACCGGTCAACTGGGAATCAAACTGTCTGGAAGAGGTGTGCGGCGCGTGCTCCATGGTGATTAACGGCAGACCGCGCCAGGCGTGTTCCGCTCTGATCGACAAGCTGGAGCAGCCGATCCGTCTGGAACCGATGAGCACCTTCCCGGTACAGCGCGACCTGTCCGTAGACCGCAGCCGCATGTTCGACGCGCTGAAACGCGTCAAGGCATGGATTCCGATCGACGGTACCCACGACCTGGGACCGGGTCCGCGCATGCCGGAAGTGGAACGTCAATGGGCGTACGAACTGTCCAAGTGCATGACCTGCGGTGTCTGCCTGGAAGCGTGCCCGAACGTCAACCAAAAATCGGCGTTTATCGGTCCGTTTGCCATCTCCCAGGTGCGTCTGTTCAACCAGCATCCGACTGGTGCGATGCACAAACATGAGCGTCTGGAAGCGCTGATGGAAGACGGCGGCATCGCCGACTGCGGAAACTCGCAAAACTGCGTGCAGGCTTGTCCGAAAGGCATTCCGCTGACGACTTCCATCGCTCACATGAACAAAGAGACGACCAAACACGCGCTGAAGAAATTCTTCTTCTCCTGATTTTTTCAGGGGATGACAGACAACAGGCGTGCAAACCGTTGCTGTGGTTTGCACGCCTGTTTGCATGTCGGCATCTGCCTGGAATCATGTTCGAGCCGTTTTCCCGAGTGAGCGCCGTGCGATGGTTACGCGGCTTTCTGTTCGGCTGCCTTTTGCTCCCGTGGAGACAGCTTGATCTTGCCGAGGAACATGGCGAGCACGGCGCCTGCCAGGATAAAGACAAGTCCGACGAGATACACCTCATGGAGCGAGGCGACCATGTCCGTCTTGAGGATTGGCAGCAGAAACTGCCGAATGTTCTCCGGAATGGCGGCCAGCGCCTCCGGGCTCAGCAGCATGGAGTATAGGCCCTGCGGGTTCGTCTGAATCATATTGGAGAACTGCTCCGCCATGCCGTGAGCCTCCTGCGGCAGTTTTTCCAGACGCGGCATGAGGTCGTGCGTCAGCAGGGCGGTCGAGCGATGGTTCATGACCGCTCCCAAAACGGTCATGCCAAACGTTCCGCCGATTTGTCGGAAAAACTGGCTGGAGGATGTGACGACCCCCCGCTGCGATTTGGGGAAGGCTTCCTGCAGCGCGATGGTAATCAGCGGCATCACCAGCCCGATTCCCAATCCCAGCACGATCATGTACGCCATGGCTTCCCATTGGGAAGTGGTTACGACCATCGTGGACAAGAGCCAGAAGCTCACAGCCATCGTGATCATCCCGACCAGCATTTGCGTGCGGACGCCGATTTTTTTCACGATCCGGCCCCCGATGATACTGGTCAGCATCATGGCCAGCATCATCGGCACCATGATGGTCCCGGACTCGGACGGGCTGATGCCGACGATGCCCTGCATGAATAACGGCACGAACATGATGGCGCCAAACATCCCGACCGACATGAGAAACCCGATGCCGTTCAACAGCGAAAAGGTTTTGTTCCGAAACAGATGCAGCGGCAAAATCGGCTCAGCTGTTTTCGACTCCACGATCACGAACGCGATCAGAAACGCGGCTGAGAGAGCAAACAGCGAGAGAATCTGCCACGACGCCCAGGGGAAGTCCTTTCCGCCAAACGTCAGAGCGAGAAGCAGGCTGACGACGCCGCCGGTCATGGTAAACATGCCCCAGATGTCAATGTTGACCGGTCCGTTCAGCCGCTGCGATTTAAGTGCCGATGCAATCAGGATCACGGCGAGAATGCCGACAGGCAGATTGATGTAAAAGACCCATCGCCAGTTCAACGAGTCGACGATCCAGCCGCCAACCTGAGGTCCCAGAATGGAGGAGAGGCCGAAGACTGCGCCAAAGACCCCCTGCCATTTGGCCCGCTGCTCGCCGGTAAACAAATCGCCGACGATGATCATCGCCATCGGCATCATGATGCCGCCGCCGATGCCCTGGATCGCGCGGAAGATGATGAGCTGGTTCATCGACTGGGCAGCTCCGCAGAGGACAGATCCGACCATGAATAGAATCAAACCGGTCACATAGATCACTTTTCGGCCGATCAAGTCCGCCAATTTGCCGGTGATCGGCACGACAGCGGTGGACGTCAGCATGTAGGCTGTAGTCAGCCAGGTCATGACCCCCAAGCCGCCCAGTTCGCCGACGATGCGCGGCATGGCGGTTCCCACAATCGTATTGTCCAGCGACGCAAAGAACATCGCCACTAACAGTCCGACAATGAGAAGTCCGCGTTTTTCCTGTTGTTCTTGCTGTTCTTGCATATGATGTCACTCCTTCTCATGTGTTGCGATACGGGCCAGCTTCTCGAAAAGCTGGACGAGCGCCTCCAGCTCATCCGGACTCAGATGGCGCAGATAGCGTTCAATGACCGCTTTTCGCTTTTGTTTGGCCTGCTTCAAGATGGTTGCACCTTGTTCGGTCAAGCGGATGGTCACGACACGCCGGTCGTGCTCGTGCCGATCTCGCTGGACGTAACCGTGTTTCAGCAGCCGGTCTACCATTGCTGTGATCGCACTCGGTTTGACGCACATGGCGTCCGCCAAGTCGCTCACGGAACCCGGCCCCTTTTTGGCGAGCATATTTAGGATGTAAAACTGCGGACCGGTCATATCCGTTGACGATTCCGCCAGTTCCTGTCCTATTTTTCTCATCGTCGTGGTAAAGGCGATCTGAAGCCGCTCAGTCGCTTGATCCAAGTCCAGTTGATCCATGTCACTCACCTTCCATTATCAACGACACTTCAATTTCTATCGTTAAAATTTATCGTGTCTAATATTTAACGTATTTAAATATATAGCGCGCCAACGCATTTGTCAATCTGTTCGCCCATCCGATTTCTGGGAATACGAATCTCCCTTCAAAGGAAAACTGAAAGAAATGGATGTTTTTTTTTGGGGGGCAGACGATGAAAAAACGGATCTTGTGCATCGGGATGGCACTATCCCTGCTTCCGGCGCAGATGGCGGACATGTGGACGGCAGAGGCCAATCAACGCGGGCAGGATGCCGCTTTTGCCAAACAAGTGCTTCAGGATCTTCGCGATGTCCACTGGCAGGCGAAGGCGGCTGCGTCTGAACCGGAGCGCAGCGGAATTACTGCTTCCGGCGCAGACGAGTGGAATGCGGCAGAGCACGTGCTAAAGGGCGAAATGGTGGCGCAGCCCCCTGCCTCCGGACTGGAGATGATTGAGGCGCCGAAAGCGTGGCAGGAAGCCGGCGTCAAAGGGGAAGGCATGCTGGTGGCGGTGATCGACACCGGTATCAACAGCAGGCACCCCGATCTGCCTGCGCCGCGCGACAAGCGGCTTGCCCAGCAAAAGTCCGGTTCGACGCAAAAAGTGATCCCCGGCTACAACTGGGCAGACCGCAACCAGACGACCGAGGACGTGGGCGAATCGCAGCACGGCGTGCACGTCGCCGGGATTGTGGCGGCCAACGGGAAGCTGAAGGGCGTGGCGCCCGAAGCTCAACTGCTGAGCCAGAAAGTGTTCAGCAATTACCAAGGGGAAGTACCGGGATTGAGCGAATCGATCCTGTTTGCGATCAACGATTCGATTGCGAAAAAAGCGGATGTGATCAACCTAAGCCTCGGCTCAGCGGCCGGATATGTGGACGAGACCAACACGGAGCAGTATGCCATCAAGCGGGCGGTGGACAACGGTGTGATTGTGGTGGCGGCAGCGGGCAACGACGCTTACTTTGGCAGCGACAAGGTAAAAGCGCAAAATCCCGATGTCTCCATGATCGGCTCTCCCGGTCTGGCACCGGACGCTTTTTCCGTCGCGTCGGTCAATGCGACCGCCCTGGCCGGCTACAGCTTTGCCGTACAGGGGGTTGACGGGCTGGAGCGGGTGGTCTACCTGCACGGCCACGCCAGCAGCGGCAGCGTGATGAATCCTGTCCAGTCCTTGTTCAAACCGTATCCGCTGATCTATATGGGCAAGGGGAAAAAGGAAGATTACAACGTCTCCGTCAAGGGAAAAGTGGTGCTCCTGGAGCGGGGTGACATCCCGTTTGACGAGAAGCTGCGGTTGGCCAAGGAAGCGGGAGCGGCAGGCGTAATCATCTACAACAACCAGTCGGGGCCGCTGATCATCAGCGCGGAGAATGCCAAACAGATTCCCGCCGTCTCCATTTTGAAACAGACGGGCGAGCGGCTGGCCCAGGCGCTGAAAAAGGGCAAAAAGGTTACGGTCACCTTTGACGGCCAGTATGCGCAAAATCCAATGCCGTATCCGGATGGGGGCACCATCTCTGCCTTTTCCTCCTGGGGGCCGACGCCCGATTTGCAGTTCAAACCGGAAATCGCCGCACCGGGCGGAGGGATCTTGTCGATAGTGCGGGAGTCAGACTACGCGGTCAAAAGCGGCACGTCAATGGCAACGCCGCACGTCGCGGGAGGGATGGCGCTCATCAAGCAGGCGTATCTGAAGCAAGGGCGCAACCTGCAAGGGCGGGCACTGGTGGAGACGCTAAAGGCGGCCGCAATGAATACGGCCAATCCCGTCCTCGACCCGCGGGAGACTGCTGCCGCTTCTGAGGGCAGCCGGCCGGGAAAACTGCCGTACAGCCCGCGCGTCCAGGGTGCGGGGCTCATGCAGATCGCCAAGGCGATCAAGACGCCGGCGATTGTCACCGATGCCAAAGGCAAGGCAGGTGTCTCGCTCGGGGAAATCGGCAACCGCACGACGTTTTCCCTCTTCGTGGACAACAAATTCGGGAAAAAACCGCTCACTTACAAAATCAAGGACGAGTTCGGCGTGCTGACCGACCTGCGTCAAAACGGGCTGAACCTGCTGACGGAAACCCCGCTGAAAGGGGCACGGCTGCAATTCTCCAGCCAGCAGGTGACCGTTCGGCCGGGTGAGCGTGCGGAGGTCAAGGTAACGCTGCACATTCCGGCGGAGACGGAGCGCAACATTTTTGCCGAAGGATATATCGCCTTTGAGCCGGTGAATGGCGATGAGCCCGTGCTGCGCGTGCCGTACTACGGCTTTTACGGCGATTGGGACGAGCCGCGGGTGATGGACGCCCCCATGTGGGAGGAGGAAAGCCAGGAAAACCGGACCGGCGTGAAGACTACCTGGTATCACGACAAGGAAAACGACAAGTGGAAATACCGTGACTACCTGGGAGTCGTCGGGGTGAGTGAGGACGGGACAGTGCAGGTGGACCCGGCGAAGATTGCGTTCTCTCCCAACGGCGACGGTCACTACGACACGGCCGCTCCGTCGATCACCTTTTTGCGCAACGCGAAGCAGGTCATGGTGGACGTGACGGACCGCACGGGCAAATTGATTCGCTCCCTGGCTCGCGACGAAAAGGTGAGGAAGTACGATCAGTCCAAACGGGGCATTCCCTATTACTACACCGAGCGGGAGGAGTGGAGCTGGGACGGCAGGGGGTACTCCCCGGAAAAAGGCACGTACGAGCCGGTGCCAGACGGCGTCTACCAGTTTGTCATCCGTGCCAAAATCGACGGGCCAAACGCCAACTGGCAGACGTTGACCCTGCCGGTCCGGGTGGACACCAAAGCACCCGTCGTCACCGCGTCGCTGGCGGGCAACCGCGTCCAATGGAGCTGCAAGGACAAGGATGTGCAGGGCTATCTCTTGTACGTAGGCGGAAAGAAGACGGGCGGACCGTACTCGGCCAACGTCACGAGCGCGGTGGTCAGCCAGCCGGACAAAAAGGTCTCGCTGGTCGCCTACGATTACGCCGGCAATGTCAGCATCGTCCACCTCAACGGAAAGAGCGACGTCGTTCCGCCGTACGTGCAATTCCCCAACGACCTGTTCCGCTACGTGCTGATTTCCCGTCAGCCGGAAGTGGCTATCAGCGGACGGATCAGCGGGGAAGACATGCTGGACCGCGTGCGCCTCTTGATCAATAACAAACCGGTGCAGGTGGAGGTGGACGGAGCGTTTCAGACCGTCCTGCGCCTGCCGGAGGGGTTGAACTACGTCTCGTACAGCGCCAGCGACATGTACGGCAACACCCGGCAGTTCACGCAGCGGGTCATCGTGGACACGACGCCGCCGGTCCTGCAGTTGGCAAACGACGGCTCCGAAGACATTCTCTACGATGGGGCCACCAAGCGCATGCTCGTCCCGATCCGCTTCCATTACCGCGACCAGACGTACAAGGGGCAGGTCAGCGTCAACGGGCAGATCGTCGGCAGTTGGGAAGAAGACCAGTTGGAAAAGCCGGTCTGGAAGCAATTCACGCACACGCTGTCCCTTAAGCACGGGGAAAACCGCATCCTGTTGGAAGGCAAGGACGGGGCCGGCAACCAATCCTCGCTGGTGGTTTACGCGTACGTCGATGCCCATGCCGGTTCACTGGTGCTGCACCACGGGGAGCAGCGGCTCACCTACACGGCCAGAGCGCTGCCCGCTCCGACGCTGAAACTGGAACAGAACAGCCTGGAGGCCCGCGTCGGGTCATCGGTTCCCGTCTCCGGAAAGGTGACGGCTACGGGCGTCGCGCGGCTGCAGATCGTCTACGGCGATCGCCGGCTGCCGGCGGATGTAAACGACCGGGGCGAGTTTCGCGTACTGCTGGACGGCGTCCGGGAAGGCAAGCAGAAACTGACGGTGATCGCCACCGACGCACTGGGACGGGAGGTTCACGGCGAGATCATCGTCATCGGGAAAGGCGGATAAAGGATGTCCGGGTGACATCCTTTTTTCGCTGAAAGGGCACCGTTTTTATGCCCATGTCGGCAGCGTGGGGATTGCCGCGACAGCGTTTTACGGGTCAGGAGGGGATTTCTGTGTTTTTCCACGGCATCAAGTGGGAATATGTACGGGAAGCGTATCCGCTGCTCTCACCGCGCCGCAGCGTTTCGCGCAAGCGGGGTGACCAGCTGGCAGACCGGCTTCATCTGCTGCAGCAGTTCGGCCTCGAACCGGTCCACCTGCTGGAGGAGGGAGCGGACTATCCGCCGGAGCGATGCGTCCGGGAGTGTTTCTGCTTTGGGGATACGGTGTTTGCCTTTGAACGGCTGGAGGGGCCGCTGTGGCAGCTCAGCCGTCACGAGGTGGGAGTGGAGGTGCTGGATTTGCGTACATGCGTGCGGATCTACACCAAGCGGGCGGATGCGGCTGCCGAAATCAGGGGGCTTTTTCCAGATGTTCCTGTAATCCAGGACTAAAGTATTAGGATTTTTTATGCAAATCTCTTGTAACTGTCATATTTCGACATTATAATGGGCACAAACAGGAAGATTTTGACCGGGAAAGGAATGGAACCATCATGAACGTCCATTACCTCAATCCGTTTCTGGAGTCGGCCTCCATGGTCATTCAACAGTTTTGCAACGTGACCGTCACGCGGGGAGAGCTGGCTGTGACTGAGTGGGACTGCCGAGACGACCATACCTGGATTCGCATCGGCATGACCGGTCATCTGGAAGGTGACGTCTTGTTCGGCCTGCACAATGATCTTGCACTGCGAATTGTCTCGGCCATGATGGGCGGTTTTCCCGTCAGTGAACTGGACGAGCTGGGAAAAAGCGCGATTTCCGAACTGGGCAACATGATCTCCGGCAACGCCAGTACGATTCTGTACAGCCAGGGCGTCGAAATTGACATCACGCCGCCGCAGTTGATACAGCACAGTGACATGCTGACAGTGAGCGGCCCGGCGCTGTCGGCTCCTCTGGATCTGAGTGACATGGGGCGCATGGAGATACAGGTCATCGTGGTGAAATAGGCAGAAGGCGTGCGGCAGGAGGCGGCACGCCATTTTTACGGCGCTCGGGCAGGCGCTCTTCAGCAGCAGCAGGAATTGCAAGAAAACAGAAAATACTCTTTATTGTCTGGTTGAATTCTGTCAAATCGTGTATTGTTGGTAGTAGGAAGGAGGGCTGATTCGCTTGACCTACGTCAAGCAGCTGATCGCGATGTTTCTGCTCGTGGTCGTCGTCTGCAGTGCGCCGTTCATGCTGTACGCCGACGAGGACGAGGTGCATGTAGAGCCGGAAAGAATGGTCATTCTCACGGTGTACTTGCTGGAGCAGATCGCCGACGGTTCACTCGGCACGTACTGGGTGGGGAATACGGAGCGAAGCATCGCCCAGGACATCGGGCCGTTTGCGCTGAGCTCGTTTCGACTGCTGTTTTTCAGCGTCCTGATCGCGGTCACCGCCAGTCTATTGTTTGGATTGTTTCTGCAGCGGTTCGGCGTCGTGCGCCAGCTGCAGCGGGTGCTGGACGTCATCACCACCGTGCCCGACTTCATCCTGATCTTGCTGGCAATTCTGGGCTGCATCCAGTTTTACAAGGCGACCGGCATCCAAATCATCTCGCTCTCGCCTTTCAACGACTCGACCAACAACTGGCTTCCCCTGACCATCCTGTCCATCGGGCCTACCATTTTCCTGATGAAGGGGGTCAGCCTGAAGTACGCCCAGATCGGAGGCGAAGACTACATCCGCACGGTGTTGGCCAAAGGCATGGGCATCTGGCACATTCTCATTCACCACGTCTACAAGAACGTCAAACCGTTTCTTTTGGCCGATCTGAAAAAGACGATCGCGATCACGGTAACCAACCTGTTTGTCGTGGAATACCTGCTGAACGTCGTCGGTTTGACCCGGTTCATTTTCAGCAAAAATGCCGACCTGCAGTTCAACGCGGCCGTCATGGGACTGATGGGCATCATATTGCTCTCCATTCTCGTCTATGTGCTGATCCGGGCCATCCTGTACCTGTTTGAGCGGGTGTTCGTCTACAAATGAACGATTAGATCCACTTGAGTGAGGTTTTGTCATGCAGTTACGTCGAACCAACTGGTCATTGCGGATCGGTGCAATCCTGGTGGCATTTCTCGTGGTGCTGGGTTTCATAGGGCCGTACATCGCTCCGTATGAACTGAATTTTCAGGAAGTGTTTCGCAGCGAGACGGTGAACGGCAAATCAGTATACCTCTCCCCGCCGATTCCACCGTCCGCAGAGCACTGGCTGGGGACGGACAACTGGGGCTACGACCTGCTGACATTGCTGCTCCACGGGGCGCCGTACACGATTTTCGTCACGCTGGCCGTCGCGCTGCTCCGGGTGCTGCTCGGCACGCTGGTTGGCTTGTACATCGGCATTCAGGACAAGCCGCAGCGCTGGTGGCTGTCAGTGGAAAACGCCTGGAGCTACATTCCGCTGTTCATCCCGGTCTACTTTTTCCTCCGCGGGGTCAGCATTAATTCGGAGCTGTCCGTCTCCACCTTGGTCGCGCTGTTTATCGGCGCAGCGTCCGTCTTGGGCGTGCCCAGTGTCGCTTCGTCCATACGGCAGAAGACGGAGCAGATCAAAGAGACGCAGTTTGTGCTGGCGGCTGTTTCCATGGGAGCGGGTCGGGGGCAGATCATGTTTCGCCACGTCCTGCCGCACATCAAGGAACAGGTGGTCGTCATCATGGCGACGGAGACGGTGGCCGTGATGACGCTGATGGGGCTGATGGGCATGTTCAACCTGTTCATCGGCGGCACGAAAATGTCGTACGATCCGGTCCTCTACCAATCCATCACGCATGAGTGGGCCGGCTTGCTCGGCTCCTATCGCACCTTTGTCTACAGCAAAAACGCCTGGCTTTTCCTCATCCCGCTGATCTGCTTCGTGTTTGCCGTCGGGTCGTTTTCCCTGCTCGCCAAGGGGCTGCGCGATCACTTCCAGGAGACGTACAAGCGCACATCGTATATCTGAGCAGCATGTGGGCTCGATTAACTGGTTTATCTGTAAGGAAAATTCTCTTCGCTGCAACCTCTGGAACCCATCGCCCATTTTCTGAATAGGATGTAAGACAAAAGCCTAAAATCCCTGTAATTCCGGCACCACCACCCACCCCCCTACATAGGATAAGGTGACTCTGTAATCCCTCAACCTTGTTCCTGTAGAGCCCACAAGGAGGGGTGGCACGATTGAAGGGTAGCGATCAAACCAAGCCGTTGTTGACAAATCGAGAAAGAGAAGTATTTGAACTCTTGGTCCAGGATAAGACGACGAAAGAGATTGCCGGACAACTCTTCATCAGCGAAAAGACCGTACGCAATCACATCAGCAATGTCATGCAGAAATTAGGTGTCAAAGGTCGATCTCAAGCAGTAGTCGAACTCGTTCGACTTGGTGAGTTAGAGATTTGAACCCAGTCCACCCGGCCTCCCTTTTCTTCCCTTGCGAATGGAAGGGAGGATTTTTTTTTGGAACGCAACGCTTTGGCCTTTTGAACGCTTTGTGGTAGACTTCATCTACAAGGTGCTCCTTTCTGTCGCACGCGATCGAGCCGTGATCTGGCGGCAAACGAAACGAGCACGTTCATTCTGGATCACAAGGAAGATGACTGTGGAGCGTATGGCAGCAATATACGACGATTTTGTGATCGTAGAACATCCCGTTACCATCGAACAAGCCCTGAAACAAATCAGCGGAGCGCGTCTCCTGGTCGTGCGCCGCCGCGGGGAAATCGTAGGCGTGTGCGACGCGCACGGACTGCTACGGCAGCTGGAGAAGGGAACCGCGGAGCTGACCTATAGCGAGCCCTTTGCCGTGGTGGACGAAGAGGCGCTGTTTCAGCAGCGGCCCGATCAGGCGTCCTACTGGCTTGTCCAAAACGACCGGGGAGAGATTGCGGGCTGGCTTGATGCGGTGACAATGGAAAACATCCTGATGAAACGAAAGCTGTCTCAGGATGTGACGGAATTGACGAAAGACCTGGAAGCGATTGTGGATTCCATCTACGATGAAATCCTGGTCGTGGACGCGACGGGAACGATCCTGCGCGTGTCCAATCGCAGCGCGAACAATTTATGGGGGGTAAACCTGTCCACGGTGGTGGGCAAGAACATCCTCGACCTGGAGGAAAAAGGCTGGTTCAAGCCGTCCGTCACGCGCAAGGTGTTGGAGGAGAAGCGCAAAATTTCCATCGTGCAGCAAAATCGCTTCGGACGCAAAATTCTGGCGGTCGGCAATCCGATTTTCAACAAGAAACGACAGTTGGAGAGAATTGTCATCGCGTCGCGGGACATTACCGAAGTGAGCGAGTTGAAAAGCGAACTGCAGCGCGCCAAGAGCCTGACGCAAAAATACAAGGAAGAAATCGATGAACTGCGAAATCACCAGGTTGTCGCCGTAAACGAGGTGATTTACCGGTCGGAGGCGATGGCTCAGGTGATGGAGCAGGTGAAGCGGATCGCGCTGGTGGAATCGACCGTGATCCTGTACGGTGAATCGGGTGTCGGGAAAGAGCTGATCGCCAACGCCATTCACAACAGCAGCGCCAGACGGGAGAAGCCGTTTGTCAAAATCAACTGCGGGGCCATTCCGGAAAATCTCCTGGAGAGCGAATTGTTCGGGTATGAAAAGGGAGCCTTTTCCGGTGCCAGCCTGCAGGGGAAAAAGGGATTGTTTGAGCTGGCGCACGAAGGCACCCTGTTTTTGGATGAGATCGCCGAAATGCCGATCAACTTGCAGGTGAAACTGCTGCGTGCTCTGCAGGAGAGAGAAATCCTGAAGGTGGGCGGCACCCGTCCGATTCCTGTCGATGTGAGGATTATCGCCGCCACCAACAAAAACCTGGAGGAGATGGTGCAGCGCGGGCAGTTCCGGGAAGACCTGTACTACCGCCTGCACGTGATTCCCCTGTACATCCCGGCACTGCGGGAGCGGATCGAGGATGTGGAACCGCTCGTCTATGCGTTTCTGGAGAAATTCAACAAAAAGTTTTCAACCCGCAAGTTTTTTTCCGAGGACGCCATCGAGATGTTGAACGCGTACCACTGGCCGGGTAACGTAAGGCAACTGCAAAACGTGATCGAGCGGGCGATGGTGATCTCTCCCGGAAACCTGATTACCGCAAATGAACTGACGAGCATTTTGAGCCGTCGTGGGGAGAAGGACCAGTCTCCCGTCCAGGTCAACCGCATTATTCCGCTGAAGGAAGCGGTGGAGCTGACGGAATCGCAGCTCATCCAGTTGGCCCTGGCCAAGTACAAGACGATTACGAAGGTGGCCGAAGTGTTGGAAGTGAGCCAGCCCACGCTCAGCAGGCGATTTCAGAAAATCAGCCGAAACAGAAAGCAGGAGACAAAACCTTAGCCCGGTATCACCGGCTAAGGTTTTTTGTCTTGCAAGCAGGATCGGGAACACCGGCAGCATTGAATAACGGTCATTCATTTTTGAATAACTGTCAGGAATACACAGTTTCATCTGCCCTACTCTCTGCGTGTTTTCAGGTTGGCACGCTCCTTGCAAAAGGAAAATCGTGACCGAAACGAACTTCCGAGGAGGGTTTACGATGAAGACCACCACTCGTACCTTTGTCAAGCTGAACACGGCCATCCCTGGTCCGAAAGCGCAGGAAATCCTGGAAAAACGGGACAAGCACGTGACGCGCGGCCTATCCCATACGGTGTTTTCGTTCGCTGATCGGGCGGAAGGTGCGCTGATCACGGATGTTGACGGCAATACCTTCATTGATTTTGCGGGGGCGATCGGGACGTTGAACGCCGGCCACTGTCCCCCCACCGTTGTGGCTGCGCTCAAGGAGCAGTTGGACCGGTTCATTCACACGGGCTTTAATGTGTTTATGTACGAATCGTATGTCCAGTTGGCCGAGAAGCTGAACCAGATCACCCCGGGTACGCATGAAAAGAAAACGATGTTTTTGAACAGCGGGGCGGAAGCGGTGGAAAACGCCGTGAAGATCGCCCGGAAGTACACCGGCCGCAAAGCGATCATCTCTTTTGAACGGGGTTTCCACGGCCGCACGCTGCTGGGCATGTCGCTCACCAGCAAGGTAAAACCGTACAAGTACGGCTTCGGTCCGTTTGCCCCCGACACCTACAAGATAAGCTATCCGTACTACTACCGCGCCGACGGGTTGACTCCCGACGAACTGGACCGACAACTTCTGCAGCGGCTGGAGACCTTCTTTTTGACCGAAGTGCCTGCCGAAGACGTGGCTGCGATTATCATGGAGCCGGTGCAGGGGGAAGGGGGATTCGTGGTTCCCTCCAAAACCTTCGTCCAAGGGGTAAAACGCATCTGCGAAGCGCACGGGATTCTGTTCATCGCCGACGAGGTGCAAACCGGCTTCGGCCGTACCGGAAAGATGTTTGCCATGGAGCATTTTGACGTCGTGCCGGATCTGATGACGATGTCGAAGTCGATCGCTGCCGGGATTCCGATCAGCGCCGTGACCGGCCGGGCGGAAATCATGGACGCCCCCAACCCCGGCGAGGTGGGAGGCACCTACGCCGGCAGCCCGCTTGGTTGCGTGGCGGCCTTGAAAGTGATTGAGATGTTTGAACAAGAAAACATTCCGGAACGGGCAAACGCGATCGGGGAACGCATCATGTCGCGCTTCCGCAGCCTGCAGCAGAAGTATCCGGTGATCGGCGACGTGCGCGGTCTGGGAGCGATGTGTGCGGTGGAACTGGTCAAGGATCCGGTCACCAAGGAGCCGGACAAGGACCTGACTGGCCGGATCGTGCAGGAGTGCATTCAGCGCGGGCTGGTACTGTTAAGCGCAGGTCTGTACGGCAATGTTCTGCGTTTTCTCTCGCCGCTGGTGATTACGGATGAGCAGTTGGATGAAGGTCTTGACATCATTGAAGAAGTTCTGGGGGAACTCGTCACGCCGTAAGTTCGCATCATAAGGGAGTGGAGCACAAATGATCAAGCAAAAATTGTTTATCAACGGAGCATGGGTGGAAGCCGCGGCTTACACCCCCCTTTTTTCCCCGTATACCGGAGAGAAGATCGCAGAAATTCCGATGGCGACCGCAGCCGAAGTGGATCGGGCGATTGAGGCGGCGTACCAGGCCCGAGACACCATGGCGAAAATGCCGGCGCACCAGCGTGCCGCCATTTTGGAGAAGCTGGTGACCCTGCTGGAGAAGCGCAAGGAAGAAGCGGCGGTCATCATCGCGCGGGAAGCGGCCAAACCGATTACGACAGCCAGAGCAGAGATACAGCGCACCATCACGACGTACAAGTTTGCCGCAGAGGAAGCCAAGCGCATCCACGGGGAGACAATTCCCCTGGACGCGGCCCCGGGCGGCGAAGGGCGCGTGGCGTATACCACGCGGGAGCCGTTGGGCGTAATCGGAGCGATCACCCCCTTCAACTTTCCGATGAATCTGGTCGCCCACAAGGTGGGGCCCGCTATTGCAGCGGGCAATACCGTGGTGCTGAAGCCGGCCCCGCAGACGCCGCTGTCGGCGTTTTTCCTGGCCGAGCTGCTGCAGGAAGCAGGACTGCCGGATGGCGCGCTGAACATCGTTACGGGCAGCGGCGAAGTGGGCCAACAGATCGTCGCCGACGAGCGCGTCAGCATGATCAGCTTCACCGGCAGTGCCGCAGTCGGCAAGGCCATTCGCAACCAGGCCGGGTTAAAACGCGTGGTGCTGGAGCTGGGCTCCAACGCGGCCGTGATCGTCGACAAAGACGTCACCATAGACAAGATCATCAATCGCTGCGTGACCAGCGCGTTTTCCTACCAGGGGCAGGTGTGCATCTCGCTGCAGCGCATCTATGTCCACGAGGAGGCGTATGAGGAGTTTGTGGAAAAATTCATCGCGGCGGTCCAGACGTTGAAGGTGGGCGATCCGCTTCTGCCCGAGACGGACATCTCCGCCTTGATCGCCCCGCGCGAAGTACAGCGGGTCCTCGGCTGGATTGACGAAGCGGTGCAGCACGGCGCCAGGGTGGCGACTGGCGGTACGGCAGAGGGCAACTGCCTGCTGCCTACGGTGCTTCTGGATGCGGCGCCGACGTTGAAAGTGTCATGCGAGGAAGTGTTTGCCCCCGTGGTGTTGATCAACAAGGTCGCATCCGTCGAGGAAGCCATCGAGCTGGTCAATCATTCAAAGTACGGGCTGCAGGCGGGCATCTACACGGAGAATCTGCACACGGCGTTTGAGGCTGCCGAAAAGCTCCAGGTGGGCGGTGTCCTCATCAACGATACGCCTACCTTCCGCGTCGACCACATGCCGTACGGCGGTGTCAAGGAAAGCGGGTTGGGCCGTGAAGGGGTCAGGTACGCGGTGGAAGAGATGACGGAAAGCAAACTGGTGATTTTCAATCGCCTGTAGCAATCGACAAGCCAATTTCATAGCAGAGGTTGAGCCGATGCCTGCATGCAGGTATCGGCTGTTTTGTTCTGTGGGGGAAGAGCTGTCTTTCTTCTGCGACGGTCTGGCGAAAAAATCCGTTAACGCTCCGGGCGCTAACGGATTTTTTGGGGGATTACGAGGCGTTCTGGTTTTGGTGTTCCACTTCGGTTTCGCCAGCTTCATGAGCAAGCGCGGCGGACTTTCGCTTGAACAGGAAGTAGGAGGCGACGACGAGAGCGGTGATCAGCATCGTCAGGTAGAGCTGGGATCGCATGGATTCCATGAAGAGCATCGACACCAGAATGAGCACCATGGCGGCGATGGTCAGGTAGGTGAGATAGGGAAACGCCCACATTTTCAGCGTGAGGGCCTGCGGATTTTCCCGCTCCAGTTTTCTTCTAAGCCGCACGTGCGACACGGCGATGACCAGGTACACCAGAATGGCGATGGCACCGGACGCGTTGACCAGAAAGAGGAAGATCTTGTCCGGAGACACAAAGTGAAAAATCGCGCAGAGATAGGAGAAAAAGGTGCTCGCCAGGACGGCGCGAACGGGAACCCCGTTTTTGTTTACCTGCAGGAGCGAGCGCGGTGCGTTTCCTTTGCGCGCCAGGGAATACAGCATCCGCGAGTTGGTGTACAGCGCGGAATTCAAGCAGGACAGAACGGAGACGAGCACGACCACGTTCATGATTTGCGCGGCTGCCGGGATGCCGAGCATGTCCAGCATCGTGACGTACGGGCTCTTCAGCAGGTCGGCGGCGTTCCAGGGCAGAAGCATCACCAGAATGGCGACAGAGCCGATGTAGAAGAGCAGAATGCGCCAGATCACGCTTTTGATGGCGATGACGACGGATTTTTCCGGGTTGGGTGTTTCGCCTGCCGCGATGGCGGCGATTTCCGCTCCGAAAAAGGAGAAGACGCAGACGACGATCCTGACGAATACGGACGAAGCGCCATTGGGCAAAAATCCGCCCTGTCCCAGGAGGTTGGTCAATCCCGGCGAGGGGATGGCAGGGATCAGATTGAACAGAATGGCAGCCCCGATGCACATGAACAGGCTGATCGCCACCACTTTGATCATGGCAAACCAGTATTCAAATTCGCCGAACGACTTCACGGACAGCACGTTGGTAATGGTCAATAACACGGTCAGAATGAGACTCAACAACCAGACCGGCACGGACGGAATCCAGCCGTGAACGATGGCGCCGCCTGCCGTCGCCTCAATGGCAATCACAATGGCCCAGTAAAACCAGTACAGCCAGCCGATCGTATAGCTTGCCCAGGGCCCCAGCGCCTGATGGGCATAGGTGGAGAAGGAGCCGCTGTCCGGATTGACGACAGCCATTTCTCCCAGCATGCGCATGACCATTACCACGAGCAGCCCGGCCAAGGCATACGAGAGAATGGCGCCTGGACCTGTGGAATTGATCACCGAACCGCTGCCGACAAACAATCCCGCACCGATTACTCCGCCAATCGAGATCATCGTCAAATGACGCGGTTTCAACTTCTTTTGCAAGGTGTTGCTTTGCTGTTGGGACATGTGGTTCCCCCCTTGTTGGTATGTGTCAAACACCTCGTAACCTGATTCAATCATGCTGCATCGACATATCCTCCTTTATTTGTGCCGCGCTTATATTCAAGTATGCAAACATTATACCAATTTGTATTTTTGGAAAAATAGAATCTGATTGCAAAAATTCATTCATTTTTGAATGATTGTCTTTCATTTTTGAATGACAGTGTTGAGATGGAGGGAAAAATTTGTTTACAGAAAAAGTAAAAATATGTTATAAGCGCAAGTGGTAACAAAATCCAGATTTTAAAAGTGAAGGTATTGCAATCTGTAATCTTGAGTTGCTAGATTAGCAGCCTCAACAAGTCTGAATACTGAAAGTAAAGCGATGGATTGGGAGATTATCATTCCTTCTCGTGAGTGGGTTAAAGTAATGGTAGGGCGTAACATATACAGTTGCGCCCTTTCCTGCCATGTTTTTGGTAAAAAATAAGGAGGATAACATGCGCTTAACCATTGTAGAAATGGACGAATTTTATATCGCAGGGATTGAGATTGGATTGGGGGTTGACTGGGATGAATATTTTGAAGCCCCCGACCCTGTCCTGTCAGAGATTGACCATGTGATTAATCCTCATGTCTTTTATTACTTTTCCATCGGAGAAAAAGAGATTTTCGGCAAGCAAGTCAGTTCCATAGAGAATCTGCCGGAGGGATGTGTTGCAGCAAAAGTACCTGCGGGTCTTTATGCC
>NZ_JAGTPT010000014.1:0-112583 GCF_018195675.1 Brevibacillus sp. NL20B1
ACCGGTATAGAGGAATATGCCATTTTCTGTCCAGCCATCTTTGTAGCCATATTCTTCTCCTCTGTCCCCTGTGAAGATCATGATAAAAGGGTGTTTCGAAGGTGTTGATATCCCACCGTATCGTTGGCCGCCATACATGTCATGCAAATCACGTCGACGATACTCTTTACCTGTCTTGAAAACGTCTACCATTTTACTTTGGGACTTATCTCGTAAATTCATCGCAGTCACTCCACAAAAAACGACATGATCTAGTAAAATTTTACACCAATAGTTTCAATAATAGTAGATCATTGGCCCCAACAATTCAATATCACTAGCATGTACGTACGTAAATCAGGGTGTTTCACATAAAAACTACTTGGGATAACCTCCTACTTTAGGATCACAAATCATCTCCCTCACCATTTCTGGCCGCCCGCAACTGTAAACAAAAAAACATCAGGGATTTCTCTGATTCCAAAGAGAATTACCCTGATGTTTCTGCTCTTGTCCGAATCGGTCAAATCGATGAGCTACTTTTCTTCGCCGACGTAGTTGGCAATCTCGATCAAATTCTGGTCGGGATCGCGCAGGTAGACAGAGAGGATCGGCCCTGTCGCTCCCGTCCGTCGCACCGGTCCTTCAACGATCTGCCCGCCGTGCGACACAATGTGGCGGATCACCTCGTCAAGCGGCGTCTCGGTGATAAAGCACACATCGGCTGACCCCGGGGTCGGGTGCAGCGCTTTCGGTTCAAACTCCTTGCCCGCCTCATGCAGATTGATTTTCTGCTGCCCGAACTGCAGCGCCTTCCTGCCGTTGCCAAACGTGACCTCTTCCATTCCCAATATTGTCGTGTAAAAACGGACCGTCGCATCGATATCCTTGACGGTCAAGACAAAATGGTCCAGCCGGTCAATCTTCATTTGTTCCGCCTCCTGTCAAACTCTCACGTTTTTCCAGGGTGAGAAAAGGATGATGGTGGAGTTCGCCTGCTTCTTGCCGACATAGCCACCGTCTATTAGCCAGCTTGGCTCGTCTGACTATTTTCGAAGGGGGTATATTTGAGTTTCTCATTCTAGTGAACCTAGATCAATTATTATCCTGCAGTTTCGTTATTCGACACAAAAATAGTGTAGACCTTGTGCCTTTGACACTTTGTCTACACCATGAACTCTTGAATATCTCAAGGGTAATTTGTTTCTTAATACCATTACACCAGATGTTGTAGTTATATCAGTTTACTGTGTTCTAGCACTATATTCACAGAATTTCGCTTGAAAGCGTTAATTAATGTAAATAATAAACGCTCTTTCCAATACAATATATAAGTGTAGCCCTGGTTAATGGCTCCAAGGTTATTTTATCAATAAAAGTCTCAGTTACATAAGGATTATAGTACGCCTTTTTCCACGGCAGGTCATTTCCTATTTCTTCCTTACAACAAACTGTACCTCGAATGAAAGCATGAACATTTTTTCTTCGTTCTTTGAGTACTCTTTCACGTCCTTTAGGATAGACAATAAACGTAGCAGAATTTAAAAATATATCATTAACATAGGCAATAACTCTTCTTGTGGTAGCATCCCGCACGGAAACACATTGTTTCGGGATATGATACGCGATAAGCACAGTTTTCCCACTCAATGAACAGCTATCAATTAAATATGGAACAGACATACTGATCAGCACTCCATACTTATTAATACTAATCAGTATGCTTTAACAGATGGTTTTTATACCTAATTTATATTTATTTTTAACTAACAAAATTTACACTGTGCATACGCATGGTACAGTATCTTCCTCTTGGCAAAGGTATTTATCTACTCCTTCACGTTCCAATAACTCACGGAATTGCCTTAATGTGAATGGTCCTCCATTTCGTTTGAGGATTGATACGTCCTTATTAAAAGTCTGTCGAAAACGTTCCTCCATCTCTTCCTGTTCATAAAATACATCAGGCCAAATCTTGTAAAGTTGAGCATAATGCCTAAATCCCCCTCGGACGCATCGCCCACCACAATTGGCATGCGCAAATCCTAATTTATACATTTCCGGTAAACGAATTCCCCACTCCTCCTCGATGATTTGCTTAACATTTACTTCTTCCTTAAAAGTTGTAATCAATGGGAAACGGGTTTCAACAGGTTCCAATGGGTAATGTTCATAAAATTGCTTTAAATTTTCCGCTCGATGTTGTTCATGGCGACCAATCCCAAAGTAAAGGATTGGTTCTAGTCCATGATCAGAACGCAGTTCTTCTATAAATATTACTGTTTGTCGCACTTTTAATTCTTCAGAGCACTTTGCCAATCGGGAATTACCCATATATCGGTAATCATAGAATACTTCCTCTGGAGTTCTACCATCCGTTCGGTACGTAATTTCTAATCCAATATAGTCTGCAACTTCGTGCATAAAACGATAATTATCTTCATGTTCCCATAAGGTATTCGTAAAGAACAGAATGCAGTTTTCTTTCCCAAACGTTTGAACCATATGGTATGCAACGAAGGCCGAAGAGGCACCCCCACTGAACATTGAGACGTGTACAGGTTTTCTCTTCATTAGTACTTACTCCTTTAGATTTCTTGTAATAGTTTCCATAAAAGATATTTTAATTCTTGCTCTGTTATATCGCGTCCAGCGTACTTTAACATATTTTTAATATTTGCATACAAAAGCTGTGACTTCTTGGATAGCTCTATAGGGTGCATAGTGCCTATGTACGCTGCCGCCTGTTCAAGCAAAAATTCGTTTTTAGCCCGTCCGGTCCGTATCGTTAAAAGCTCCCACTCATGCTTAAATTGTTTTAAAAACATTGATTGAGTAGTATCAGACCATTCGCTTCGATGAACACCTACTAAATGTTCCGCAATCTCATCAATCCCCCGATCCTTTGCTCTCTCAATCGACAAAGTAACAAGTTTGCTGTTCATCTCTACCGAATCAATCACTGTTTTCCCAATAGCATCTAATAGCATTTCAAAAGACTGATAGCCTGTCATCTCCAGTAGAGTTTGGGTTAACTCCAAGCGATTCGTTTCCATAAATGTTTCAATTTCGCTTTTTATTGCATCCAAACGATCTTGCAAATCCATTAATTGTTCAATAAGACGGAAAGGATCGATTTCTCCAGCTCGAATGATTGATTTAAATTGAATCGCATCTTCAGACATCTGGTTAGTCACTTGTGTAAATTTTGGTAAGGAACGTAACCATTTTACCATTATATCTGCTACAACAGTGAGGTGATTGGATTCCTTATCAATTTCAAATAAATGTCCAATGCTTTCTAGCACACTTCGATGTTCGGGTCTAATCTCAATAAAAATGTATTCGTAGTCTTCAGCGCGCTCGAACATTTCGAAGATAACTTCTCCTCTTAAATGAGGAACATGCATACCGTAAGAATAAAAGATTAGTTGATCCCAATAATCTCTTAACAATGCAACGCACAACAAAGGGATGATCGGTTTCCTAATACCGAACGGAGAATCAGAGAACAATTGTACAACTTTGTTTAAACGCCCCTTTGGATTTTGTTTTAAATACTGAATTAGACAGTTTCGAAGTTTCTCTAATGAAAGCGAAGTGAATTGAATGATGCCATCCGTACTTACCTTATAACCATGGTTTTTTAAAACACTAGTGTAAATCAAATAGTTAGGCCCGAATCCTTCAATAGCAAGGTTCGGCTCATAAGGGCAGGAAATCAACCTATTTACCACATCTATTGCCGCTCTCTTTTGAACATGCGTGATTTGGTTACGGTTAAACGACTCATTTCGTATTTCAGGTGTATCTGGGTAAAGTTCAAACATTAATTCTGAAACAAAATGTTCCAAATGTGCTTGCGAATGCACATAGATTTTTTCTTGGTTCTTCCACCACCTCAACGTTTCATCAAATTGTTGATAACGTCGAGAAAACTTGCGTATAAAATGAACAGTCTCCTGCATCAGATGAGTGAGTTCGAATCGAACTCGATTATCTTCTGCTGAGAGAGATGGGTCTTGTAGCATTTTCTCTAACGCTTCATAACGATAAAGAAATTGCTCAATGTCGCGTATTGTAAAGTTTGGAACACAAAATATTCCTTTCAAAGGCATAGTAGTACTATCTTTTAATTTTTCCTGTATGGCCTCTTTCTGTTCTAAATGATCTAACAAGATGTAATATATGTACCCATCAGCATTAGATTGACTATCTTGTTTGATACTACCGTTAAGCAATTCTGTAGCCCAAATCCAGCAAACCCGAGCGTAACGGGTCATACTTTTTTCATCATTATATTCTTGTGCCAATACATATCGATTTTCTAGAACATGTTCTAAAATTTCACCTTTTTTCTTACTACTCATGGCACAAGTTTGAATTCGTTGATTGATGAGTGATTCTAAATCAAGTGAACTACCTTCTACAAGTTCCCACTGGCCTAGTATTTTATTAAATCTAACGACTTTTAATCTAACCATTTCGTTCAAGACTTTTTCTATTTCGGAAAACTCGATTCCTAAAGCATAGGCCATAAATTCAGTTGTTAATGACTGCTTGGATCTCGCGTTTACGATATTCCAAAGTGTCATAAGCTTCAAAATACGATGCATTACTATATTCGTATCAGAAGTAACAGAAACGAGTTTATTGTACAGTGCAACTTCAGGTATTGGACCGCCACTTTCTCCTTGAAAAAAATACAAGAATAGCTTGTCAGCAAAGTAATAACCTTGATCGGTATTAATGTGATGAAGTAAAGAATAAGGGTCTCTACTTTCAAAGAATGAGAACATCGTCCGTTCATTCTGTCCCAAAACATGTGAAAGTAATGGAAGTAAAAAAACAGAAACCGGGTGCAATGGATACATGTTACAAATAACATGCTGTTCAACTTGATAAGGAGACATTTCTGGAAACAGCGAATACTGTAGCGTATTTCTTACGATTTCTTCAACGAGTGCTGTATCAACATCTTCTTTATTGATAGTTGCAATGGCCTGTTGTGCTAGTCGTAAAAAAGTAGCAGAATCTGTCTCTACCGGATATATTCGAAATCGTTTTTCAACCTTCTCAAACTCAGCTTGAATCCATTCACTATGCGCGAGAGAATAATATCGTATGTTTTTATGTCCAATAAACACAACATGAAAGTTATCTCGACTGTTGGCCAGTTCAGCCATCTCTTGTAAATCTTGCATTGTATCTAACACACGAGAATTAGAAATTGACTGTAGTAAACGTCCAAATTCGTCATAGACAATAAACAGCCCAAGTCCTCTATCTCGTAATTCATCTAATAAATGCTGTAGATGTTCAACCATAGGACCGTCAAAATCGCTAACAAAAACGGCCCCTGCGCTTAGTTCAGAGTAGATTACTTTAAAACCTTCGATCAATTTTTCGTCATATCGCTGTATAGCATAAAGCCAATCATTTACAGAGTAACCCAAACTAGATACATATTGACAAAAACGATTATAGGTTACAGGAAATTCTTTTTCCCACTTTTGAATGACACGTTGAATAGTCCTGACCTCGCTGAAAACATTGATTTCGATTTGGTGCTCTCGTAATGCTTTCATTATGGCCGATAGTATAGCTTGTTTAAAATTCCCTCTATTTCCACTAAGAATAACAGGTATGTAGCGAACCTTAGTCTTCGCTTTTAACCATTGACATAGTTCTGGATCAATTGATTGAGCTTGTTCTATTAATCGATTACTATTTTCGTGAGACAACCCTCCAATAAGCCAATTGATAAGCAGAACTGATAACAAGGATTTTCCGGTACCATAAGGGCCTATCACAAAATGAGAATGCATTCCGTTTTCAGTTTGCAAGCCTTCAATTATTCCCCGAAAAATTTGGGAATGGGAAGGTGTTAGGATATAGTAGTCAACTAAATTTGGATTTTGGAGATCTAATTGCAAATGAATGCTTGATTTGAAGGTCTTCACTTACAGCGTCACTCTCCTCTGGTACGCCATTTCCAAGAAGTTATATCTATCAATTGAAGGGATATGAAGCTCATAAATCTGATTTGTTCTTACAAACTTGATTTCATAGAAATCGTCCGCTTCCATTTGTTCGATAACTTGTAACATTTGATTAATCGACAAATTAAATATTTTTCCCCACAAACCACTTCTAAGTTGCAATTCATCCAGCGTGACACTGAATGAATTCGATTTAAAACACCAGTCTAGTAACAAAAAATACAATGCATCTAAACCGATCCGTTCTAATTTTGGTTGACTTTTCATCCACACACCACGATGTTCTTCTATAAGCCCCAAAGACGACAATGGACTTGCGATAACCTCTTCTGGATCGGCAAACTGGACTGTCCCAATAGTATAAACTTGTTTTATGCATTCAATATCGCGTCGAATGGAACTGTCTGAAACCGGGCGTCTAGAAATCATCGACGCCCAGTTTCTCAATTGTTCTTGAAGTTCTTGTGTTGTACTTGTTCCCATAGAGAATTCATTAAAAAACCAATACCAACTTGTAGCCAAATCCTTTCGAGAAATTAAAAAATAATGTAGCAAAGCCCGCGTTAGAGGTAATCGTATAAAACGGTCATACTTATAAAATAGCTGCCCAAATTCTGTTAATTCGTGTATAACATATTTGCTTGAAACCTTATTTTCTCTAATAATGTTTGTTGCTAATGCCCAAAATTTCAGTGACTTAAACATGTTGCGGCCTAAGCCTATTTTTTCGAAACCAAAATCATCAAAGAAAAAGCGTGGGTCTTGATTAACCATCTTCGCTGCTTTTGATAACCAGTTTACACGAAGGTGAAAACTTTGATGCTGACCAAATCCCATCGTCTCGACAGCCTTTCTCTTATGTTGTCAATGTCTTTGAACTAAAATGTTGCAATAACGCTCGTTTAACAGTAGTTGTTAGGAAGGGACTTTTACCACGCAACACTTGCCCTGATGTTATTTTTGCTAAAAAATCACCTTTACCACCTAATTTCTCCGCCCCTTCTTCATCCAAAATTACTCCCGATGCATTGTGATCTGCCATTTTTAGAGCTAATCGTGCGCCAAAGTTATTGCGAATGTTGGTTGGTATAATATCCGCCTTTGGATTCTGGGTACAAACAAGGAGATGAATACCAGCTGCACGCGCTTTATTGCCAAGACGTTCAATAGCATTTTCTACTCTCTTCTTTAAGGCAGCGTCTTGTAACATAAAATCAGCGAACTCATCAAAAATCACGATCATACGTGGTAAAGAACTATTTGTTGCTTCAATATATTGATCGATACTTGTAACATATTCGTTTTTAAACATTTCATAGCGCTGTTCCATCTCTTGAACTACTTGCTCCAACATATCTACTGCTTCCCTTAAGTCAGTTAAAACCGCTCTTGTATGAGCACATCTTTCAAATATGCTAAATTCTACTTTTTTGGGGTCAATAAATATAAATCTTACATTTTCTTGGGTATACAAACACATAATAGATAGAATTATAGAGTTGATCGTAACACTCTTTCCGCTACCTGTTTGGCCTCCAATTAATAGATGTGCCGTCTCAGAGTTCGCGAAGTCAAAATAAATTATGTCATTAAGAGGACCAACACCCAAAGGTGCAACCATGCGACCTGATAATCTAACTTTTTCTAAAGTAAACTGCTCTCGAACCAAGGCCATAAACTTTTCAAAATAGATAGTTTGTGGCTTTTCGCGATTAATATCAATGTTTAATCCTCTATTATTTATAAAAATATGTGGACTGGAGTTTAATTGCAGCCACAATTGGACATCGTCGGCCTTATGTTTGATTTTATTCACGGACAAATTACTCGGGATGTCCACAAGCATTCGAATAACACTCGAACCAATAATTGTCTCTCGTACACGAATCGGTATTCCATTCGCATCAAAATTGACTCGCAATTTTTTGGCGTAACGTTCAGCAAGTTCTGCTATATTATCCTCCTCATCATCGTATGTTAGCTGCAAGTTCTGTAACGCAGATTGTTCAGGATACAATGCTACTTCATTCATCTCTGTTAACTCAATCTCATCTTGTAAGGTCTCAACAGCTTCTTCTTTTGTTACAGCTACCAGATCGAATACTGACGTATTATCTTCTTTTAAAATCACATCTTGATCAACTTTATCTCTACCAAATTCATTATTTTGTTCTTGTAGCTCTAGATATTCAGGCACGACATTTTCTTGCTTAGCCCCCAAAGCTCTCAAAATGTATGAACGATTGTATATATTCGTTACTGTGTCTTCCGCTTGCTGTTCAGAAACCTTTCCATCAATCATACTGGTAGCAAACGGATAATCCACTAAATTTGAAGTATACACATAGATATCAATCGAACCTGAAACAGTAGTATGAATTCGTTCCAAAGGTAATTGTTGTAACGTCTTTAATAAATGTGCATCGGAAACAGAGTAGGTACTCAGCTCGACCAAATATCGAACCAATTCTTTGCGCCAATATTCAGCACTAATTCTTAGCTCAGACAAATTAACCAGGCGCTTGTATTGTTCATTACCGGCCTTAATTTGCTTAATTGCATCATAACGTTCCTTATCTAATAGCGTATGGTTAATAAATTTAATCTCAATTAGCTCAAATTGAATTGAAATACCATTTTCGGATGGGTAAATATTGATTCGAATAACATCTGGACGCCGTTGATTTTTTTGGAACCAGGGTAATTCATCGCAAAGTGCCCAAACCTGTAAACCATTGTCATTTTCTGCACGTGCCTCACAAGCCAGGTACAACCCTAAAAGTTCATGTGCGAATTTACCCGGACCGATAGCTTTCATGACAACGCCACCAGAAATGTCCTTTACCCGATCAATGGCTCGAATTATAATGTCCCGTTCAATATCCTGATTCTTTAATAACGCAACATATTTATGGTACAAACGATCATAGTAATCGTGATCGTTCGTTTGATTAGCTAGTTTTCGAATGTATTTGGAAGACGAGAGGATCGATTTATATCTTCTTTGTTTACCTGCTCCTGATTTGTATCTGATAATTTGCGCCTTAGATGAGACTTTCCTAAGCAACGACTTATCCATAAACCGATCAATTATCAAAGACCAATTAGCTTTTCCGTGAATATAATTAATCAGATACATATCTTCCTGACTAGATATAGAAACGATACTTTTCAGAAGATAATCCTCATTCGCAGGTAAAATTTGTTGTGTATGCAATGTATATTGCAACTTATAAAATTGTTGCATCACCTCAGGCAACTGCTCACTGACAATAGCTAATCGCTTAACAGCTTCCTCTTTTTTCAATGGTTCTTGACAGATAGTACCAAACCAATTATCAGTAGTCTGTACGGAAACCTTTTCAAATTTGTACTGTATGTTATTGCTTTGACCAAAATAGTTAAGCAAAATTGCAATGTCAACATCACTCATCGCACCATTAATAGCTTCGGTAATCTTGTTAACATTTTGTTCTCCTATCACTTGGATTTCCAGTAATGGAATTTTACTATCGGAAACAATAAATTCTTCACGCAGTGCCATCCATCCATTTAGGTATTGATGAAATTTTGCAGCTTCCCTATCACTATGAACAAGAATCTTCATTTTCCGAACATCTGTTTGCTTAAATATAAGCTCTACAGCATGCGTTACGTACTCGGGATGGGGACAATATAAGAATAATATGTCCAAACAATCTTTCGCATATGGATATACTTCTAAGTAGTTTTTTACACAAGCTACCAATTCATCTGCCATCGCATCCATTAAATATTCCGTATCTTCGCTATGTCCGTTTAAAATAAACGTCCCTTCTCCACACAATTCTTGTTGTTCAAGTAGAAAAGCATCATAACCTTCGGCGGTAAAATACTGAGGTGCGAGAGCAGAGTTCTTCTCAAATACATATTGTAAGTACTCATTTAATTCTTCCACGCTTATAGATTGAGCAAAATTTGGATCCTTCCACTTTAGTAACTCTTCTTGTATAAAGGTTAGCCGTTTTACAAAACTAAGAAGTCGTATTGGATTGAGTAATGTTAATACTCGTTTTATTGGTTTACCAACTTGTCCCTTTTTACAAGTAAATGTATCAATGCTTCCTAAACATCCGATGTATTGAAAAATATGTCGTGATAGCAATACAGAATGGTTCACGCGTAAAAGAAGATGATATAGTTCTCTCTCTAATTCGTTTATAGAAATCGAACCTAATCCATTTTCCAATGACTCCCGTATCCAGTTATTAAAACGATTAATAAAGTTAACAAAATCTTGGATATCGTCTTGCTTTATTTCGCCTGTTGTAACATATTCTTTTACTTGTTCTTGTACTGAAACCGCGAGATCAATGGTTTCGGCCTGTTCATCCGCATAAGTTTTTATGTACGGAACAAATCCGTTTTCTTGAAAGATTTGAATTAGGGAACGGAGTTCACTTCGCTTAGAATTTACCCATTTATACCTTCTTATGTTTCTTTCGTCCCCAATAATCAAAGAGAGTTCAAATTGGACACCATCATCTTTGGATCTTGCATCTCTTTCCTCGAGTTGGTTCAAATGTTCCGAGTTAAGTTTAATAAGAGGAATATATCGTGTAATATTTTTCAGATAAAACTTTAATAAATCTTTACTCCCCTTTGGTACATCACCAATAATGGTTAATTCAAAACACCAGTTATCAGATGTGCTTTCAGAAAGATTCTCTTCTAATAGTGAAAAACTTTCGCAAATCAATCCTTGTAACCAGTCTGTATAAACATGCGGATTTCGAACTTTCTCTATAAAACGGGTTAACTTTTTCTGCAAAGCTGGTGCTGTATTTAGCTCTTCAGAAAACTCCTCCATGAATGTCTGAATTGACTCTATTTGTTCTTCACTCTTGATGTCTTCAATGACTTCTTGAACCAATTGTTTCTGTGATTCATTTAGATTTAGCTGTTCGGTAAATTCAGCAACTTCAGCATCAAGCTTTTTCTTTCTTGCTTTGAATGTGAACAGCTTACTTACAAAATCATATTCATAAGACAATAATTCATTACTTTGTCGGTGTATAAAGCTTAATGCTTGATCACGAAGAGTTTCTGGAGTTGCCTTTTCCCAAATATCATCATTGAAATTATTACTTTGTTCCGCTTCCAAAAATTCGTAAACGCGGTCAATTAATTTGTCTGTATCTAACTCTCTCCCTTCTTGCTGTAACCGAGACAAATAGTAATTTTTTTTGAGTCGCCCTAAAGAAGATTTTTGGATTGTAAGTCTGGTATCAACAAATAATTGCAATTTGGGTAGATTGCTTTGAATACGATCAATAATCGATTTAGACTTCTCGTCCGAAATAATTGAATAAGTAAATGCCAGCACGTGTTGAAGCTGAGGATCAGCTACTTGTTTATATAACTCAAAAAAGTCAATGAGTTTCTCGGCTTCTTGAGGATAAATTTCATACTGTTGAACTAAAAGTTCCATCAGAACTTCTAATCCCTCTTTACTGAGTAAACGTGCTTCGTCGATGGAAAAGATGTTCTCGAGGCTTTGAGCTTCAGTAGACATATCATTTAGAATAAGTAACAGAGCTTGCTGATGTTTAGTGTTGTTTCTCAACCATGTGGTCGTTTCGTGTTGCTTACATGCAAAATGAGAGAATTGTTCAATTTGAGATATGGTGCGGATAATTGGTTGATAAAATTTCCTTAGATCATCCTCCCTTTTTTCCATCCAATACAATAAACCGTGAACTGCAGATGGATGTATTCCTGTTATTTTGATAAATAGTTTATCTGCATTATTTTGCTTTTGTTTTTGAAAGTATTTAATTATAAGCTCTGTGGTCCACTGTCCTAATAATTGGTACATGTCAAGCATATCCTACTTCCTCCATCCGTTTTACTGGAGAATATGGGTTTCGAATCATAGCAGTAGCATCGGAATATTCCACTAATAAGCCATTGCGACGCAGTTTCTCACGCAGGGCTTTCTCGTTTTCCTGAAAGTATCGGACATTTAGTCTTGACCTTTCGTATAATCCGCTTTGACGAGCTTGAACTTCCCCAATTACAACTCCAAATCGTTGGTAGATTTGATCCAAAAAAGCGTGAAATTCCATTTTGTTACCTGGCCCAACCATAGTAAAAACAAGTGATTGAATAAACGTATCTGAAATTGTATATCTATAATTCACTCCTGAGCCCCTGCGATATGTTGCAAGCCCACCATCTCTAGTTAAAACTCTTGTAATATTTAGCTGATCCTTTTTTAATCTGTTTGAAACAACATCTTTAACTACATCGTATAGGCGGCCGTACAGATCATTTTCCGAATCGCACGATTTTAGAACTGATTCAATCACTTTTTTTGCAGTCCTAAGCTTGTCCAAACCAAGGCGCTTGAAAAACGCATCAGTATCGTTTTTCCATTCAATTAATTTTTCGTTTACTGAATCTGTATTACCAATAGCTTCCCGATACTTTCTTTCAAATTCCTTTTCAAACCGCTTCTTAATAAGGTTTTCATGCTCTTTAAATGTCTGAGCAGATAACTGGGTCACATGTGTATTAAGTCCATCTAAACAATCAAAGAAATAAAGCAAATTATTATCTCCAACGTCTTGGGCTCTTACATGCATATATCTTGTCAACTGAAAACACACAAGGCTTACTAGCAACCGGAATAATTCATAAATTTCTACATCGTTCTGAAGCAATAGAGCTAATTCATCGGCGAAATCTTTAAATATTGGCATCCTCGTATCTGGAAGGTACGGAACATTCTCTTCGTTTTGAATACTTGACCTAAGTTTGGAGAATTTATCATCCACATGACCTTCTTTTTCTCCTAATGAACTTTGAATACTTTCCACTACACGATAGATCATTTTGTTTTTATTCAAAAGTTCTCGAAATCTTTCCTCAATGAACCGACGTTGTCCATCATTCTCTTCGGTTCCATATGCAAGCATTAAAAAATATAATTCTCCACCACGAGCAAAAAAGTTTCGTTCAATCATCATTTGTGAAGACTCTTTTTTTCGAAGCTCAAAAAACAATAATGACTCATGAAGCGGATACAATGTCCGAGCATACCATGATCGATCTGCTTCTTCACCGTTCAAATTATAAAGCTCTACTTCTAAACTTCTTAAGAACTTTCGGAGAACAGTTAAATTATTCTCATCAGGAAACGTCTCTTTTAACTTTTCAAGTTCCGCATCCTGTAGTGTGACAATGTCACGAACGCTGCCCTCCTTTACTCCTTGAAAGATAAATTTTCGCAAACTTACCGATTTACGTTGTTTATACTCAATGGCATCAAAATTATAGTCCGTTCCATAAAGTACATTTAAAAACTCGAGAACATATTCTGGTCCCCTTTGTCCCTCCTTAAACCGGTGCCCCCATATATGGGCGGAAAGTTGCGAAGTAAATTTATCAATAGAATGATTTGATTGGTTAAGCCCCATTGATTCCCCTCCCAAATAAAAATTCTAGTATTACGGTAAGTCGATTATATGGGGTACAAATTCACCTGTTTCGTTATTCAAAGCAAGAACTGTCAATTGATATTCATCTACGTCACTGTTCTTAATTAACTCGTTTTTAAACGTATTAATTAAGATTTCAACATCTTGTTTTAATGTGACAAATAGGCCACCGTTTGCTATTCGAAGCAAATACTCGAAAACCGGTAATTGAACTTCTAGATTGCAGCCGTTCACCTGTAAAATGAACTTAGATGGCAGAAAATCTATGTCGTCACGTCCCTTCATTTCTATTATTTTTAACGATGAAAGTGAAATAGCTTGATGAATCATTAGATGTTCATTGACCACTAGTAATTGGGTTTCCCTTTTGGAAACCAACCTTTTAGAAAATATTCGATTCAATCCGGTAATAAGATCTTTTCTAATATTGTATTGCGTTTGTTTATCATTCAAAGCTTTTAGATAACGATAGAAGTACCGATAAGGTATTAATAACTCACGCGTATCATTAACTTGCGGACCAATTTCAAAGAAATACTTCCTACGAAATCGAGGCATGTAATTAAATAAAAATTTTTGTTCATCCTCCCGATGATGAGTACGATACAAATTAATATGTTTTTTATAAAAACCAAATAGCATGTCTAAGTCATTATTAAATATTTGACTATGTAAACTTTCGATTTGTTCATCCCCACTCATATCTCCGTTTAAAATAAAATCATCAACAATGGAAACGGAGGTGTTACCGGGATCAAAATAACGAAAATGACGAATTGCACCCAATTCACCTGAGCTAACATCCGGCATATGTAACCCATAAAAGTTTTCGTAATAGACATAATTAGCGAGGACCTCTAAATTCTTATAAGATGCATTTAATATATCTTGGCAGGTCAGTCCTCCCGTCAAAACATAACTTATATGAATCAATATCTCTCGCATGGTCACGTGGATTCCCAGACAATCCAACAGTCGGTATTGCTCAACTAAGCGCTCTTTAATCTGATCAACTGAAGTCCGAACGTGATTTAGATAAATGATACATTGTGTTTGCTTTGGACATTTTTTACAAGCATTCCAATTCTCATTTTTATTCCATTCGTCTAATATTCTTTTTGCATAAATGGATGATGTTACATCTTGAAGATTAATTAAATGTAATTGGTCATCATTATGTTCATGTGATGAAAAACGATTAGATACCATTCGACTCAGCTGTTGCAGTTCTGGATGACTTATTAAAGATTTCGTTAACTTCCCCTCATTGGCAGCAATTAAGTAATACACTCGATTTGAGTGATCGCTTAATACTTGATCCTGAAGAGAGTGCAACTCTTTAAAAATGATGTCTTCCTTTAATTCCGATAAATCTTTAACGATGCGTATGCAACCATTTTCATAAGGAACATCAACTATTCCACACTCGGGCCATTCAGTCAGAGTTTGACCAGAAAACGTTTCGTAAACAGTACGACATAGACGTGTTTTTCCGTCACCGGCATTTCCAGTCAAAATTAGACTTCTTGGATTTTTATCAAACAACTTAATGATAAAATCTTCAATATTAGTTTTAATTTTAAATTGAAAAGAGGCCTTTGAATCTGTATATTCATCATAGATCTTAGCGTGATTGGGAGATAAGACATTATACTGATCTAAATAGGTTACAAATTCATTCATTTTCACTATACCCCCGTCAACTACTAACTTGCCCTAAACACCTCATGCCATTACACCCAAATGTACAGAAATCACCAATATAGTCTATTGCAATTTACTTTTTTATATAACGTAACAATTGAGACTTTTTTCCTACACCATAAATACCATATATTTCGATGAATATCCAGACTGTAAATCATCAAATTCAACAATATTCATTCTATTTATCTTGTGCATATTTCTCTGTGTAAGTAACTTATTTTTGTGGAATCGTTAAAAAAAGGATAATGATTTCAACCACTTCAAGTCCTAGTAAACATTCTCTAGGACTTGAATGATTAAAACCTATTTTTGAAAATCCTCTAGTGCTTGAAACAAAGTTAGGTCCAATGCTCCTACAGGTGTATCACCTATCTCAAAAAACTGTTTTTGCGAAAACTAGTATGCATATAGTCACGCTGTAACCACGAAAAAAGAAACCATATCGCATATATTTTCGGCTTTAAGCAGCTCAGTTGCTATAGAAGTTAGGTACCTTTTGTTCCCTCTTTACATTACACATGTGAACTCCCTCGTCTACATGGCAATTAGGAAGTTTGTTTACAATTTGAAACCCCATAAAATGAGGCACAACTTAGTACGTGGCCAAGACAGCTTCTACGGCTTTTTGTTTCATTTTGCGTTCCAACTTCTGCAGGAACATCCCCAAAACTCAGTTGCTGCATATGGCCCCTCCAATATGGTGGGGAGGGCCCTGGACTAGCGGAGGCGGTTGCTGTGATCAGAACGGCTGGTCATGTGCTGTTGGCAGCGTGTCACCGTTTACTGTGTTCTACAAGCCAACGGGATCGTTTTCGTAAATACTTTATCGATACTCAATTGTGACGGTCGTACGGTTAACTTCACGTTGCGGCTGGCGAATTTGCGCTTTTTCTTTGGAGTATGTCAAACTTCATAACGATTTTTTTGCGGTCACGCTGGATGTTCATAAAGGGGGTAACCATTTTCCCTCACAATTCCTTATGAACAGCATAAACTGGCTTGCGCTGATATGACGGATTACCATGATGCGGCAACCGCTCAACCGTCCCCTGGTTAATCCCGGGGTTTTTTGTTAAATGATCGACAACAGCAAAAAACCCTTGATTTCTCAAGGGTTTGACGAGCGACAAGTTTGCTATTGCCTTCTCCATTCGCGCCAGATCGCAGGGAATACGTTGGTCACATACCCTTTGAAGGTGATAAATGACTCCCCGGTCTGACGGACTTTATAGGGGATATCCACTTCACGCAAGCGGTATCCCTTACGCAAAATATTCATCGTCATCACTTGGGCGTAATTGTAATCGTGAATGATCTCCAGGTCCCTAAGGACTGATCGGGAAAAGGCGCGAAAGCCTGTCTGTCCGTCCGTGATCCATTGACGCAAAAGGATGACCTGCAATGCGGTGAAAAAATAGTTTCCCAGCCTCCTGTGCAGCTTCATGCCTTTGACCCGTCGCATGAAGCGGGAGGCCAATACATAGTCTGCCTGGCCGTCAAGAATCGGGGCAACCACACGCGGGATATGGTCCGCCGGGTACTCGTCGTCCGCATCGATCATCACTGCCAAATCCGCGCCCAATTCATAGGCTTTCTTCAGACCTGCTCGTACCGCTGCACCCAATCCCCGATTGGTGGAAAAGCGAAGGATGTGCTCTACTCCTGCTGCCTTGGCCACTTCCTCTGTCCGATCCGTCGAGCCATCGTTTACCACCAACACTTCCACCTGGACATCATGCTGAAAATGTCTGGGTACCTTGCCGATCACACGGGCAATCGATTCTTCCTCGTTAAATGCGGGGATGACGATGATCAGTTTTTTCATGCTGTGTTCCACCATCCTGTACAAACGCTTCGTGTAATACTGGTCCTCTCGCATGGTCTGGAATCGGGACACCCAAGAGCGCGCTGATCGTGGCAGCGACAGATACGATGCTGCGGAACTCGTTTACTCGTTGTCCCTGCTTGATCATGGGACCATGCATCATGAAAGGAACGAATCGCTCTCCTTCATCGAGATGCCCATGTCCGCCAATCCCGTTTCCTTGTCCGTGGTCAGCCATGACAATAAACGCCGTATCATCCAAAAGCCCGCGCTCTCCCAGCCAGGAGTGGAAGTCTGCGATTAACTTGTCCGCTTCGTGAATCTTTTGCAGATATTCGGGGTAATGCACCCCCCGGCTGTGCCCCGTTTGATCGACGGCAATCATCTGGACGATAAACAGATCCGGTTGTTCTCGTTCATAGATCACTTTTGCCTGATTCATAATCTTGTAGTCAACGATATCGTTGTGAGAAACAGCCGTGAAACTCTCCACGTCATCGCCGAAGGCATCAATCAGATGGGCGCAGCCGAACAGAATGCCTTTTTTCCCTTGCTTCTTCAACACATCGAAAATACTCTCCACCTTCACCCCAAGGCTCCACACCATGTTGGATCGGATACCGTGCTCCCGTGGATACGTACCTGTGAACATGGAGGAGAAGCATGTCACGGTCCGGGCTGGATAGATCGTCTCCATCGTCTCATAAACTGTACCTTCCCGCATGAGTTGATGAAGGAATGGCGCATCCGCCTGATACAGCTTGTCCTTTCGGCAACCGTCAATCACCACGATCACCACTCGCTTGGCCAGGGGTTTTTCAGGAAGCTCATTTGGCGTGACATAATGCGGATACTCCTTGGGCTTCCAGTTAAACAGGAAACGATGAACCAGGTACGCGTAAACGGCCAATATGATCGTGAAAACGAGTACCTTTCCTCCCGTTCCTCCCCCCGGTTCCGCCTGATAAAGCGCCGTAAACAGGATCAATTGCAGGGTGAATTTCGGTACCTGCTCCAGTACATTGCCGCTCGTCGAATCACTGTTGATCAAAAAGAGCCGCCATATCCGCAAAAAGTTCCACCAGGTGGTCCCGATCCGCAGGTGATAATAAAGCGTTCCCCAGAAAAAGACCGTAAAAAACACGTACATACCAAGCGCAAACCAGATGAGATTCCCATCCATTACACCAAACAGGATGCCGCCCGCAAGCAGGGGAACCAACAAAAACCAGCGCAGATGAAGCGGAAAATCAAACAAATAATACACCACAAAAACAGGCAGCATGTATACAAAAGCATGGAAAAAGGACGCTGCCTGCAGATCCGTCGCGTGGTACATCAAAAAAACGCCAAGCACAAACACGGGCGTGAATGTCTTGCCTTCGTTCAAGACATTCCAGCATCGTGCCATGACAACCTCGATTGCGGAAGCCTTCTTCATCTCTTCACTCCTTCCTCCCAAAACCAGTCAGCAAACAACCGGATTCCCTCTGAAAGCGATACCTGTGCCCGAAATTCCAGCTCCTGCTCGGCACGGGTCGTGTCAGCCCACGTGAGCGGCACATCGCCAGCAGGAAGGTCTCTCCACTCAATCACGGCACGTTTGCCTATTGCCTTCTCCAGTTCTGCCACCAGTTTCTCCAACGGAACCACGCACCCATTCCCCAGGTTATAGGTTCGATTCACAGCTTGGGGACGAAAGCAGGCGCGGACAATGCCGTCGGCAATATCTGACACATAGGTGTAGTCTCGTCCCATTGCGCCCCGGTACAAGGTAATCGGTTCTCCATTCATCATCTTCATGACAAATTTCCAGAGAGCCATGTCCGGTCGTTGCTCGGGGCCGTACACCGTAAACGGGCGAACGATCGTCACAGGCAGATGATACAGCCTCTGATAGGTGCGGCAGTACATCTCGGCCGCTGCCTTCGCTGCGGCATAAGGCGAGACAGGTCGCAGCTCATCATCCTCCCGGCAAGGACGATTGACAGCCGGTCCGTATACGGAGGAAGAGGAAGCAAAGACAAACCGGGATACTCCGAACTGAGCAGCCAGGGAAAGCACATGAACCGACCCCTTCACATCCACGTCCACGTACTTGGCAGGATGGACAAGCGACGGTTGAACCCCCGGCATGGCAGCGAGGTGAATCACGCGATCAGGCTGAAAAAAATGAAATACCTTTTCCAACTCCGAAAAGGTAAGGATATCGACATGGCGCCATTGCACATGCGGCAACTTCAACAGCTTGTTCAGGCGCTCCTTTTTCCATTTGGGATCATAGTAGGGGTCGAGTGAATCCACGATGAGAACCTGATGATCGTGAAGTTTTTCCACGACATGGGAGCCGATAAAACCGGCTCCCCCTGTAATTAATATCTTCATGCTTTTACTTCCTTTGTCTGTACAGTCTGTTCACGTGTCTTCCCTTGCGGCAGTTCAGGTTTGTGCTCTCCGCGACCGCGCAGCAGCAAATACAATACCAGGAAATATCCCCAATAAATCAAGAACTCTTCGAGCGAAGGTGAGGACGAGTACCCGAACAGCGCCTTCAGGAAAATACCGACCTGCCCGGAAATGAGCGGTTCTTGACCGTGATCCCGGATGTAATGTTCTTCATCGATGGGATGCTCCGGCATAAACCACGTCAGATCATACAATTGCGGCGCCACAGAGCCGATGACATGCATGTCCTGAAGGATGGAAAACCCCTGGACGAATAATCCTGCGGCGATCAAAACGATAAATACACCCGTAATCTTGAAGAACGTCTTGAGCTGAATCCGCATCGTACCTTTGAAAAAGAAGTAGGTCACGACAGCAGCCAGAAGGATACCGGCAAATGAACCCCATGTCTGCATGGCTTTGCCGATGTCTCCGCCCGTAATCGCGGCGAAGAAAAAGACGGTCTCCACACCTTCGCGAAGAACGACGAGAAAAGCGTGAACCACCATGCCGACGACATTACCGGTGGTAATAAACTGGCTGTATTTTCCCTGCAACTTGCCGGAGACTTCCTTGGATTGCTCCGCCATCCAGAACACCATTTGGGTCAGCAAAACTCCGGAAACGAGCATGATCCCTGCTTTCATATAGTTCTGGGAACCCATTGAGGCGAACCCGTCCAGCACGACCTGGAAGAGCAGTGCCATCCCCAAAGAGGCAACAATCGCGAGCGATGCGCCGAGCCAGACGTGCTTGACGTACTCCGGATGATGTACCCGCTTCAGATACGAGGTAATAATTCCGACGATTAACAATGCCTCCAGCGCTTCTCGAAAGGTAATCAAAAATGCTTGCAATTCCACCCCGTTCACCTCCGCATGCTGTCATGAACCTGCTGCTGCCCGGTCTTGATCAGTCTGATCCACTCTTGTCTTTTATCCTGACGAACTTCGTACAAGACGATGTCATGGTACGTGGGATAGAGCCACTCATTTCCCCGAAATCGGGCTGCTTCCTTCACATATTCCTTCAGCTGTTCATTGTGAAATCCGTCCAATACACGATCTGTCAAATAAACATGATCGGGCAGCACGGAATACGAAAGGATGGAGGCCTGAAAATCGGACCACTTCCTGAGCCGGACAGTTGTAACAGAAGGATAAAGGTAACGTATGACGCGTTCTTCTTCATACGTATAAATGATACTCGATTCACCACGATCAGCTTGTGCCACATAATGGGCGAGTTGTGCCATTGGCGAATCCGTCACCGGCTGCTCACGGACCTGGATGACACCCACGGCAGCCGTACTTGCGGCCAGTGCTGTCAACAAGATGGGGGAGAACCGCCTCCACTGCTGCAAGCCCCAGACAATGCCCCAGATCAATGGAATCATCAATGGCAGGATATGACGAGGCTTCTCGACATTCTGGGCAAAAAAGGCCCAGAGGAGATAGGGAACGATCCACAGGAAAAGCAACACGATGTGTTCCTTGTTCCCTGTTTGTAACCAGCGCGTCTTTCCTGCCGCTATTCCACCCCCCGTGATTCCCGCACAAACAAGAATCAGGATGAGACAGCTGAACCATGAGTTCTGCTCGTTCCACGGCGCACCCAGCCCGGCGGCAAACCACTGCCGCCCAATCCAATAGAGAAGTCGCTCTCCCGCATCGCTTCCTGTGTACGCTCCTCCCCAATCGGAAAAATGACCTTCTGTGAATGCTGCTGCCAACCTCCAGAAACCTGTGAGGCTTCCCACATTCAGCACCAATCCGTACAGCCACAAAAGATTGACCAATAATGAAGAAACGATTGCACTGACAACATCGCCGTACCGCCGGGTATCCCTGCCGTACACGTACAATGCCCAGGCAAACACGGCTCCCAATGGCAGGTACGAGATCCTCACGCCGTACAATAAGCCCAGCAGGATTCCCGAGAACACCAGTACCAGTGCCCGCTTTTTCTCCGCCAAACCAGGGTCAACCACGACCAATGAGGCAGCTACGAGCCAGACAGCCAGCAAATTGCCGAAGCTGTCCGAAAGCGGTTGGGTTCCCAAGACCATACCAAGCGGGTTTACTGCCCAAAGAACCGCCACCCAGACAGCTGTCCGCTGATGGCTGCACCGCTTGACAATCGAATACAGCGGGAACACTGTGCAAGCGTTCGCAAGAGCAGATAAAAGGGACAGCGCCAAAAACGGATTCGCGATCAAACGCGCGAAGCCAATGGCAACCAACATGTATACCGGATAGCCGGGAAAATGCGGCTGCATCAGCGACAGATCGTAATTGTCCACGCCAAGGGCGAAGTCAACATCATCCCAGCCAGCCGGTCCATGTGCCAGAAATGGCAGGCGGATCACAAAGGCCAAGCACGCGATTCCAAACGGAAGCAGGACATTCATCTCTTATGTGCGCCGTTTTTGCATCGTGCGAACAACGATAAACAAGATCACGAGCACGATCAGGACAAGCGGCAGCCAATTCTTTAGATTGTCTGTTATGGTGGAGGTATCGTTCCCCACTTCATTTCCCGGACCTTGCCCAGGTGTGAAATGCCCCACTTTCAATTCAGGCATGTTGAAAAATGTCTGAAGGCTTTGCAAGATCTCATCCTTGTGAGTGATGAACGCCTGCTGATCCGGTTCCTTCACGCCAACCCCGAACAGCCCGGGATTCCCCAACGCCTGCAGTGTCAGATCAAAACTTTCCCGTACTTTCTGATCCAATGCCGCATCTTTTCCCTTGATGACAGGGGAAAGGGCATCATAGGTAGCCAACGCTTTGGCAAGCAGCAGTTTGCTCTGCTGATAGTTGGCGAATTCCTTCTCCGCGCTTTCCAGGCGCCTTGCAACGTTTAACACAAGCGTCTTCTGGTACGCACTGATTGCAGCCTGTTTATCCTGCGCCAGCAACGCTTGCGTGATCGCCTGACTCGGCTCCGGCCCCATGTGCATGTCCAGTTCCTGTTTGATGCTCTCAAAGGTCTTGGAAGCTCCTGCGTAGTCAGCCGGCGTTTGATTCAGTTTTGCCACGACTTGTTTGTAGTTCTCCGCCACAGCCTCTTCGTTTGGATTGCCGTATGAATACGCGAACGCCGCATGCGGCACAAGCGTAAACACCGCCAATAACAAAGCAAAGAGGGAGGACATGAACTTACGTGCATAAGACATTACCCAGCCCCCCTGCAAATCCACTTTTCTTATTCTGTTACATTATTTCCCGTATTTTTCAAGCAAGTCGAGCACAGGCTTGATCTGTTTGAAACTCTCATCTGCTTTTGCCTTGTCCTGAGCTTTTACGGCGTCAAGATACTGCTGCGCAAGTTTCTGGAGGGCATCCGCTTTCTCCGCACTGCCGAGAGCCTTCGGCAGATCCGTCTTGATCATATCGATGAACAGAGCTCCTTCGAGCGCGGTGATTGCTGCCTTGTCGTTGCCCCAGTTTTCAACAGACGCTTCATATTCACTCTTGGCTGTCTTCGCAATCGCGCGCACATACGCTTGATTGATTGTGTCGCCTTTGACGTTTTTCACGTCGTTGGAGAGATCGAACTGGCTGTTAATGAAATCCGCATCTTCTTTGTCGTGTTTCTCCAGGTAAGATTGCAGAGATTGGAAGAACGCCCAGCCTTCTGCCTGACCTACTCTCGCGTCATCCGCCTTGCCTTCTTTCACCAGTTTCTCAATCTTGTAGGCGTATCCTTTTTCAGCGCCCGATGCCAGGTAGAATGCTTTCATGATGGATTTGTCGACGACTTGCTTGCCAAGGTTAAACGCGAGATTGTCGCCTTTTTCAATGGCGCCTTCCATCTCGGCAAAACCAGCGTCAATTGCGCTGACGAGTTGTGTTTCATACGCATTGTCGCGCTTCTCGATCATCGCTTTCAGCACGCCGTTATAATATTCTTTTGCTTCGCCCAATTCTTTTTTCGCTTCGTCTTTGTTGGCGAATTGATCATTTGCTCCCTTGAACTCGTTGCGAATGGAAAGGAACGCTACTTTTTGCAGCAATTTATCGCCGATCTGGGCAACAACTTTTGCCGGCAGCTGACCGTCCTTGCCTGCGTTCAAAGCAGCAGTGATTTGTTCATTTACTTGTGCACTGTTCGCTTCATCCATGGATTGAACATGAGATTTTAATTTTTCGTCGTACAGTTTGATCGCTTTGTCCCAATCCACTTGTTCTGCTTTCAAGACTCCTACCAGTTCTTTGGTTGCACCGACAAGATCAGCAACCGCAGATTTCCTGGCCTCCTCTTGCGCAGCCGGTTGTTGTGTCGTTTGGGTCTGCGCATTGTCTTGAGGCTGCGCCGCAGGCTTGTCACCGCATCCAGCAAGCAGCAGGCTCATGACCAAAGCAGTCGTGGAAAGAACTTTTACCGGTTTCATGTTACGAGGTCCCCCTAAGGTGCGTTTTATTGATAATCATTATCACTCTCAGCAAAACTCATTGTAAAGATAATGAGACTCGTTGTCAATTAGCAAAGAAAAAATTATCGGCCAATCGCTATATAATCGAACCCCATCTGCTCCAGTTTCGCTCGTTGATAAAGAGAGCGAAAATCAAACATAACCTTGCGCGACAAGGCCTGAGCTACTCTGTCCAAATCAAGTTGGCGAAACGATGGCCAATCTGTGACGATTACGATTCCGTCCTGGCCGGCCGCTGCTTCGTACTCGTCTTCGGCGTAGAGACACGCATCTCCCCACAGCTGCCTGGCCTCATCCAGCGCCTGCGGATCATACAGCGTCAGTTCTGTCCCCAACTGCAGCAGTTGGTTGATGATGGGAATTGCCGGGGATTGACGCATGTCGCTGGTTCCCCCTTTGAAGGCTGTTCCCAGCACGCCAAGTTTGATGCCGTCCAGGGTGTTGTAATAATCGCTGATCTTCTGGACAGCGTAGCGATGCTGCATGCGGTTGCTCTCCATCACTGCTTCGATGATCGGCAGGGGCATCCCCCTCTCGCGGAAAAAGTGCGCAAAGGCTGCCGTGTCCTTTGGCAGGCAGGAGCCCCCGTAACCAGGACCCGGTTGAAGATAAGCCGGACCAATACGAGGGTCCTGGCCAATCGCCCGAGCGATTGTCAAGACATCTGCACCGACCAGATCACACACTCTGGAAATCTCATTGATAAACGCTACCTTCATCGCCAGAAAGCTGTTTGCGCTGTATTTGATCATCTCTGCTGTCTGAAAGTTGGTATAGATAAACGGTACCTCGCGTTCAATCAACGGCTGATAGATCCGCTGCAACCGCTCGATTGGAGCAGAGCGATCCGTCCCGATCACAACGCGATCAGGCCGCATAAAGTCGGCGATGGCCGATCCCTCCCGCAAAAATTCAGGGTTGGTCGCCACCTCAAAAGAACAAATGCCCGCCAGCCGTTCCCCGAGAAATTCCTTCACTCGCTGGGTCGTGCCCGGCGGGACTGTGCTCTTGATCACGATCAGTTTGTCTTCCGTCATGTGTTCGCTGATGGTGGACACGGCTGCGAACAGGTCGGACAGTTCGACGCTGCCATCAGGGAGACTGGGGGTTCCCACCGCGACAAAAATGACATCAGCGGATCGAATTGCAATGGAAGCATCGGGTGTAAACGTCAACAGTCCCTTCTGCATACTCTGGGCCATCCATTCTTCCAGTCCCGGTTCGAAGAAAGGAACCTGCCCTTTGTTCAGCGATTCGATCTTCTCCTTGTCCACATCGGTACAAACGACAGGCCATCCAAAAGCAGAAAGGCCGACCGCTGTTGTCAATCCGACATAACCCGCTCCCAACACGGCAACCTTATCCATTGCTCTCACCTCTGTTCCGATTCTTGCTGATCCAACTTCTCAATTCGCTCCATGGTATGGGGAGAGCGATCCACGCCCACAGCCCTGCCAGATAGGAAAAGGCAAACTTCCATCCGTGCGTCAGCAATGCCACCTCGTATGCTTGCTGCCAGCCCACACCAGCAGTCACCAGCGAAAACGTCATGACACTCTCATACGTACCCAACCCGCCAGGCGTAAAATGAAACAGCTGCCCTGCGATCGTCATGCTGTTTACCCAGAGACCTTTCAGTACGGAAAGATCGATGGACAAGGCATTCGTCACTCCCAGCACAACAAACGCTTCCAGCCCCCAGCTGGCAGCAATCGCCGCACAGATGAACCATCCTTTGGGGCCCGTAAAGGCTGTTTTGACGATCTGCACATGTTTTTTCAGCAAGGGCTTTTTCATCCCCCAGCGGAGCAAAACAACCAGACCTGCTGCCCCGATACCAGCGACCAGAAACAGAGTCGTCCACGCGTATGCGAGCCCCATCCAGAAGACGCCGATCCCCGCATATGCCGCCAGTACCAACAGATCAAGCGATCGCATCACCACGACAGAATGCAGGGATTCATCCCACTGCACATCCTTTTCTTTCGCCAGCAATCCAATTCGCACGGCGTCCCCTGCCTTGACGGGCAAAACGTGATTGATGAACAAACTGTAGAATTGCGCATACAAAAAGACAGAAAACGCGACATCCTTATTCACATACCATTTCCAGGCAAACGCTCTGAGACAAAAGGCCATCCCGTAGAGGAGCGCCATCCCCGCAAGCGTAAACGGATGGTGAAGCAATGTGAGGAGCTGTCTGTTTATCGCCTTCAGATCCAAGAAGAACACGCACAATCCCACAAATGCGGCAAACAACATCAGTTTACACACAAAAAAAAGCAGACGCTTCCCCATACTCATCATGTCCCTCTTCCCGCCTGGAGGTTTACGCACTTCCGTATTTCCAACAGAAAGATTATAAAGATCATAAAGGCAGTTCGCAATGATTGTCAGCTTCTCCCTGATTTTTCCGCCGGGCCAGAAAAAAACCCCCTGCGTTCCCAGGGGTTACAGTCTGTAGACAAAGTCCGCGGTGTTATGTGTGATGGTTTCCGCTCGCTCTCTTGATGACCAGCGAAGGAGTGGGTAGCGTCCGCTCCAAAACGCGGAACGGGCAGGAGGGCCAACATGTGGGTATTTCGAAGAAGTCAGACTTGTGCCCCCTGTCTTCCTCACGTCCTGCGCTTCTCCGCTGAGGAAGTCGTTAGAGGAGCTCGTCTCGGCCCCCATCACTCCATTTATTCCCCGACTTCGCGTAGCACGATAAGGGGAAGGACAGTGCCTTTCCTAATGTCCTATCGATGTAATACACACCATCAACCAATTTGAGTGAGAAAAGGGAATCTACCTTTGAAGCTGAATGGTTACGTTATAACCAAATTCTTGGAACATGTAAACTAAGTTTGAACCGTCTATCAAGGTAATCGGCTTATCTTTTGCAAACTCTCTAGAGTCATTCCCAAAGTAACTGGTTGTAACTAATATACCTTTTGTAGCCCCTTCCGCCATTAAAGTCCCATAAAGATCCCTGACGGCTGAAACAGGAACCACGTTATTATACCGTTTCGCCTGGATTACAAATTTTCCACCTCTTATCGGATCCGGATCAAAAGCTATTGCGTCGACTCCCCCATCACGACTCGCTTGTGTCACCTTTACTTCTGCACCGTCTTTGGAAAACACCCTGGCAAATAATTCTCTAACTAGGTGTTCAAAATCCTCCCAGTCCATGGTCGCAAGATTCGTTTCAGCGTTTAGACCAGCTAGAACATCTCTGGATTCAACGAACCTTGAATCCTCTTTCTTTATATCAAGAATGGGTCTTACCGGGGCTAGGTGTGCTAATGGGCCAGCGGAAATTCCTTTTAAGTTTCGGAAACATTCTTTGGGATCGACCCTTTCAAGATTTAATGCTTCGAACTCTTCTCGAGATGCCTGACAGGACATTATACAAGAACGAAAGTCATTGCCTGTTTTCGGATCAACACCACTTATCCACCCGTTAAAAACAACCGATTTTACGGCATTGATGTAAACAGATTCAAAGACCTCATGAATGGTTCGAAGGCAAATTTGATATAGAACATTTTCGTAGTAAATCTCAAATTCTTTCTTTTTCATTTCGACACGATCGATAGCTTTGCGAGAAGCAACATACTTGTATTGAATAACTTTGGGTACGGATTCTTGTGATGGTAATTCAAAGGAAATAATGATGGTACCACTTATCGGTTCATACTGAACTTCATAATCTCTTTCTAATCCTTCAGGATATGTAGAGCGTTCGAGTACCATATAAACATACTTTTCGATTGCATCTCCATGTCCTAATTCGAAATCGGTTTTAAACTGATCAATCAATTCGTTTTGTTCTTTCTGTTTAGCTAAAAACTCTTCTTTTCTTTTTTCATATTCTTTCAATCTGGTCTCGAACAAAGTTTTTGCCTCATCTACTTTTTTAAGTCGGGCTTCTTTCTTTGATTTGAAAAAGAATTCAAGGATCCGATTTTCCTTGGGCACATTTAATTCATTCAATATATTATCAAATTTCGGACTTTTTTCGATATCTTCATACTCGTTCTTCTCTTTTAATGCCTCCCAGTTTAGCTTATCATCTACTCTCAAAGTAGATTTGAGAATATTTTTGTAATCCTCAATCAACTTTTGTGCCTGTAAGGTATCAAATTCCGCCTGGCTTTTAAGGTCAGCTATTGCAGCTCGTTCTCTCTCTTTTAATTCCCTTTCTTTCCATTTTCGTAATTGTTCTTCCGCCTTAAATTGAACCTCTGCCTTGGTGGCCCCTTTTATTTCCTTATATACGCCTAAGTAACTATTCGTCACAATAGTACTATAATAATATTTTCGTGCCATACAGATACCCCCTAGCTATGACCGAGTGTCACTATAAATTTTCTCCAATTAGTTCCTTATTCCTACATGTATTATCGAACAAAATCGACAATATTAAAGAACCTCCTCTTAAGGAGGTTCCATTGAGTTCTTAACAAGAAATGAAATAGATACATGTTTTCAGTAATCTCACTTGTCTACATGCAACGCCTTTAGTCAATATGGCTGTATGAGGATAAACAAAAAATTAATGCAGCAACTCTTTATACCTATATCTAACGAAATACAATATCATCCCTACCTTAAGCAAGGTAGAATGTATAATCTGACCCCGATGATGCTTCAGCAATATAATCATCTCATAAAAATTAAAGTATATAGGGCCTTGTGACCAAGAACGTGGCATTGATCAGCCCAACGTATAAAAAAGAAGTTCTCTTTAAAATACCAATCAGTTCCGAAAGTTTTTTGGAGATTGCGAAGGAAAGCTCGTACTACATGATTTTTTCTCATCATAACATCGGGCAATTGAAAGAGGGAAATTCTTGGACTAGCTTGGGGTATGTTAATCTTGAGAAAGGATATCTGGTAAGATGTTTTGATCACTGTCCTAAGGACGGGGATCAGTAGCTCTTTTGGACCACAAAACGAAAAAAATCAAAAAACCCTTGATTTCTCAAGGGTTTCATCTACTTATGTATGGTGATCCGGACTGGGTTCGAACCAGCGACCCCCACCCTGTCAAGATGGTGCTCTCCCAACTGAGCTACCGGATCATGTTATGTAACTTTTACAATCGTCTGTCTCATGGTGGGCCCTGTAGGACTCGAACCTACGACCAATCGGTTATGAGCCGACCGCTCTGACCAACTGAGCTAAGGGCCCGAATCGTACCGGACGCCGATCACATGATTTAATATACCTGATTTCTTTTTCGATTTCAAGAGAAAAAATCAAAATTCCTGTAAAAAATTTTACCGGCATAGAAAGAACCATTCTCTGCCAGCTTCACGTGCAAGAGAATGGCCCTGTTCTCGCTTGGTTTTCCGGTAATGCTTCTGCATCATCTCTGCCTGAATGAGACCGTACTGCTCAAATGAGACCGCATTTCCCAAATGTTTCAGCATTTCGCGAAAGCTGACCCGGGAGCTGTCCGCCCCCCTTTTTCACCCAGCCTGATCCGCTTTCTGTTCCGCAATCCGGATCTCGGCCTGTTTGGCTTGCTCTTCCTGCTCGTCACGCAGGCGGTGGGCCATGCGGCTGGAGGCGTTGGCGGCGATGCTGGCGACGAGGTCGTCCAGGAAGGTGTGGACGCGGCCGGAGCGTTTGGTGTCCAGGCGTTGGATGACGCCGACCTTGTGTTTGTCCAGGTGGCCAAAGGTGGTGACGGCGATGCTGCCGTAGCCAAACACGGAGCCGAGCGCAAGGGTCTCATCGCAGCCGAACAGGCCTTCGTCTGTCGCGATGAGGGTTTGAAGCGGCTCGGACAGCATGCCTTTTTCCGCCAATGTATCCAATTCCACGCCGACGAGGATGGCGTGCTGCATTTCCCTTTTTTCCAAAACGGCTTTTACGCTCTCGATGCAGGGTTCCATGGTCAGGTCGGGATGGTACGGCGACTGCATCAGATAGACGATTTCGGCAATATCCTCTACCGTGACGCCGCGCTCTGCCAGGCGTGTCAGGGCGGCATTTCTGACTTCGCTGCTGTGTACGTGCTTCTTCATTGAGACAACCCCTTCCACGATTGAGTGAAGTCACTTTTTATCATAGTATCATACGCTGGCAGAATTGCGACAATCTTTCGGCTGGAAAGGTTTTTTGTCCGATGGAGGAGTTGGGAAAACATGGCCGGGCGGGTCGCCCCTCCCTCAGTTATGAAAACGATTTCCCTGTCCCCTTGGCTTTCGGTATAATGAACGCAGCCACGAAAAGGAGGACATCCCTGTGCCGCTGAATGAAATCACACTGACGAGCAACTTCCTGGGAACAACGGAACATCTCCTCATCTATACCCCTGAGCGGTACTCCCCGCTCTACTCCTATCCCGTGCTGTACGTGCAGGACGGCGAGGATTACCTGTCGCTGGGCCGGCTGGCGACGCTTCTGGAACAGCTCCACCGGGAAAAAGAAATCCCTGACCTTATTGCTGTGTTCCTGCCGGTGGACAAGTCCCGGCGGTACGCGCGTTACCATCCGGACGGTGATGAGCATCTGGCCTACCGGCGCTTTTTGGCTGTCGAGGCCGTTGGGTATGTGGACCGTCACTACTCCACTCACCCGCTGGGGCAGGCGCGAACGCTGCTGGGCGAGTCGTTGGGCGGCGTCGTGTCACTGTTTACGGCGTTGGCGTATCCGCACACGTTTGGCCAGGTGGCCTGCCAGTCTGCCGCGATGGACGAGGCGCTGAACCGGCGTGTCGCCGAAGCGGAGCTGCCCGCTTCCCTGCACGTCTACCTGGAAGTGGGAACGGAAGAAACGGCGGTGGAAACGTCGCGCGGGACGCTCAACCTGCTCGCGGCCAACGAACGACTGCGCGACATCCTGCAAACAAAAGGGGTCACCCTGGCTTATGAGACCTTTGCGGGTGACCACACGTGGGGATATTGGCAGGCCAACCTGCCGCGCATGCTGCGCGCGCTGTTTGGGTAAACTTACCGTGGCCGTTCTTTTTGCGTGCCGTCTTCCTTTCCTGGCGAGACGAGCGCCTCTTCGAATTCCGCTTTGCGGATGACGGTAATGATTGTAAAGGTGAGCAGCGCCAACAAAAACAAAACGAGGAACATAAAGGTAATCATCATGGCTGTTTTCATGATTATTGGGACACCTCCTTGCTGTTAACAGTCTGTCCCATCGTCGAAGGAATATACGGGTTGACGCATAACATTACACAAATGGCGAATTTTCTGTTAAAATAAGTGGATATGATGGCATGTTCAAAAACGTGAAGAAGGAGGGGTTCCATATGAAATACAGTATCGTCGTATTCCCATCCAGCCAGGTGCAAGAGATCGCCAACTCATACCGGAAACGTTACGACCCGACCTTTGATTTGATCCCGCCGTACATCCGACTGAAAGAGGCGTTTGAGCTGGAAGAAGACCGCCTGCCTAATCTCGTGAGCCACCTCGAACAGGTTGCCCAGTCGACAGATAGCTTTACCGCTCATTTCCACCGCATCTCGACGTTTCACCCGACCAGCAACGTGATCTACATTGCCGTGCAAAACAAGGAGCCGTTTGTGGCCCTGCACGAAAAGATTGTGAAGAAATGTGTCAATACTCCGGAAACATACGCCTACGTGCCTCATCTGACCATCGGGCGCGATCTGTCCAACGACGAGCTGCGCGACGTGACCAGCCAGCTGAGCATGCACAAGATCGACCTGACCTCGGAGATTGACAGCTTCCACTTGATTCGTCCGCTGGAGGACGGCACCTGGAGCGTATACCAAACGTTCCACTTGAAAAAATAACCGTGAGGCGATTATTCTCGCGGGCGGGATAGCAAGCGGGCGTTTGAGCGCAGCCCCCTTCACGGCTTGTGAAAAGAGAACTTCGGCGCAGAGCGAAAGGAAGCGTGACGATGAACCAGGTGTACCAAATCGAGACCGTCCAGTCTGACAAGCAGATGAACGATGCCCTGTCGGTGCGGCGGGCCGTGTTTGTCGAGGAGCAGCAGGTGCCGGAAGAGCTGGAGATTGACGAGCATGACCGGCCGGACACAGGGACCGTTCACTTCGTCGCCTACGCGGGGGAGACGCCCGTGGGAGCAAGCCGTTTGCGGCCGTATGCTCCCGGTGTGGGCAAAGTGGAGCGGGTTGCCGTGGTGAAAAGCGAGCGGGGCACCGGCCTGGGCCGGGAACTGATGCTGGCCGTGGAGCAAGCCGCCCGCCGTCTTGGCTACCACAGCCTCAAACTGAACGCCCAGACCCACGCCCAACGCTTTTACGAAAAGCTCGGCTACCAGGCGCACGGTGACGTGTTTGACGAAGCCGGCATTGAGCACATTGCCATGGTAAAGAAGCTGGATACGAAATAAGTGTAAAAAACAACCCCGCAGTCCTCATCGGACGCGGGGTTTCACTGTGCAGTGTTACCGCTTCCGCATCGCCGCAATCTCCCGCAGCCGTTCCACTGCGGAGACCGGTGCGGTGTGCGTACCCAGCATGGCGTGAAACGGCTCTTCGCCGCGCCAGCCGTGGAAGTCGGAGCCGCCGGTCATGACCAGGCCGTGTTGCTCAGCCCAAGTGCGATACCGCTCCCGTTCGGCCGCGTCGTTGTCCGGGTGCCATACTTCGATGCCGTCCAGGCCAAAGGCGATCAGTTCCTGCACCAGGTCATCGTCGTCGTACAGGCCGGGATGGGCGAGCACGGCGGCACCGCCGGCTTCCTTGATCAGCGTGATTGCCTCCTGGGGCGTGATGCGCGGAGGGTTCACGTAGGCGGCTCCCTCGCGGCCCAGGTACTTGGCAAATGCTTCGTCGATGGAGCCGACCACGCCCAGTTCCACCAGCTCTTCGGCGATGTGGGGCCGGCCGATGTTTTTGTCCTCCCCCTTCTTTCGCCGGTAGACGCTCTCCAGGGTGATCGGGATGCCCAACTCGCGCAGACGGGCGATCATCAGCTTGTTGCGCTCGTGCCGGGTCTCGCGCAGCCCGCGCAGCTTTTCCTGAAACGCCTCGTCGTCGTACGGGATGAAATAGCCGAGCACGTGGATGTCCTGTCCGTTGGCCGCAGAGCTTATCTCCACGCCGGGGATGACCTCGATGTTCCGCCCCGCGGCCGCTTCCAGTGCAGCGGAAATCCCCGCGACGGTGTCGTGGTCGGTGATGGCGACGGCGGCCAGTCCGGCTTCGGCGGCGAGACGGACGTTTTCCGCAGGCTCGCAGGTGCCGTCGGATGCGCGTGTATGGGTATGCAGATCGGCTTGTTTCACGTGATGTTCCACTCCTTCTGGTTTCTCCTGTTTGTAAGTCTGAATCGCCGCTCCTCCACATATGATTAGGCAACACACAATTTTGAGTGGTAGCCAAGGAGGATGTCCATGCGGTTAAAAAGCAAAAACCTGACCGGTGTTGTTCGGCCGCTGTCTTATGTCGACAAAATGCTCCGGCAGCAAGGATTTCACCGTTCCGGCGGCGACAGCCCCCCTACCTACGATGTCGTCATCTACGACTCAGCCACCAGCACTTCGTATTTTCTCCGCATTCCGACCAACTACACCAGCACTACCACCGGCAAGGGAGAATTGACCGTCAAATTGGGCCACCCTTATCTGGAAGCGAAGTTTTACATGCACACGACGGACGATGACCAGTTCGTGATTCCGAAAGAGATCCGCGAAGCCGCCGAGCACAAGCTGGCCGAAATCGCGGACTACTTGTCCCATCCCGCTGCTCAGCGCTGATCGCTCACTTTTCGGCTCCACAGCCATTGATTGGCGGCGAAGCGATAACCCACGCGCTCTTCCTTCATCAGTCCAATCAGGTAGCCCATCAGCGCGGTCCGGTACAGCACGTAGCTCGTGGCGTTTTCGATGGATATCTGCAAGCGTTCACACAGCAAGGCCAGTGTTTGTTCCAGCGTTCTCTCCTCCGCCAGCAGCTCTTCAATCACGTCGTACAGGCGGCGGTGCCAGTGAATGTTTTTCGTCAGGATCGCTTCCGGGGCGGTGGTGTAGGGACCGTGGCCCGGCAGGTAGCCGCGATAGCCGGATTCCAGCAGCTTCACCAGACTGCGCAGAGTCTCATGCGCATCGACGAGAAACGGCAGCTTGTGCTTTTTCAGTGTCTCCTCGCCGAAAAAGCTGTCGGCGGCAAAGCAGATGCCATCGCACACCAGACCCACCTGCTGCCAACTGTGTCCCGGCAAGGCGATGACCTCAAAGCGGACGCCGTCGATGTCCAGCCCGCCATCCACCGGCAGGAGGCGGTCCACCCGGGAGGCTTCCGCCAGCAAAAACTTGTTGCACAACTCCGCCAGCGGTTGGGCCCCCATCCCGAGGTAGATCGGTTCCAACTGCGGGTAGCGGATGATCGCCTCCTCCAGCGGCGGAGCGTATACGACCGCCTCCGGCCAGCAGGTGAGCAGGTAGGCATTGCCGCCGAAATGATCGGCATGGGCATGGGTCTGAACGATGGCAGACAGCGGCTGGGGCAGTGCCTCCAGCCCTTTTTTGATTTTCTTCGCGGTCTGCGTGTCCAATCCGGAATCGATCAGGATGGCGCCGCTTTTTCCCAGAACGAGGCCGATGTTGACGCTGCCGGGAAAGTAGCCGATCCGATCGGTAATCATTTCAGGCATATGTGAAGCCACAGGCGTTCCCTCTTTTCTTGTCTGGCTTTTTGCTTATTTTCTCCACGCGCCTCCCCCATCCCTTCCGATCGGCCCGATTACGACGTACGGCGCCGGCCTGCGGCGAATGCCGCTGAAGACATGGGTGCAGGACGCGACGGCGACAATCGTGATCAGGGAAAAGACGGTGCGTTCCCATCCGATCGCCGGCAGCGAACCGGCGACGATCAGTCCGTCGATGCAGAGAATCAGGAGCGCCACAGGCAGTCCGTACCGCCTCGCCACAAACTGGGCCAACAGGTCGGTGCCTCCCGTGTTGGTCTTGTACGCCAGCATCAGTCCGATGCCGGAGCCGATCAGCGCGCCGCCCCAGACGGCCGAGGCTGGCGTCGACCAGACGTTCCAGGACCGCAGTGGCGAAAAGACATCAATGAAAAAAGAAGAGATCAGCATACCGTGAAAGCTGTGGGCAAACAGGCTGCGGTCGAAGGCGAAGACGAGTGCGTAAACGGGCAGGCTGACCAGAATCATCACCAGTCCCGGGGGCACGTGCAGGTAGTACGTGGCCAACAGCCCCAGGCCGATCATGCCCCCATCCATCAGCTGGTGCGGAACGAGAAACAGGTTGACGCCCACGGCGACCAGCACGCTGCCCGCCAGGATTGCCACGCTTTTTTGCAGCCAGTACACACGCTTCTCCTCCCCGGACAGGGTTTCGCTTAACTCTATGTCAGAGCGGGTGCGGGTATGTATGGCAATTGTGCTGATGTGCCGGCACAAATCGGATGGTTTTGACTCTTCGCTTTTTCTGCTGGTATACTATCCAGTAACAGGATAGGTGCGAATGTTGGCCGTAGGGCGTTCGTACAAACATCATCTGACAATAACAAGTGGAGGTGAATTCTCCTGCTGTCGCAAAAGCGCTAGCGGATGCGAGAGGGGAGACATTATTGGAGAGTCCGATAGGTCCGATAGGGGAGATTGTGTTGAATCTGCTGCTCGTCGGCTTTCTGGTTTTTTTGAATGCCTTTTTTGTCGCAGCAGAATTCTCGCTGGTGAAAGTGCGCCAAACCCGTCTGGCCCAACTGGCAAGCGAGGGAAACAAGCGCGCCGCCTACGCGCAAAAGGTGACCCGCCAGTTGGACGCCTATCTGTCCGCGTGTCAGCTTGGCATTACGCTGGCATCGCTGGGACTGGGGTGGGTAGGTGAACCGGCCGTCGCCCATTTTGTCGAACCCGTTTTGGTTTCTTTAAACCTGCCACAATCCCTGGCAACGCCCATATCGCTGGCGATCGCCTTTGGGTTCATTACCTTCCTGCACATTATTTTCGGGGAGCTTGCTCCCAAGTCGCTGGCGATCCAGAGAGCGGAAACTACCTCCCTCTGGACAGCAGCGCCGCTGATGTTCTTTTACAAGCTCAGCTATCCGCTGATCTGGCTGCTGAACGGCACGGCCAACTTCTTCATCCGGCGGCTGGGCATCGAGCCCGCGGCGGAACACGACTCCGCCCATACGGAAGAAGAGATTCGCCTGCTCGTCAACCAGAGCCATAAAAGCGGCCACATCGACCAGACCGAATTGGCACTGGTGGACAACGTCTTTGCGTTTTCCGAGCGTCTGGCCCGGGAAATCATGATCCCGCGGATTGACATGGTCTGCCTCTACGATGACAACACGTTTGAGGAGAACCTGGAAATCATGCGCCAGTCAAGACACTCCCGGTTTCCGGTGGCCCACGAGGACAAGGACCGACTGATTGGGTTTGTCCACACCTCTGATTTTTACCTGTCGGCTCTCACCTATGGGAAAGCGGAGCTGAAGGATTTTCTCCGCCCGCTTTTGACCGTGCCGGAGTCCATGGAAATCAGCCACGTGCTGCGGCTGATGCAGAAACGCCGTTCGCAGATGGCAATCGTCATCGACGAGTACGGCGGCACCGCCGGACTGATTACCATGGAAGACATTCTGGAAGAGATTGTGGGCGACATTCAGGACGAATTTGACGAAAACGAACGTCCCGATATTGAAAGTTCCAACAACAACGAATGGTCCGTCTCCGGGAAGATGCTGCTCTCTGAGCTGAATGACATAATCCCCGTGGAGATGCACTCCGACGAGGTAGACACGATTGCCGGCTGGCTCTACAGCCAGTTGAACGAAGATGTGGCGGAAGGCAAGTCGGTCCGCTTGCAGGACTACCTCTTCACCATCACCGAGCTGGAAAACCACCGCATCACGCGGGTGAGCATCACCTACGTGGGCGAAAACGCACCACCGACAGAGAGCGACGAGACCGTTCTTTTACCCGCACAGTCGTGACGTATAGACAAAGACTGAAGACAAACTGCAGGAACGATCTTTCCATCGGTGTCAAGCCGAAAGGCCTGCACATTGATCAACCGAAGGTGGAGATAAAGTACATCGCATGGAGTGATGGGCCAAGCGAGCTCCTTTGACGACCGGCTCAGCGGAAAAACGAAGACGCGGGGATAAACAGGGGACACAAGTCTCACTTCAGCGAAACACCCAGATGTTTGCCCCCTGCCCGCGTCGCGTTTTGGAGCGGACTTCATCCGCTTCTTTGCTGGGCGTCAAGCGAGCGAGCGGGCCCGATCATCCATGCGCCACGGACTTTGTCTACACGCTGAAGTGTCCCCTGCCCGCAGGGGGCACTTCTTCTTTCCGGCTGTCGGCGGTACAAGACCGACAGCCCCCGTTTCCATCATCCGATGTTACCATTCACAGGCGTGTCAGCGCGGTAAGTCTGCCGTATCACACGCCGCATTCCGTACGAGGTGTCGCCATGAAAATCGCGCAGCTAGACGACCAGGTCATCCTGCTAACACCCGAGACATACCCTCGCATCCCCGCCTGGCGGCTGGCCGCTCGCCAGGGAAAAGTGCGCTGCCCCGTCTGCGGTTCGCATCTCAGTCTGATGGCGGGAATCAGTGCGGAACCCCGCTTTCTCCATCCCGCGGACAGCGATTGTGCCTGCAAAGGAAGTGACGATGCGGTGCACGAGCGGCTGGCTGCCAGTCCCGAGCTGGCGGCCGCTGTCGCAGCTGCGGCCGATCCCGCTCCGCGTGATGCCAACCCGCGTCAGGCGAACGCCGCCACGGTGGAAGAAGAAGACGGCGAATCGGTGCGGGTCGGCTCCTTTCGCCTGCCCAAACAGCGGACGATCGGCGGCAGCAGCGTGACGCCCGCGCCAAAACCGCCGCTGTTTCGCAAACGGCTGATGCCGAAAACGCGAATCCAACACCTGGCGGAACAGCAGAACGAACCGCTTCATCCCCGCCAGCAGCAGGCTGTCACGACCACGGATGGCCCCCTTCTCATCCTGGCAGGGGCGGGCAGCGGCAAGACGCGCGTGATGACAGCCCGGACCGCCCACCTGATCCGGGACAAAGGCGTCCCTCCCCGGCAGATCATGGTGGTCACGTTTACCACCAAGGCGGCGGATGAGATCCGGCAGCGGCTGGCCCGCCAGCTTCCCCGCGAGCAGGCGCGGGAGCTGATCGCCGGCACGTTTCACGGCATCTTTTACCGCATGCTGCTGTACCACCAGCCGGAACGCTGGGATCAGCGCCGCCTGCTGAAAAAAGATTGGCAAAAGTGGCGGCTGCTCAGGGAAAGCGGCCTGCTCGCCAGCCATCCCGAACTCCTGGGGCAAAAGGAACAGGACGTGCTAGACGCGTTTGGCGTGATTAGCCGCTGGAAAAACGAATACCTGCTGCCCGGCCAGTCCGTCTCGCAGGAAGCGGCAAACGACGCGGAGCGGCAGGCACACGAGCTGTACCCGCTGTACGAACAGGCGAAGCGGACGCTCGGCTGGTTTGACTTTGACGACATGTTGATCGGCTGTTACGAAATGCTGCGGGACGATGCGGAGATCCTGCGCCGCTATCAGGAGCGGATCACGCATGTGATGATCGACGAGTTTCAAGACATCAACCGCATCCAGTACGAAACCGTCAAGCTGCTTGCAGCGCCGCAAAACAATCTGTGCATCATCGGGGACGACGATCAGTCGATCTACGGATTTCGCGGCAGCGATCCGCAGTACATACTTGGTTTTACCCGCGATTATCCCCAGGCCCAAACGATTACGCTGGAAGTGAACTACCGCTCCCGCTCCGCCATCGTCGGGCTGGGCTACTCATTGATCGGCCATAACCGGGCGCGCTGGAAAAAAGACTGCCTGTCGTTTCACAGCGAGGAAGGGGAAACCTATCTGTTTGAGCCGGACGACGAGGAAGAACAGGCCTCGCGGATCGTGGACGAGATCTGCCACCGGATCGAGCAGGGGACCCCGCCCGGCGAGTGCGCCATCCTCTACCGCACCAGCGAGTCGGCCCGGCCGATCCTGGAGCGGCTGAGCGAAGCGGGCATCCCGTTTCACTACACGCAGGAGGAGGACTCCTTTTACCAGCGGCAGGCCGTTCGCTGGACGCTGGGCTATTTGCGGCTTGCGCTGGACCCGGACGATGCCGACGCGCTGCGGGAGATTCTCCCTACCCTCTACATTTCCCAGGAGATGTGGAACGCGGTGCGCAGCCAGGCCATTCTGGAGGATCTGCCGGTCCTGCACGTGCTGCCCCGCCTGCCGCAGTGGAAAGTCTACCAGCGCAAGCACCTGCAAACCGTGACCGACATCCTCGCCGCCTGCCGGGAATGTCCGCCCGCCCAGGCGCTGGAGCTGATTTACGAGGACGGCCGGCTGCGGGACTACCTGAAAAAGCGGGCCAAGGACCGGGAGGACAGCCGGGAGCGCTGGAGCGACGAACTGCAGCAGCTTTTGGCCGCGGCCAGGCGGCACGCCACCGTCGCCGAGTTTTTGCGCCATGTGGAACGCATGGCGGAACGGGAAAAGGAGTGGCGCCATGAGCGGCCACTCCCGGAGGAAGGTGTTCACGTTCTCAGCATTCACCGGGCCAAAGGACTGGAATTCGACCACGTGTTCCTGCCCGACCTGGTGGAAGGCGCTCTCCCTCACGAGTACGCGCTGGACGCCGTGCGCAAGGGAGAGTCGTCCGCCCTGGAGGAAGAGCGGCGCCTCCTATACGTGGCCATCACGCGGGCCCGCCATTCTCTCGCGGTCGGCATCCCCCGCGAGCGGTTCGGCCGGAAAACCAGGCCCTCCCGGTTCATCGCCGAAATGGGCGGATAGCCGGTCCAGTCCCCCGCCCATGTACATCAGCCATTCTTCCATCGACGCAATGATTGGAAACACAACAAACGGCTCCCTTCCGTACGTTTGGTACTAGCGTGCGGAAATGGGGAGCCTTTTATGCGTGCGGGGGTGGGCCGAGGGAGTGCCGTGCTCCCTTACGCCCCCGCCCGTTCTGCCTGGTCCGGCGCGACCTCGGCGGACGGCTGTCGTTCCTTCACGAACAGGATGATGATTGCCCCCAGCATCGGCCCGACGGCCAAGGCCAGGAAGGCGAAAACATAGCTGTTGGTCGCATCCAGAACGGCCCCCACCGCCAGCGGCGAGATCAGCGACCCGAGCTGCCAGATGGTATTGACGAAGCCGGTGGCCGTTCCCACCATCTCCGGCGGCACCAGCTCGCCGATGAACGTGTTCATGATCGGGCTGTAGACAAAGGCGGCCACGCCCAGGACCGCCGCCGCCGCGTACAACATCGCGACACTGGTGGTGGTGCCGAACCAGAGCAGCGCCGGGCCGAACAGGGCCAGGACGATAAAGAGCAGGGTCCTGCGCTGCACCTTCAGCACGTCGGCCAGGATGCCGATGACCGGTTTGCACAGGAGCGCGGTCATGCCGTACAGCGACATGATCACGCCCGCTTCCACCAGCGAGAGGTTCAGCCCTTTGTTCAGGTAGGTGTTGGCCCAGGTAGCCGTTCCCCAGGTGGCCCACATGGCGCAGAAGCCGGAAAAGCCGGTGATCATCAGGTTGCGGTTTTGAAACAGGCGCCCCACGTTTTTCCAGAAGTCGAGAGAGGATGGCGCCTGCGCACGCCGGGCGGCTGTCGGCGTGTTTTCCCGCAGGATCACATACCCCGCCGCCAGTCCGAACAGCGGCAGCAGCCCCGCCACCAGAAACGACGTCTGCCAGCCGTAGGCATTGGCCACAGCCGGGACAAACATGTTGACGACGGAGACCCCCAGCGAAGAGGCGGTCATGAAAAAGCCCATCGCCGTTCCCCGCCCTTTCGCCGGAAACCAGTCAAAAATCGCCCGGACACAGGCGGAAAAGACGGCGCCTGATCCCAGACCGGCCAGCACGCGCAGCGCGAAACCCGCCGCAAAATCGTGAATCAGGCCCATCGACGCAGTAAACACGCCCATGACAAAAAACGAGCTGAGCAGCACTTTCCGGTAGCCGAACCGGTCGGTCAAGAGTCCGCCCGGCAGTTGGGTGATCACGTACCCGATGTAAAAGGCGGTCATGTAGCTGCCCGCCTCCGCCTTGCTCAGCCCCAGCTCCTTGGATGCGAGCGGGATGATCGGCGGCCAGGAAAGCCTGTCCACAAAGGAAAACAAAAACGCCATCCAGACGATGACGAGAACGCCCATCCGCCATCTTCGTTCGTTCACGCTGCTTCACTCCTCCAGGAAATTTGCTTCTTAATTTGTATACAAAACATTCTGCCGCAGCCGTTCGGGCTGAGGAAAACGGGAAAACCCCTGCGTCCGGTCGAAAAAACCGGAGCAGGGGCTGCGTATCTGCCGTTTATCGTGCCATGATGTTGTAGCCGGCATCGACGTGGATGATTTCGCCCGTGATGCCGCGGGAGAGATGGCTGAACAGGAAGAGCGCCGTGTCGCCCACCTCGGATTGGTCCACGGTGCGGCGGAGCGGTGCTTTTTCCTCGATTTCCTTCAGCATGCTGTTGAAGTTGCGCACGCCTTTTGCCGCCAGGGTTCGGATCGGTCCGGCGGAAATGGCGTTGACGCGGATGTTGTCTTTGCCGAGGTCGCTCGCCAGATAGCGGACGCAGGCATCCAGCGCCGCTTTGGCAACGCCCATGACGTTGTAGTTGGCAACGACGCGCTCGCCGCCCAGATAGGTCAGGGTGACGATGCTTCCGCCTTCGGTCATCAGCGGACGAGCGGCACGCGTCACCGCAACCAGCGAGTAGGCGCTGATGTCCTGCGCCAGCGCGTAGCCGTCGCGGGACGTGTTGACAAACTCGCCTTCCAGCTCTTCCGTCTTGGCAAACGCGATGCAGTGAGCCAGTCCGTGGATGACGCCCACTTTTTCCTTGATTTGGGCGAACGCAGCTTCCACTTCTTCATCCTTGGTCACGTCGCAGTTAATCAAAATCGGCTCGCCGCCGAGGCTTTGGGCCAGCTGCGCCACGTTTTCCCGCAGCCGCTCCCCCTGATAGGTAAAGATCAGGTTGGCCCCGGCCTTGTGCAGGGACTGGGCAATTCCCCAGGCAATACTGCGGTGGTTGGCCACGCCCATGATAACGAAGTTCTTGCCTTGCAACAATGTATTCATTATGTATCGGCCCCTTTTCAACGTTTTTCCCCTGACATTATAACCGATCTTGTCCTCGGTTACGAGAGTCTGCTGGAAAAACGCGAAACGGGACCGCTTCCATCGGTTATTCTCCCTGCTGCATCGCTTTTGCCAAATCGTCCGCCGGAGCGGCTGCACTGTTGGAAAAGACCCAGGATTCTTCCACCGGATTGAGCGGCGTTCCGTTTGCCGGGAATTCCGCATGCAGCTGCGCCGGTTCGCCTGCCGGCGTCAAGTCTTCTCTGTTCTCCATGGATGATCGCTCCCTTCCGTCCAGGCTTTTTTGGCCCACAACCATTTTTAGGCTGGCTGGGGAGGCGGCTGTTTATGCATGAACATGCCCGCCCGGAAGCCAGACGGCTGTCACGAACAGGTACGCAACCATCCCGGCAAAAAAGTACACCCCCAATACCCGCCGTCCGTTCTGAATCAGCGGCACCAGATGGCTGGCCGAGACGTACAGGAAGACGCCGGTGGTAAGGGCTATCACCACGGAAGACCATCCGTCCGGGAAAATTTGTTCCACCGCCCCTACGCTGAATGCCCCCGCCAGTGTGGAGGCCCCCAGTGCGGCCGTCCCCCAGAACGCTTTCCACTGCGAGCGCGTCGCCGCCAGCACCAGTGAAGCAAAGATCACGCCGTCCGGCACCTTGTGCAGCACCATGGCCAGCAGGACGGAAAACCCGATGCGATGGTCCAGGTGATAGCTGGCGATCAGCGAGACGCCCTCCACGTACGCATGCAGCAGAAATCCGCTGAACAGGCCGATCAGGCGGGAGGAGCCGGCTTTCCGCTCCGCTCCTCCGATCAGCTCCAGCGCGAACAATAACGCAAACCCGAACATCACCAACGGCATGGCCCGCTCGCTTCCCCCTTCCATTGTATGGGGAAGCAAATCCAGCAGGGTAAGCGCCAACAGCAGACCGCCGCCGACGCTGACCATGGCGTACAGCGTCTCTTCCGACCAGGCGCGCAGGCACAGGAGAAGCCCGCCGATGCTGCTTGCGGCCGCTGCCACCGTAAGTATCACGATCAGATCCGGTTGCATGGCACGTCCCCTTTCATCCGGGGTGTCGGACGTGTGTCCCTTCCATTCTACGCGCGTGTCCCGGTCGTTATGCCTTTACCTGCGGCAGTACCCGCTAGAGATTCCCGGGGCAAAACGAAGAGCTGTGCTGCATGGCCCCGTCCTTGCTGCCATGCCCGGCGAACACATGACAAAAATCGCCAACCTGTCCGAATTAGCCGAAACGCCACTTGTTTTTAGAACCTTTGTCGATTCCCTTTTACCCGGAAAAATTGGTGCTATAATGGGGCCACGGGAATTCCTGATGGGATAAGGAGTGATTCGGGATGGATGTACAAGTGTGGATGGCTTCCAAGGAAGTGGCGGATCGGTTGGATGTTCACGTCCGGACGTTGCGAAACTGGTTGGAGATGTTCGTGCCGCCGCAGGAGCGGCAAAAAAATCCTCAGGGTCACTACCTGATCAGTGAAACAGGGTTTTCCTTGCTGAAAGAAGTCAAACAACGCAAGGACGAAGGCAACTACTCCCTGCGTGACATACAGCGTCAGTTGATTGAAGAAGGACGCATTCCGGCGGACATGCTGGCCGAGGAGGAAACGGCCGCCGCTCAGGAACAATCCGTTGTGGTGACCGGGCCAAAAGCAGCCGGCCTTCGCGAGATGGAGCTGACCGTGCAGGAGATGATCGTTCAGTTTCAGCATGAGCTGGCCCAACTGTCGTCATTGAACCAACTGCAGTCCACCATTTTGCAAAAAATCGCCGACATCGAGGAGATGCAAGAGTCGCTGCGGCTGGAGATGCGCCGCGTCACATTTGAAATGGATCTCATGCAGCAGCGCCTGACCCGGCGAAAAGAGCGGTTGGAGCGTCATCAAGCGCGCTGGTCGCTCAATCCGTTCCGCTGGTTTACGCGTTCCGACCGGAGCGCCGCAGCCAGGAACTAGCTGCATGCCCTGCCGTACTGTGTCGTATTCGGCATGACGGCAAAGGCAGGCAGAGTGGATCTCCAGACTGGACAAGCCTGCCGTCCTCTGCGTTTCCGGGAAAGCCAACAAGCTGAGACACAAGGGTCTCAGGTCAGCATACAGACAAAGTTCGTGGCACATGGGTGCTCGGGCCCGCTCGCTCTCTTGACGACCAGCAAAGAAGTGGATGATGTCCGCTGCAAAACGCGACGCGGGCAGGGGGCAAACATCTGGGGGTTTCGACGAAGTGAGACTTGTGCCCCCTGTTTTTCCCCGCGTCTAGCGTTTTTCCGCTGAGCCGGTCGTCAAAGGAGCTCGCTTGGCCCATCACTCCATGAGAAGTAATTTGTCTTCAGCTTTGGTTAATGAATGTGCAGGCCTTTCGGCCTGGAAACGATGGAAGATCGTTTCCTTGTGAACACTTACCAGATAAATAGTTTGTTTTCAGTCAGATGCTGAGACCCTTGTCTCAGCTTTTTTGTTGCCTTGTGTTTCATCTGGAATGCGGCTGCTTCCTTATGTTTCGATGCTGTTGCCGCCCTGCTGCGCTATTGCGAGCAGCAGGCCGTCAAGTTTTTCTCTGCCATGCTTCCCCCTTTACTGTCCAGCAGGTGTGCTCGGCCCCCTCCCCAGGGTTGTTGTCAACTTCCGATTTCAGTATGATGGTTACGAGGAGGGTTGTCGAAATGCCGAAACAATTCGTTATTGAAGCGATCATGCTGGCCATCTACGGGGAATTAATGGCACCGTCGCAACCTGTAGAGTATTACATACCCGCGTCGACAATCTACGAATTGGACGAGTTTTATCATAGCCCGGAACCGATCATGCCGATCCCGGCCGACGATCAGCACGTACGCAAGATCATGAAGGAAATGATTCAGTTCTTCTCCGATCCGTTCAACCGCAAGCGCATGGAAAAGGGCCTGATCGCTCCCTGGTCCATCGTGCCGTTTTCGTTTCCAAACGGCGTGACGCTCAACGTGGTCAAGGTAGACGACAACGCCATGTGGGGAGAACTGTTTGATCCGGTGGAGACCCAACTGCTGCTCACATCGATGCGTTTTGAGATACCGCTGATCACCGACCAGACGGATTACCAGGATCGGATTTTGGAATATGTCGTACCCGTTCAGTTTTACGATGTAGACGACTTTGAATTTGCCCTGGAACAAGGGATCTCGTTGGACGAGCTGCGGGAGCCGTAACCGGCTCCCCCCTTTTTTACGGACGGATTGGCCCCTATGGTCCAGTCCGTCTGTTTGGCTTTTTATTGCCGGAAAATTGGCTCTTTTATTTTATTACGGGAGCCGGTATAGTGGAGAGCAAAGCACAGACTGAAAAGGGGCGGCATCATGGGGCGAAAACCGATTTACACACGTGTGTACAATCAGCTGCGCTATCAAATATTAAGCGGCGAATTGGCAATTGGCTCCCCTTTGCCACCGGAGCGGAAACTGGCCGCGCAGTTGGGGGTGAGCCGCAATACGGTGGTTCGGGCCTATGCCGAACTGGAAGCGGAAGGATTCATCGCCAGCCGGATGGGCAGCGGCCGGTACGTGGAAGCCCTCCCGCCCGCTCCGCGCATCAGGCGGATTGACTGGAACAGCCAGCACGGTTACGAATCGCTGGCCGCCTCCCCGTCGCACATGGCGGAGCTGCTGGAGGTCACCGACCGCTGTCCGAATCCCATCAACTTTGCCCACGGTGACGGGGGCAAGCACACCTTGGCTTCCTCCCGCTTTTCCGACTACGTGAAGGCGACGGCAGAAGAGCTGCCTTCGTATTACTTTACCTCGGTGCAGGGGCTGCCCCAGCTCAGGGAACTGTTGGTGGAGTGGATGGGGATGGAGCAGATCTCATCTCCGGAGCAGGTGACGATTACCAGCGGCTCCCAGGAAGGCTTGTACCTGATCACCACCCTGCTGGCCCGGCCCGGCGACTGCATCGTTACGGAAATGCCCACCTATTTCGGCTCGCTGCAGCTCTTCCAGTCGCTTGGCCTGCAGATCGTGCCGGTGCCGCTGGATGCGGACGGCATGCGCATCGACGTCCTGGAAGGCGTACTGGCCCGCTGCCGGCCGCGCTTTCTCTACACGGTGCCGACGTATCACAATCCGACCGGCCGGACGCTGTCGCTTGAACGCCGCAAGCGGCTCCTGGCGCTGAGCGAACGATACGGCATTCCCATCGTCGAGGACGACGCCTACCGGCACCTGCATCTCGCGGAGGAACCGCCGCCGCCGTTGAAGGCGCTGGATGAGACCGGCAGCGTCATCTACCTGAACACGTTTTCCAAACTGCTGTTCCCCGGCCTGCGCATCGGCTGGGTGGCGGCCAGCCGTCCATTTGTGCGCTTGCTGACCCGGCTGAAGGAATTGTCGATCACCACCAATACGCTGGGACAGCTGGCAGTGGCCGCCTTTCTCCGCGACGGCGCGCTGCTCCCGCACCTGACGGACGCACGCCGCCAATACGCCGAGCAGGCGGCGATCATGGAACGCCATCTGGAACGGCTGGGGCCTCTCGGCATCCGCTGGGAACGGCCGGCCGGCGGGTTTTATTTCTGGCTGTCCCTGCCTGAAGAGATCAACCCCCGCCGGCTGATGACGCTCTGCCGGGAACAGGGGGTTCTGATTGCCTGCGGCGATATGTTTTTGCTGCGGGAGGCAGAACAGCCGTATATCCGGCTTTGCTTTACGCACGAACGGCCGGAACAGATCGACAGGGGGATGGCCATCATCGCCCGTCTGCTGCACGAACAAAAGGAGTTGATGACATGAACACGAGTGAACCCGCAGCGTGGAAGCAGGGTGTGCTGGACGCCCTGCCGATTACGGCCAGCTACGTCTTGTTTGGTGCCATCTTCGGCATGCTCTCCGGTCAGTCCGGCCTGGCCGCCTGGGAAAGCATGGCGATGTCACTATTCGTCTATTCAGGGGCAGCGCAGTTTGCGGCCAGCTCCATGATCGCCGAACACGCTGGCTTTTGGGCAATCATCTTGACGACTTGTCTGTTAAATGCACGCCACTTTTTGATGGGCCTGTCGCTGTCTCCCTACTATCAGCGCTTTTCGCCCGCCCAGGTGAATGCGCTCGCTTTTTTGCTGACCGACGAGCAGTACGCCATTACCCTTAACCGTTTTCGCCGCTATCCGAGCGACACGTCGTACATTCTCGGGGTCGGCCTTTCGCTGTACATTGCCTGGTGCCTGGGCACCTGGCTGGGAACAGTGGCCGGCCAGTGGATACCGGACCCGGCCGCTCTGGGCCTTGGTTTCAGCTTTACCGCGATGTTTGTGGCGCTCGCGTACTACCAGCTCTTGTCCGTTGTCCGCATCCTGACATTTGTGCTCTGCGGGGCGGCCGCCGTCGGGATGACGTTCGTGCTCCCCAACGGGCTGCCCGTTCTGGTCGCGGGCCTGCTCGCCTTTGCCATCGGCTATTTCCTGCCCGCGGCTGAACCGACCGAAACCGCTCAATCGCCGAACGTCAAGGAGGTGGAGTCGACGTGAGCACCCATCCGCTCCTGCTTTTTCTCGTGATGGCGGTGGCCACCTACCTGTCGCGTCGGGCGTTTCTCCGCTTGCCCAGCCGCCACTTTTCCGCCCGGCTGAAGAACGGCCTCAGCTTTATTCCGCTTGGCATCTTTGCCTCGCTCATCTTTCCCTCGCTGTTCGTGGCCGAGGGGCAACTGGCGGTGCAGCCGCTGTTTCTGATCGCCAGCGCGCTCTGCTTGGCCGTGATGGCGGTCAGCCGCAACGTCTTTATCAGCTTTGGCGTCAGCCTGGGACTGGTCGTCCTCGTGTCGCTCGGCGTAATCCCGCTCTGAGAAAACCGGGTAAATATTCCCACTCTCAGCGTTTGTCCATGGTACAATACGGGTAAAGAATGAAAGAATGGGATTGCGTTGCAGGAGGGACATGGGAGATGGAAACGTTGCAACATGTGGACGGTACAGACTGGAAAGCGGAAGGCGATTCCGTCCAATCCATTTTGTTTCAAATGGGGGACGAAACCTACAGCCTGCCGATCTCGCTGGTGCGGGAGATCATCAAGCCGCTGCCGGTAACCCGCTTCCCCAAGTCGCCGCCGTACGTGGAAGGCGTGATTGATCTGAGGGGACGGATTCTGCCAATCATCAACCTGCGCACGATGTTCGGTCTGGAGCCGCTGCCGCTGACGGAAGAGAGCCGGTTTATCGACCTGCAGCTGGAAGGGCTGAATGTGGGGATCGTCGTGGATGCCGTGTCGGAAGTCATCTACCTGTCCCGGCAGGTGATCGAACCGGCTCCCCCGATCGTAGCCGGAGTCGACGGCAAATACTTAAGCGGCATTGCCCGCGTGCAGGACAAGCTGATCATGCTGTTGGACGCGGACGAAATTTTTGCCCAGTGGAAAAAGGCTTGAAACCAAACAACGCCCCTGGTACGAAAAAAGCGTACAGGGGCGTTGTTTAGCTTGCATGCATAATGCTTTGGGACAGACGATGCCGTCTTGCCACGGACACGTTGATTCGTTCCCGGATCGAATAGCGATCGGCGCTCTTTTCCGCTACTCCCGGCCGCCGCTGGCCAGATACGAGTAATTGACCCAGACCATCTCCTCGATCCCGAGAATTTCCTTGAACAGATCGACGGAGTCGTACAGCATGGAGGAGCCGGTCTCCTCGTCCACTTCGGTCAGGAGCTGCAGGTCAAACAGCGAACGAATCTGCTGCACCTGCTTGGGTCCGACAAACCTGCTGAAACACTGGGGACGCACCCGGGTAATGCCTTTGCCCACTTCCCGTCGATACTGGTCGGACCGCACCACGCGATCCAGGATCTCCTCGTACTTTTGCCGCAGGTCGTCGTTTTCGCTGATGGCTTCCTCCACATCCACATGCGGATACAATCGGCCAAACTCCGCTTCCGCCAGCTCCACGTCCAGCGAATAGCTGATCGTGGCCGAGGATACCTCGTACCCGCCGTCAAACAGCCGAAAGCCCCATCCATTTTCTTCGGAGTCGTGAAACCAGAGCAGCGGCACGCAATGGCGGGACAACTGCAGGAGAAACTGCACGGTTTGATGCGTTTCCAGCCATTCGTCCTGCAGGAAAAAGGCGTTCCATTGGTGATTGACGTTTCTGTGGAAGTAAGGCTGACGCGATTTGGGCAGATCAGTCAGCACTTTCGGTTCGTATTTGCGCGGATACAAAATCCCCGTCGTAAACTCACCCATCCGTTTTCCACCGCTTTCTGGCAGGCTCCCCTTTTGGGCACATCGGTGTGAGCCATGGTTCTCCCTACCAGTTTATTCATCAGCCGCTTGTTTTTTGCCGTGATCTTTTATTGCCCGCTGGTGGGGAAAACGGTGTGGGCGGCGACGACCGGCCGCAAAATTCGACCATTGGTGCAGCTCAAGCGGAACTGATCAGGCCGCCATCACCTTTCCGGTCACAATGCCCAGGACCGTGCGGGCGTAGTCGCCCACCAAGCCGGAACCCGGCTTGCTTTCAAAGCGAAGCGTCAACTCCAGATGGCCGACGTGTCCAGCCGGCGGGACAATCCAGGACAATTCCGTTTCACCGGCAAGGATTTCTTCAATCCGCTGCTTCTTGGCTTCGATGTCCAGTTCCGGGTCGTGCGACAGCGAAAATTTCATCGTCACCGCGATCGGCTTGCATGGCCGCGACTCGGTCTGCGTTCCGACCTTGCCGCGGATTACGACCACGCCGGCATCTCCCCACAAGGTGTACTCCAGGATCGCCCGAAAATGCGGATGGACCTGCAGCTCCAGCGCGGGGAAGCCGCCGTCGACGCGCAGTGCAAACCGTTCGGCCAATTGTGCGACCTCCTCCTGAAAACGGCGGGCGCACTCCGAAACCGCCTCAAACACGCAAGGTTGAACAGAGTACATCCTACTCACCCTTCCCGGCAGAATATCTGTCCCTCTAACTTCGCAGCGCCGCTTGTCGTTTCCTTTGTGGAAACCTGACTACTTTACCCATATTTTCCCGAAACGACAAACATACCACTTTACAAGCGTGTTGAACGATCGGACAGGCCTCTTCACTGACGGCCGTGACGGACGGGCGTTTCGCTTTCCCTATCTCAGCTCGTACGGATTGGAAGCGGCAGGCCAGCGGGATGCGAACAAGTGCTGCAACTTTTCCTGCACGGCTTCGTCCAGTTCCAGGTGAAACAGCCGGCCGTTTTCCATACGAATCAGCGGATAGGCGCCCCACTCAAGGGGAACCGCCTCCTCGGTACGGACAAACTCCGGCAGCGCCAAGAGAAACCGGGCAAACGGGTTGGCCTCGTCGGCGGACATGTGCACCACCTCAAACACGTGCGACAAGGAAGGCGTGACGATCAGCCGGAGCATCTCTCCCTGCTCGGCAGCCCACACCGTAAAGGCGGTCTCGCGCACCTCGCTGCGGGCGTGGCGGCGCATGACCCAGACCGCCTGCTGGACAGCACTCATCAACAGGTGCTGGGCCCCTTCGTCTCCGTGCTTCTGGCGCAGGCGGGCGTAGTCGATCAGATAGGCGACGCCCGTCTCTTCCAGCACCTGATCGGGCAGTTCCAGTGCAGAAATGGTCTGCACCGCTTCTTCCTGCACGGCCGCTTCGCTGGGCACGTCTTCCGTCCGCCCTTCGTACAGGGAGCGAATCATCGCTTTCGCCCGCGATGCCTCCTGCGGCGAAAAGGTGATTGCTTCCGTGTAGATATGGGTGAGCAGGCCTGCTTCGTAGGAGAGGTAATGCAGCAGTGTTTGTTCCTGTTCCAGCATGCGAAGGGCCATGTGATGCTCCTCCGGCCGCTTGATGTCAAACGCGAGCGGGAAGCCGAGCGGCTGGATCGGATCATGGAGAGTCCAGATCACTGCGAGCAGCTTGTCGCGGTAGGTCTTGAACTCCACCGAGACGGCGTCCCGGGTCGCTTCGCTGAACGCGTCGACGCTCTCAAACACGAGGTACAGCTCCACGTCGCCTGCCGCGTTGAGACGGGCAAAGTAGGGCAGTCCTTCTTCGCCCGCCAGGCGGTACAAATCGGCAAAGTTGGTCGCATCCAGCACTTCCCCCTGCGTGGCTGCTGTCGGCGACCTCAGCGACGGATCGGGCACGACTTCCGGACGAAACGGCTGTCTTGTCATGATGTGCCCTGACCCCGCTGCTTCAGCAACGGCCACTCGGCCATGTCGGCCAACAGCGAGCGGTCCGTGGCGTCGATATGTACCGGCGTGACCGTTATATAGCCGTTTTTGACCAGATAGTAGTCGTCTGCATCGGACTGCTGCTGGCCATCCGGGTACTCCCGTGTCAGCCAGTATCCCTCGTCCTGCCGATCGAACTTGTCTTCGTAGTGGTGCAGGGCGAGCGCTGCCGGCGCGATTCCTTTTACCTGTTCGGGAGGCAGATGGGGGATGTTGATGTTGAAGAAAACGTCGGCGGGCAGCTTCTTCTCGGCCGCCTGCTCGCAGAACATGTGCAGCAGCGGACGAATCAGCTCGCCCACCTGGCCGAAGTCGTCCTGGGCGTACCAGTTGTCGTAGGAGAGAGCGACGCCGGGAACGCCGAGAATGACCGCTTCCCTTGCCCCGCTGCAGGTGCCCGAGTAGTAGATGTCACGGCCCAGGTTGGTACCGACATTGATGCCGGAAAAGACGATGTCCGGCCTACGCCGGTCTTCAAACAGCAGATGGCAGGCCGCCTTGACGCAGTCGGCCGGGTTGCCGTTGATCGCCCACGCCTTTACCGGCAGACCGTAAAAGGGGTGAGAGACAGGAGCCAGCGCGCTGCGGTAGGTGAGGCCGTGCCCTACCCCGCTCCGTTCTTCCGCCGGAGCCACAACGTAAATCTCCGCATTCTTCAGATCGAGGAGCGCTTCCGCCAGCCGCCTGATGCCCTGCGCTTCAATTCCGTCATCGTTGGTCAACAATATCCGCAACATGTTGTGTCCTCCTTCGTAGTGGCGCCGCCACCTCGAGTATTCTTCCTCGTCAAGCCACATCAAAGTGCCCGCAGGGGAGCTTATTGGCACTGCCTGCTTTTCTCCTTATTGTACCAAAAATGAAAAACGGACCCCAATCCACTGTGAGGTCCGCACATCGTTTTTCAGCTGCACGCGGTTCGCTTTCAGAGCGCCGCCTGCTGCCTAATCGTCGACGATCTTTTTCCAACGCTCCCGCCAGCGGATGCCTTCTTCGATCCACGCTTCCACCTGGGCGATCTTTCCCTCGGGAATCCCCAGCAGGCGAGCGATGCGGCGAATCTCGTTCGTTTCCGCCTGCGACAGCTTGTGGTCGATCAGCGCGATCCGGTACAGCTTGCGCAACAGCATCAGCTTCTCCGCCCGCGTCAGGTCCATCAAGTCAGCCACGATTGTCTCCGGCCGCTTGGGATAATCCATGTCATCCATGAGAATCTGCCGCTCTTTCAGCGTGAAATGCTCCGAATTGACAATCTCCTGAATCCGGGTCAATTCTTTATTGCCTATATATCCGTCGGCATGGCCAACGCAGATCATCAAGCGAATGGACGCAAACAAAATCTGTTTGTCCTTTTCGGTTTTGCTGTACAATCGTTTTTCCTCCCCCGAAACTCACTGCAATATCACTGCAAATGTGAGAAGCAGTATTTGCCTAATTATACGACGAAAGGGGTAAGCGGTTTCAGACAAAAATGTGACATTTTCTGTCACGCTCGGACAAACATGCGGGAAAAATCTGGCCAACCGTGCGCATTGAGTGAAAGGCCTGACCATCGGGGGTGGGCAAGCAGTTCGATGCGATTCCGGTACAGCGGCAAAAACACCCGCTGCCGAAGCAGCCAGGACACGATCGCCTGCATTTGCCGGCGCCGCTTTTTTTCATCGAAGGTGCGCGTAAGTTCCGCTGATCGGGCGGTCACTTCCCTGACGGCTTCCGGCGGCAGGTGGTGACACGGACTGAATGCCTGATCGTGCAAAAATTCCAAAAGCGACAGTTCTTCCCGCTCGTCGATGTTGGCGCTGTCCAGCACGAGATCGGCATGCCTGAATGTCTCGGGTCGGGCCATCTCTTCCGGCTCGACGTACACAATCCGAACATCGATGCCATAACGGGCGCAGCGCATCCGAATCCACTCCGCATCCTCGACGTGATCCTGGTCAGGATAGCTGACGAGCCGGAGGGGTTCTTCCCTGTAGCCGCTCGCCTGCAAGCGCCGCAAAATCTCGGCGTCACTCGTCTGCGGGAAACTTCGTACCTTGCGCCTCTCCTGTTCTCCCCAGATGACCGCCGGCTCCCGTAATCCTCCCAGTTCCTCCAGCAGCAGCCGGCGATCCAGGATACGGTCAAGGATCGACCGAAAGGCAGCAGACGTAACCGGCCCAGGCTTGATCATGTTGCACCCGAGGTACTGAAAGCAGCGCTCGCTGCGGGACACCTCCGTCCAGGTCGACCGCGAATCATCCTGTTTTTCCCTTCCCGGGACGTTGGCGAATACGATTTCGGGCCATCCGGCTTCCGTTTCGCCCGTCATGTCCGGGACGCACCAGATTTCGATCCGATCCGTAAACGGACGGCCGCCAAAATACGGCTCAAACGCCTCCAGCACCAGCATCGAGTCGTCATTGCGGACCACGCGAAACGGCCCGGTTCCCGATGGCATGCAGCCAAATTGCTCGCCCATCTGCTCCGTGTAGTCAAACGGGACGATGGAAGCAAACTCCTTGCTCAAGGCGTGCAGCAGCAGGCTGTCCGGATGGTGCAGCCTGATCCGCAGTGTGTACGCGTCAACCACGTCCACCGCACGGATCGACCGGACAAGCCATTGGTGCAGGGGAGATTTGTCCCGCAGGCGAAGCAGGGCATACCGCACATCCTCCGCCTCCAGCATTCTGCCGTGGTGAAACCAGACCCCTTTTCGCAGGATAAACGTCCACTCCGTTCCCTGGGGATTCGCCTCCCAGTACAAGGCAAGCCGGGGTTCAAAACGACCTTGCTGTGGATCAAAGTGAACAAGCGTATCAAATACATGTTTGGTCAGATGGGCTTCCGAACGCAGCAGCACGCGGGAGGGGTCCAGCATGGGCAGCGGCCTGCCCTGGGACAGCCGCAGCACGTCCTGTCTGCTTCCCGGACTCCTGCTGACATGCAGGCCAAACTGACTGCTCATCCAGCGCTGAAAACTTTCCTCCAGCTCGCCTAACTCCTCCCGATACCGGGCTACAAACACGCGTGCTCCGCGAATCTCTCCCTGACGGACCAGTTCCCTGGCGACAGAGAGCGCGGCGTCAGCGGGATGAATGCGAAACGTCAGCACGGACTGATGTCCCCTGCCCTTACCGGGCTGCCAGACAATCCACCCCCGCTGCGCTAACTTTTTTACCGTAGCCGCCGCATTGCGCGGGGTGCAGCACAAGATGGAAGCCGCACAGGCCAGCGAGAGGGTGATGGGCTTGTCGATCGCCGCCTGCGGGCAGCCGGCAAACAGCCGATGATAATGTTCAAACAGGATCATAATCATACACCGCCTCAAAACATGAAAAAACGACGTGTCGTTTTGTACGCTTTTTCTTTCGTTCCCCCCGGCGTACAATCGGGTACAATCCCAATCCCGATACAGAAAGGATACCAGGATAAACATGAAACGAACATCACTTTTCACTCGCTATCCGACCACGGTCTGGGTCCGGCTCTTCGGCGAACTGGTGACGCAGCTCTCTCTCAGCATGATTGCCCCTTTTCTGATCTTGTATCTGAACGAGCAGGCAGGCAGCTCCGTTCCCCTGACCATGCTGGTGATCGGGCTGCAGCCCGCCAGTGAAATCGCGCTGACGCTAATCGCAGGGGGTGTGACGGACCGGTACGGACGCAAATCCGTCATGCTGGTCGCTCTGGGCCTGCAGGCGCTGGCCATGCTGGGAATGGCGTTTGCCCACTCGCTTGCCGCCTTTGCCATCCTGTACATGATAAACGGTGCGGGCCGCTCCCTCTTCATCCCGGCGGCACGCGCCCTCCTGGCTGATACCGTCCCTCACAAGCTCCAGTCGGAAGCGTTCGCCCTGTTGAATACAGCCAGCTATATCGGCGCTGCGGCCGGTCCGCTTGTGGGCGTGCTGATCTATCAAAGCGACCCCAGCCTTGCCTTTCAATTGACGGCGTTTTCGCTGGTCCTCTACGCCGCGTGCGTCTGGTGGAAGATACCGGCGTCTGCGCCAGAAGTGTCGTCGTCGGCACGCACACCATCACCGGCCGCCGCCGGGGACTTGCCTGCTCCCGCCGCCCGGCACACAATCCGTCCCGCGCTGCACCTGATGCTGTTGGCCATGCCGATCAGCCTGTTCTACGCGCAAACGGAAACCAATCTGCAGCTGCATCTGAAGAATACATTCACCGATTATCTGGAACTGCTGGCCATGCTGGCCTCCACAAAAGCGGCCGCATCCATCTTCCTGGAATTTTGGCTGGTCAAATGGACGCAGCGCGTGTCCCCGCGAATCCTCATCACCGGTTCATACGTCTGCTTTGCCGCGGTCTCCGCAGCCTACGCCCAGTCCGACAGCGCGGCTGTACTGCTCGCCATCCAGCTCGTGCTCATTCTCGGCGAAAGCGTCGGTCTCAATCACCTGCTGACGCTGGTGGCACGGATCGCGCCGCCCTCCATGCGCGGCCGCTATTTTGCCATAACGGGGCTGCACTGGGACATCTCCCGCGCAGCGGGGCCTTATCTGGGCAGTCTGGTCCTACTACATTTCGGCGGCGCATGGCTGTTCGGCGCTTCGGCCGTGCTGCTGCTCATCGGGGCCCTGGCCCAGTACCTGTACCTGCAGCGAATGGAAAAAGCCTCCCCGTCACTTCGGGAAGGCTCAAGCATGTAAACGATGCGCGTTACGACAGCAGGTAGCGGTCTTCGCTGAACGATTCGCCACGCGCCGCTTCAAACGCCTGCAGCAGGTCCTGCGGCTTCATCTTCCGTTTTTTCTCCTCCGGAATGTCCAGAATGATGCTGCCCTCGTGCATCATCAAGAGACGGTTGCCCATGTTCAGCGCCTGTTCCATGTTATGCGTGACCATGATCGTCGTCAGCTGGTGCTGCTCCACGATCTTGCGGGTCAGCTCGACGATCAGCTGTGCGCGTTTCGGGTCCAGGGCCGCCGTGTGTTCGTCCAACAGCAGGATTTTCGGCTCCGTAAACGTCGCCATTAACAGGCTGAGCGCCTGGCGCTGGCCCCCGGAGAGGAAGCCCACCTTGGTCTTCAAACGGTTCTCCAGCCCCTGGTCGAGCTGTTTCAAGTGCTCGCGGAACAGCTCCCGCTTGCGGTTGGTAACGCCAAACGACAGTGTACGCCGCCGGCCGCGGCCGTAGGCGATGGCCAGGTTTTCCTCGATGGTCATGTTGGGTGCCGTGCCCGCCATCGGGTCTTGGAACACGCGGCCGACAAAGGTGGCACGCTGGTGCTCACCCAGCCGGGTGACGTCCTTGCCGTCAATCGTCACGGTGCCCTTGTCGGGAATCAATCCGCCGGAAATAATGTTCATCAGCGTCGATTTCCCGGCCCCGTTGCTGCCGATTACGGTGACAAAATCGCCGGGGGCGACGTGCAGGTTGATTTCCCGTAACGCCACCTTCTCGTTGACAGTTCCCTCGTTGAATACTTTGCGTACGCCGGAAATCCTAAGCATCGCCGTTCCCCCCTTTCACCGCACGGAACCCTTGTCTTTTCCACACGCCTTTGGCAAACGTCGGCACCGTCAGGGCGATGATCACGATCAGCGCGGTAATCAGCTTCATGTCGGACGGATTGAGCCCTTTGTTCAGCGCCAGGGCAATCACCAGCCGGTAGACCAGCGAGCCGCCGATGACGGCGATGGTCGCCCGGACAATGGAGGAGCTGCCAAACAACACTTCCCCGACAATAACGGAGGCCAGACCGATCACAATCATCCCGATCCCCATGCCCACGTCGGCAAAGCCCTGGTACTGCGCCACCAAGGCGCCGGAGACGGCCACCAGCGCGTTGGACAAGGCCAGGCCGATGATCGTGGTCGTGTCGGTGTTGATGCCGAAACTGCGGATCATCTTCGGATTGTCGCCCGTCGCCCTCAGATCGAGGCCAAGGTCGGTGTGCAGGAACCAATCAATCAGTGCTTTCAGCAGCAGAATACCAATGAAAAATACAATTGCCACACCGGTCAACAGCACCTCCCCGCCCACGGTCACATTGGGGACACCGAGGTTTTTGACAAACGTGTAAAGCGTTTCCTCGCGAAGAAGCGGCAGGTTGGCTTTCTCCATGATGCGCAGGTTGATCGAGTACAGCGCGATCATCGTCAAAATCCCGGCCAAGAGTCCATTGATTTTCCCCTTGGTGTGCAAAAGTCCCGTAAACACTCCCGCCGCTGCGCCGGCGACAAAGGCCGCCAGGGTGGCGAGAAACGGATTCGTGCCGTCAATGATCAGCTTGGCTGCCAGCGCACCGCCCAGCGCAAAGCTGCCGTCCACGGTCAGGTCAGGAAAATTCAAGATGCGAAAGGTCAGATACACGCCCAGGGCCATGATCGCAAACAGCAAGCCCTGTTCGATTGCTCCGAGATATGCCAGGTTCATAGCGTCCTCCTGTTGCTGCGATTATTGCTCGACCACTTCAGCTGCCCGGTCGAGCAGGGATTGCGGAAGGGGTACGCCCATTTTTTCCGCCGCTTTTTTGTTCAGCACCAGCTTCATCTCCGCCTGCTTCTCTACAGGCATGCTGGCCGGTTGAGCTTCCCCTTTGAGGATTTTGGCCGCCATGTCGGCGGTCTGTTCGCCCAGTTTGCTGTAGTCAATGCCATAGGTAGCGATTGCGCCGCTCTTCACGGAGTTTTCCTCGCCGGCCACCACCGGGATTTTTTGCGACTCCGCCACTCCGATCACCGCAGAGATGGAGGAGACCACCATGTTGTCGGTCGGGATGTAGAATGCGTCCACTTTGCCGACCATCGATTCGGCTGCCTGCTTCACTTCCGTCGGGCTGGTGATGGCTGCTTCACGGATGGTCAGGCCCAGTTTTTCCGCTGCGGCTTTGGCTGCATCCACCTGTACCTTGGAGTTTACCTCGCCGGAGTTGTAGATGATGCCGACCGTCTTGGCGTCCGCCTTCAGCTCCTGTACCAGCTTCAACTGCTCTTCCACCGGGTTCATGTCCGTCGTGCCGGTCACATTGCCGCCCGGATTTTCCATTGTTTGCACCAGCGAAGCCGCCACCGGATCGGTCACGGCGGTGAAGAGAATTGGAATATCCTTGGTCACCTGAGCGGCTGCCTGAGCGGCCGGCGTGGCGATGGCCAGGATCAGATCGACGTTGTCCGCCTGAAACTTCTGCGCGATCTGCACAGCCTGATCCATGTTACCTTGGGCCGACTTGATGTCGTAGACCACCTGTTTGTCTTTCTCGTAGCCGTTTTGCCCCAGCTTGGCAATGAAGCCTTCCCGCGCCGCATCAAGTGCCGGATGCTCCACGATCTGCACGATGCCCACCTTCAATTGCTTCGTATCCTGGGCAGGATCGTTGGCCGGCTGACTGTCCGCCGGAGCACTTTGCTGCCCACACGCTGCAACGGATAAAAGTAGCAAAGGACACAGAATTTTCTGGACGACATGCCAATACTTTTGCTTTCTCATGTAAAAAACCCCCCTAATTATAAAATTTTTTTCATTTTACCACGATGGAAACACAATTCAAACAGAAAAAGAGAGCAAGGCTCTCTTTTTCTACTTGAAGATTTCTTTCGCCTGCTGTTTTAATTCATCGGGAACGGCAATGCCAAAGTTGGCAGCTGCCGTCTCGTTGATGTACAGCTCGGTCTGTTTGGACACTTCCACCGGCGTGTCGGCCACTTTCTGTCCCTTCAAAATGCGGACGGCCATCTCTCCGGTCTGCTTGCCGATCTGGTAGTAATCAATGCCGTAGGTGGCCACGGCTCCCCGTTTTACCGTATCCGTGTCGGAAGCGAAAACCGGCACCTTGTGCTGTTCCGCCGCGCCCAACACCGCTTCAAATGAAGAGACCACGGTGTTGTCAATCGGGATGAAGATGGCCTCCGTCTTGCCGGCCAGTCCCTGGGCTGCGAGCTGCACTTCGGACAGCTGGGAGATGCCTGCCTTAACGACCTCGACCCCTTGTTTTTTCGCCGCTTCTTCCAGTTCCTTCACCTGCACCTCGGAATTCACTTCCGACGTGGTGTAGATGACGCCCAGCTTTTTCAGGTTTGGCAGGAAGCGTTTGACCAGCTCCAGCTGCTGCTCCATCGACACCTTGTCAGAGGTGCCGGTCACGTTTTTGTCCGGCTTCTCCAGGTTGCTGACCAGTTGGGCGGACAGCGGGTCCGTCACGGAACTGAAGATCACGGGCTTATCTGTAATCGCCTTGGCTGCTGCCTGAGCGGATGGCGTGGCGATGGCCACGACCAGGTCCTTTCCGTCGCCGGCGAATTTTTGTGCAATCGAGACCGTGTTGTTCATGTCACCGTGGGCGTTTTGATAATCCAGCTCCACGTTTTTGCCTTCTTCATATCCGGCTGCTTTCAATCCGTCTACAATTCCCTGGCGAATCGCATCCAGCGCCGGGTGTTCCACGAATTGGGTCAGCCCCAGCTTCACCATTTGCTGGCCGTTGGCAGCGGTCGCGGTTGCGTCCGTCTGTTGGCCGGATTGGTTGCCACACGCCGTCAGTGCAATCGACAGACATGCGGCCAGTACAGCATGTACAGCTCGTCTCATCTGTTCTTCCTCCTCTAAGCTCTCACTCTGCAATAACAGAAAACTTGTGTTCCATTATAGCATACTTTGCGGCGTTGAAAAGATGTTTTACGCTTGTTGCCCCGCTTCCTTCGTTCCTCTTTTTACCCATACACGGGTGATTCGGTAATGGTCCACCTCGCCGACGATGAATTCGTAGCCGCCGTCTCTGACCACGTCGCCCACGCGCGGCGGATGGTCGATCTGCATGTAGATCCAGCCGGCCAGCGTGTCCACCTCACTGTCGTCCAGATCAAGCCCGAGGTAGTCGTTTACCTCTTCCAGCAGCATGCGGCCGTCCAGCGACAGCAGGTCGTCTTTCCGCTCGATTTCCGGCCGCTCGTCGTCAAATTCGTCCTGAATGTCGCCGACAATTTCTTCCATTATGTCTTCCACTGTAACCAGACCTGCCGTGCCGCCGTACTCGTCGATGATAATCGCCATCTGGCTGCGCTGTTTTTGCAGCATGGTCAAAAGCCGGCTGATGGATATCGTCTCCGGAACGGTCAGCACTGGGCGGCTCAACTGCTCCAGGCTTTTTTGCTCCCCTTCCAGCAGGCTGGTCAACAAATCCTTGATATGCAAACTGCCGACCACGTGGTCCTTGTCCCCGTCCACCACCGGGTAGCGGGTAAAGCGGCCGTTTTGCACGACCTTGATGTTATCTTCTAACGGGTCGCGCAGGTTGAGCACCACCATGTCCGTGCGCGGCACCATGATCTCCCGGGCCATTGTCTCCGAAAAATCAAAGATATTGTCCACCAGCATCAGCTCGGTCTGGTCGATCAGGCCGCTTTTGTGGCTCTCGTTGACAAGGATGCGGATTTCTTCTTCCGTGTGCGCTTCCTGATGCGGTTCCATGCTAATGCCGAGCATCCTGAGAATCTTGGCCGCCGCCCAGTTGAGAAAGGCGATAAACGGGTACATCAGCTTGTAAAACATCCGGATGGGACGGGCCACGAACATCGAGACCTTCTCGGAGCGCTGGATGGCCAGCGATTTTGGCGCCAGCTCGCCCAGCACGATGTGCAAAAAAGTAATGATGGAGAACGCGACGATAAAGGAGATGCTGCCGACCAGCGTCTCGTTCAGCCCAAAGTAGCGGAAGACAGGGTGGAGCAGATGGGCGACGGCCGGTTCCCCCAGCCAGCCCAGTCCGAGCGACGCCAGCGTGATCCCCAGCTGGGTGGCGGACAGGTAGGCATCCAGGTTGTCCAGCACCAGTTCGACGTCGCCCGCCCGCCTGTTTCCTTCCGCTACCAGTTGGGCGATGCGCGATTCCCTCACCTTCACGATGGCAAATTCGGTCGCCACGAAAAAGCCGTTGAGAAAGACGAGAAATGCGACCAGGACCAGATTGAAAAAGGCACTCCATATCGCCATGCCGTCCCTACTCCTTTGCCCGTTTTCTTGCGTTAGTGTAACCCACGGGCGGCCAAATGTTGCCCGTTCCTGTCAAAAGCGCGGCAGCGCGACGGCGGCAAACCCGTTTTTCATTCGCCTTCCGATTGTGATACGATTGACTGTATGAACATGGAGACCACAAAGCCGCAGAGGTGAAGAATGTGTCGTACCGTCCCGAGTTGCCGCTGATCGTGCAAAGCGATCGCACCATCCTGCTGGAAGCGCAGCATCCGCTGTTTGCGGAAGTCCGGCAGGCGCTGTCCGGCTTTGCCGAACTGATCAAAAGCCCGGAGTACATACACACATACCGGATTACCCCGCTCTCCCTGTGGAACGCAGCAGCAGGGGGCCTGACGGCGGAGCAGGTAACCGGCGTCTTGAGCACGTATAGTAAATACGGAGTTCCGCCGTCCATCGTCCGGGAAATCGCCGAAACGATGGGACGGTACGGCCTGATTCGCTTGGAAAAAGACGGCGATCACCTGCTGTTGACCGGCGACGATGTGCCCCTGCTGGCTGAGCTGACCGGGTACAAGGCGGTGAGCAGCCTGCTGGAAGGACAGGTGAATCCGGCCGTCTGGCGCGTCAAACCATACGCCCGCGGGCTGATCAAACAGGAGCTGATCCGGCTCGGCTACCCCGTCCAGGACGTGGCCGGCTATACATCCGGAGAAGCCTGTCACGTCGCGCTGCGGGAAGTGACCGCCAGCGGCCGGCCGTTTGCGCTGCGGCCGTACCAGCAGGAGGCGGTGGATGCCTTCCACGCCGCCGGTGCTGCCACTGGCGGCAGCGGCGTGCTGGTGCTGCCGTGCGGCGCGGGCAAGACGATCATCGGCCTGGGAGCGATCTGCCAGCTCCAGACGGCCACATTGATCCTGACGACCAACACCACATCGGTCCGGCAGTGGATCGCCGAGCTGATCGACAAGACTGACCTCGATCCCTCACAGATCGGTGAATACACAGGCGAACGGAAAGAGGTCAAACCGATTACCGTAGCCACCTATCAGATCCTGACATACCGTTCAAAAGCGGACGATTCGTATCCCCACATGCGCCTGTTCTCAGAACGGGAATGGGGCTTGGTGATCTACGACGAAGTGCACCTGCTGCCCGCTCCCGTCTTCCGCGTCACCTCCGGGATTCAGGCGACGCGCCGGCTCGGACTGACGGCCACACTGGTGCGGGAGGACGGCCGGGAAGAAGACGTGTTTACCCTGATCGGGCCGAAAAAGTACGAAATGCCGTGGAAAGCCCTGGAGGAACAAGGCTGGATTGCGGAAGCGCGCTGCCAGGAAATTCGGCTGCCGTTTGAAGCGAACGGACGGGAGGCTTACGCCCGGGCCAACGCGCGGCAAAAATTCCGGATCGCGGCGGAGAATCCGCGCAAGCTCCAGGTCGTGCGCCATCTGCTGGAGCGTCACGCCGACGACCGCGTCCTGATCATCGGCCAGTACGTGGGACAGCTCCAGCAGCTTGCCGAAGCGCTGAACCTCCCGCTGATTACGGGCAAGGTGCCGGAAAAGGAACGGGAGGCGCTGTACCGCCAGTTCAAGCGCGGCGAGATTACCCGGCTCGCCGTCTCCAAGGTGGCCAACTTTGCCGTCGACCTGCCGGATGCCAATGTTGCCATCCAGATATCCGGCACATTCGGCTCGCGCCAGGAAGAAGCGCAGCGGCTCGGCCGCATTCTGCGTCCCAAAGAGCGCGACAACGCCGCCTATTTTTACACGCTGGTCACTCGGGACACACGCGAACAGGAATTTGCGCTTCACCGGCAATTGTTTCTGGTGGAACAGGGATACCACTACGACGTGATAGAAATGGATGCGCTGGATTGAAACATTCGGATCGATACCAGCGTCTCATAGAGGAAGGGAGGCCGGAGATTCAATGCAATCCGACGCCGAAATCATTCAGCGGATTCTGCAAGGCGACATCGAAGCGTACCGCGAGCTGATTCAGCGGTATCAGCACATGATTTACGTGTTTATCTACAAAATGGTAAACAACCGCTCCGATGCGGAAGATTTGACCCAGGAAGTCTTCGTCAAAGCGTATGAAAAACTCTCCAGCTTTCGTGGGGACAGCCAGTTTTCCTCCTGGCTGTATACGCTGGCGCGAAACAAGACCATCGACTTCCTGCGCCGGCGCAAGTTTCACGAATCCGACGAACAACTGGCGTACGTCCCCTCCCAGGCGAGCGACGAATCACCGCAGGACTCCCTCTTGAACAAGGAGCGCCGCCGGGAGATTGAGAAAGCATTTTCGATGTTGTCCGAATCGTATCGGGAAGTAATCGTGCTGCGCTGCACGCACGAATATCCGTTTGAAAAAATTGCGTCGCTGCTCGGCATCGCCGAGTCAACGGCCCGTGTCCGCTATCTGCGCGCTCGCCAAGAACTGGCCAAACTGCTTACTCGCAAGGAAGGGGGGCTCGTGCATGAACTGCCAGGAATTTAGAAAAGCATGGGCATACGAGCCGGACATCGAAACGCTTTCCCATATCGAGACGTGCGATGAGTGTATCGCCTGGATGGAAGCCCAATTGACTAGCGGCGAGGAGGTGCAATTCTTGAAAGAAGTTCCTCAACCGATGGCCGATTTGGAAGAGAAAATCATGCATGCGATCTATCAAACCGCCGGCCAAAGCGCTCCTCCTCACGCCGCGTCGGCATCCGTCACGCCGTCACCCAAACAGGCGAAATTCCGCCGCTGGACGTCTTACCTCCCTTCACTGTCGTGGGTGGGCGCAGCCGCCATCCTGCTCGCGGTCGGGGTGGCCGGCTACCAGCAGTTCCAACTGGCAGGGCAAGATGGCGCCACGGAAAACGCCATGCACCACGAGAGCAAAGCCGATATGGAACAGAAAGACAGACAAATTGCCGACGCTCCGTCCATCCTGCTTTCGCCTGACACGCCCGTAGCAAGCCCGGCCGCCGGGTATGGCTATCCAGACATTGCCGCAAAACAACCAGACGGGCAGACGTCACCGGACGGGACCACGGTGCAGCCGGCCGCACTGGCGATGAACGACAGCGGAACCAATCAGCCCAAATCTGCTGCAAGTCAGGCGCAGGAACCGCACGCCGGGTCGGGAGCAAAGACCGCGGAGAAGGCCCAACCCCCTCAGACGTCGCGGACACAGGCGTTCGATACAGTCAACGAATCGGGGCAACCCCTGCATAAACGAACGATCATCGCCGCTCGCAACGCCAACGGAAAATCCGCCAACGACCATGTCAAACATGAGGACACGCCGTCGAAACAGACGGATGCAATTAAACCGACAGACGGTCAATCCGCCATTCAAAAGACGGAGAACGAATGGGGCGTCAACATGTTCAGCAATGATGCCGCACCTGACCCGTCAATCGAAAGCGTACCGCCCGTAGCCGGTCCGCCCGCAACCGATCAGGCCAAACAGGAAATTACGCTCTCCGCGTTCACTGATCTGGAGACGGCCATCCGTTCATCCGACGTGCCTGTACCCGTGCTGAACCAGCCGCCTGACGGCATGACCCTGCAGGCAGTCACCGTCCAGTACGAATCACCGACCAGCCATAAGGTGGTTCGCCTCTCCTGCCATTACCAACGCAGCAAGGAGTGGATCAAGGTGGACGTGGTGCCCAACGCAAAAGGGAAGCGCAGCTTGTCCATCCCCGGCACCTTTACGGCCACACAGCTGTACACGGTCAACGGCGAACAGGCCATCGCCGTCTCATTCGACCTGCCGGATTCGTCAGGCGAAGCGGCTGCCGAGCACGCCGTCCACTTCAACGCGCAGACGGAAAACCAATCGCTCTACGTCGTAATGACCGCCCGGGGCATCCGACTGGACCAACTGGTCGAAATGTCCAAGCAGCTGACGTGGAAATAATCCCGCTTCCGATCAAAACTGCCCAGCACCAAAAAAGGGACACTGCTTCCTCGAAAAAGCAGTGTCCCTTTTGGTTTCCGTCCACACCGGTCAAGAGAAGGTCAAGACGTGACATCCCTGCGAATAAACACGGCGTAGGCGACAATCAGCGCCGCCGCTGCCCAGACGCTCAACACGGCGAGCGAAAAAGGCAGCGTCATGCCCTTGATCGGCGGCAGCGTGCCGGCCAGGTAGTCCGTCAACTGCAAATTGACGACGAAAAGGTATTTGGCCGACTCCCAGGTCGACGCCATCTGGGTTAAAATCGTTCCGCTGATCAGGGCCGCCATCATGATGCCCATTCCGGCAGCCGCGCTGCGCACCAGTACGGAGACCATGAACGTAATCGTCCCGACCACGATGCACACAAACCACCCAAGTCCGTACTGCATGAGCAGGTATTTCCACTGCGGCAGCATGAACACCGCGGATGTGACCAGTTCGCCGCCGGTCACGTCAAAGCCGGTCAGCACCGGCAGATCCCAGCCCGCATAGCCAAACACCACACCGGATATCAGGTAGGCCATACACAAGGTCATCAGTACCGTGAGCGAGGTAAACAACAGCAGGGTGATGTACTTGCTGGTCAGCACCTTCCAGCGCCGCACGGGCCGAGTCAGCAGCAGCTTGATCGTCCCCTCGCTGTATTCGGCGGAGACCAGATCGACCGCCAGCACGACGATGATCATCGGCAGAAACAGCGACACGGCCTGATCCATGAAGCCCCGCGCAAACGTGGGCGCCCCCGGTGCCATCGGGTTGACGTCATGATCCAGATAGTACTGCTGCTGCTGGACGCGAATTTTTAAGAACTCCCGCCACTCCTCCGGCAGTCTGCTGGAGGCGAGCCGGTTTTGCGTGTCCACGATCTGCTGCTGCAATATCGTCCGCCAGTCAGTCGTGCCCATCCGCTCCTGGACCGTCACCACGGAGCGGTACTGCGCGTAGGTAAAGATCGGGATGAGGACGGCCAGGATCAGCAGCACGACGAGAAAGCGGCGGCGGCGCAGCAGCTTGATCGTCTCATTTTGTACCAGTGCGAGCATGCTCGGCCCCATCTTCTCCACCTCCCCCTGTCAGCGTCAGGAACAAATCTTCCAGGGTCACCGTCTTGGCGACGATGCCGAGGACGGGGACGCCGGCCCGCACCAATGCGGCGTTTGCCTCGCTGATTCGCTCCGTATCCATGCGGCAGTACAGCCGTCCCTCGCCGTCCGGCCACACCCGTTCCACAAAGGACAGGCGGCTCAGCACGTCCCGTCCCCTGCGCTCGGCCTCCGGCGGAAAGGTCCACGCCACCCGGTCGGCAAACTGTTCCATCAGCTCCTGCACCGGTCCGACGGAGATGACCCGTCCCTTGTTGATGATGGCGACGCGGTCGCACATCATCTCAATCTCGCTGAGCAGGTGACTGGAGACGAACACGGCCAGCCCCTCTTCTTCCGCCAGCCTGCGGATAAACTGACGCAGTTCGCGGATGCCCGCCGGGTCCAGGCCGTTGGTCGGCTCGTCGAGAATGAGCAGCTTGGGCCGGTGCAGGAGGGCCTGCGCGATGCCCAGCCGCTGCCGCATGCCGAGCGAATAGGTTTTCACCTTGTCGTCGATGGCCCGTTCCAGATCGACAAAGCGGACGATTTCCTCGATCCGCTCGGGGGGAATGCCGCCGCTCATGCGGGCAAAATGCTCCAGGTTTTCCCGGCCCGTCATGAATTTGTACAGCTCCGGGTTTTCCACGATGCAGCCCACCTGGGCGATCGCCTCTGGAAACGAACGGCGAAGGGAGATGCCGCCGATCTCAATCTCTCCTCCGTCGGCTGAGGCCAGCCCGACCAGCATGCGGATCGTCGTCGTCTTGCCCGCGCCGTTAGGCCCGAGAAAGCCAAAGACCTCTCCGGCGTAAACGTCAAACGTCATATCGTGAATGATCGGCTTGCCGCCGATCGTCTTGCGCAATCCTTTTACGGAAAGGACTGTCTCGCCCACTGCTCGCCCTCCCTATCCAGATACCGTTCGCTGACGCGAAAACGGTGATTGTGATACACTGACAGTACATGTCACATTATACCATGCTTGACCATCCACCAACGAATGGGAGGTACCCGATGCGCACATCCGGTCAATTCATGTGGCGTACAGTCGGCCTGCTCTCCGTGCTCTCCTTTTTGCTGTTTGCCGCAGGCTTCGTGTTTGCGCTGGACCCCCGCCAGCTCTCATCCGGCCGGGTCGCAGAACCGGCCGGGCATGCCAAGCCGGCCCCGCTGGCGCCAGGGGAAGGCATTCGTCATGTGGTGGCGCTGGGAGATTCGCTGACGCGCGGAGCCGGCGACGCCAACGGGCTCGGTTACGTGGGACACGTCCGCCAAGCACTGGAAAAACAGGCGGGCCACCCGATCACGCTGACCAATCTGGCCATCAACGGCCAGGAATCGACCGGCCTCGTCGATCAGTTGTCCCAACCCCAGGTCCAGTCGCTGCTGAAGCAGGCCGATCTCATCCTGTTTACCATCGGCGGAAATGATTTGTTCAAGCAGTCCGGCGGCGTATACCGCGTCGACAACGACAAATTGGCCGCTGCCATCAAAGGACTTGCGGCCAACTACGAGCAGATTCTCCGGCGTATCCGGGAGCTGAACGACAGCGCGCCGATTGTCTACACCGCCCTGTACAATCCGTTCGGGGACACCGACGCGGCCGCCGACACCGTCAAGCCGGTGCTGGACTGGAACAGCGATGCTGCCGCCATCGCGGCCCGCTATCCGCGCGTCATTGTCGTTCCCACCTACGATCTGTTCGTCCACAAGGAAAATACCTACCTCTACACGGACCACTTTCATCCCAACGAGGCCGGTTACGCCCGGATCGCCGAGCGGATCATGCAGGCACTACAGTGACGTGTTCCGGGCGATGTTGATTGACGTCCCGGTGCGTTTCTGGTAGGCGCGCTGTCCAGCCCAATGAAACAGGCTGCTCGTCATGGAGAGGAAAGCGACCACTCCGAACAGCACGGGACCGCCGTACGACGCCAGCAGAATGCCGCCCATCCACGGGCCGATAAACTGGCCGAGGTTGCCGAAGCTTTTCGCTCCGTAATACGTGCCGCGCATGTTGTCCGGCGCCATCCGGTCGATCAGGACATCGGACGCGGTGAACGTGAGAATCTCGCCGATGGTAAAAACGACCATCGCCACAATAAACATCGTCCATGAGTGGGCGAAGGCGTAGCCAAGGTCCCCGAGTGCGTACATGACGTTCCCCACCACGATGCTGGTCAGGGGCGTCTTGTTTTCCGCCCAGCGGGTCAAGGGCATCTGCATCAACACCACGACGATGGCGTTGATACTCATCAGGATGGCAAACAGCTTCGCCCCGTCGGGAACGGCCATCTCCGTATACTTGGCCAGCGTTGTTGACATTTGCGAGTAGCCGATCGCCCCCAGCATCCCCGCCACCATATAGAGTCGGAACGCTTTGTCGCGCACCACCACTTCAAGTGCACGCTGAAAGCTGACCGGCTCTTTTTTCTGTCCCTCGATCTGCTTGATGCCAAAGACGTTTAACATCACCTGCAAGCTGATGACGTACAGCAGGTAGATGAGGGCAGTCATCAGAAACGGCAGCGCCGCCGAAGTCAACGCCAGCATCGCCCCGACGATCGGCCCCACGGCCACGCCCACGTTGATCGCGGTGTAGCGCAGGCCGAAGACACGGTACCGCTTCTCGTGCGGCGTCACGTCGGCCATGAGCGCCTGCGACACCGGCTCGTAAAAGGAGCGGCAGAGCCCGCCGACGACGTTTAACAGCAGGAAAAACAGCGGACTTTTGCCGAATGCGAACCCTACAAACACCAGGGTCCAGACGTACAATGCCGCGAGCATGACGCGGCGTCGGCCAAATATATCTGAAAGCGTCCCACCGATGAAGCCGCCCACCGTCCCGGCCAGTGCCCCCGCGCCGATCGTCAGTCCGATGGTTCCATAATCCATGTCGGTGTGATTGGACAAGTACAAAAACAGGAACGGCATGCTCATCGAACTGGCTGCGCGGACAAACACCGTGCCGACCACAAGCGACCAGACGATGGGGTGAAATTCGCGCAACAACCCCTTGACCCTATCCATGTGTTTCTCTCTCCTCCAACTGCTCTGCCCGACAATGGAAACAGAACAGTCATCACAAGTTTTTCCTAAATTGTAGGGAGCAGTCTTGGTTTCGTCAATCACTGTCCGAACTTTTTTGATTATGAAAATTTTTTTAGAACAACAATCGAAAAATCGATAAGACCACAGACGATGACGGAAGGCCGCACGGGCGTTGAAGCTGTCCCCCGCATAAAAAAAGCCCCCTGCTCGGGGACATGCTTGCGCTGTACCGAAAGGAGGCGAGTAACCACTGCTGCTTTTATTCCACTTCTATGCTGTCCGTAATGACTCCCTGCTCGTCCCATTTCACCGCCCGATACTTGATGTCGTGGTAAAACGTAAACCAGGCGCCTTGGCGGATGCCCTCCTGAATCCATGTTTGCTTGGCGAAAATGGAGGTCATCGGGTAGTCGTCGTAGGCCATCACCCACAGGGGATTCTGGTGCGCGTGTGTCGGCAAAAGGTCGGCCAGATGCAATACGAGTTGACCGTCGCTTTCGATGCGGACGATCGCATGCCCCTGGCTGTGCCCGCCGGTGTGGTGCAGCGAAATGCCGGGCAGCACCTCCAGCGTGTCGCCGTACGTCTGCACCTGTTCATAAATGGGCTTCCAGTTGTCCTCCCAATAGGTGTTGCGGGAACGGATGTTGGGCTCGCGCATCTCCGCCCATTCCTGTTCCTGGACATAAATGACCGCCCGCGGAAACGTGGAGACGAGCCGGCCGTCCTGCCAGGAAACAAGCCCGTTGGCATGATCGTAATGCATGTGGGTCATCAGCACGATGTCGATATCTTCCGGCGTCAATCCCTTGGCGGCCAGCGACTCTTTCACCTGCGACTCCTCCAGCAGGCCAAAGTTGCGCTTTTGCTTGTCCGTCAGCCGGTCGTTGCCCAAGCCTGACTCGATCAGGATGATTTTGCCGCCGCCTTCCACCAGGATCGGATCAGCCCTAAGCGGTATCTGGTTGAGATCGTTGTATGGATAGCGCTTGCTCCAGAGCGGTTTGGGAACCACGCCAAACATCGCCCCTCCGTCCAACTGCGACAGCCCTCCCCGCAGCCACGTCAGGGAAAATGCTCCTGCCTGCAGGTTTGTCAATTGCATGGTACCAGCCTCCTCAAGTTTGTATGCAGATGCGGGAAGTGTGAAAGAGCACCCCGTACAGGGTGCCCTGCTATTTTTCGGTTACGCTGACCGTGCGCGTGGCCGGGGACAGTTTCAACAATATGTCACTGGACACCGCCTGGATCGCCAAATCGGTGTCGTGGCGTTTATGGATGAGCACAAGCTGCGCAACCTTTTCGCTTCCGCGGTATATGCTGATCAAGGTTTGCAGCGGGTTGGCGCTTCCGCCGGCAATTACCTTAACCCCCGGGGCAACCGTGAACGTCCAGCCCTCTACTTCCACCACCCGAGCGGATGAGTAGAGAAAGTGCCGTTTTCCCAGCAGAATGCCATAGTGATTCATCAAGGCAAGGGCCCCCATTCAACTAAATTTGAACAGCGTACTTTCATTTTGCAAAAATTCATGTCCAAATGAAAGTCTTTCGACAAAAGATCCTATAACCTGACAACGTGCCGATTCCCTGTTTCGCTCAAATCAATCGGCCGATGAGCGCTCCCTCGTAAATCGCCCGCTTGGCGTCAAGCTCTCCTGCCTCTTTGGCCCCCCCGATGAGGTGCACCGGCAGCCGACCTTTCAGCGATTCGTACAAGCGGTTGTCCGATATGCCCCCTGCCGCAACCACCACCGTATCCGCGGGCAGGAGCCGCTCTTCGCCGTCGTGGACGATGCGCACGCCCTCCGGCGTAATCTCCTTGTATTCTACCTGCGTCAGCATCTCGACGCCGTGCCGCTTGAGATTGGCGAGCACCGCCCAGCGCGTCGTTTTGCCCAATCCGGTGCCCACGTGCCGACCGCGGCGGAGCATCCGCACTTGTCTGCCGCTCTGCTGCAGGCGATGCACCTCCGCAGCGCTGAGAATCCCGTACTCCAGGAGGTAGCGGGCGGTCTGCGGCGAGATGTTGTCGTTTTGCACCAGCAGGTGGGATAGATCGCAGGCGATCCCTCCCGCGCCGATGATCACCACGCGCTTGCCGACATCCACCTGCTTTTCAAACACTTGGGTGTAGCTGACCACGTGCGGCAGATCAATGCCGGGAATCTCCGGCCGCCTTGGGATGATGCCGGTAGCCACCACCACCTCGTCAAATCCTTCCGCGAGCAGCGCATCTGCCTGTGCTTCCACACCCAGCCGGATGTCCACGCCAAGCAGACCGAGCTGCGTCCGGTAATAGCGCAACGTTTCGTTAAATTCCGATTTGCCCGGCACCTGCCGCGCGTAATTGAGCTGGCCGCCGATCTGCTGCCGTTTTTCCATCAGCACCACCTGGTGACCGCGCTCCGCCAGCACGCGCGCCGCTTCCAGCCCGGCCGGTCCCGCCCCTACGACGGCCACCCGTTTTTTCACCGGGGCGGGAGACAGCGTCCATTCCTCTTCCCGGCCGGCCGCCGGATTGACCAGACAGGAGGCCGGTTTTCCCTCAAACACGTGGTCGAGGCAGGCCTGGTTGCAGGCGATGCAGGTGTTGACTTCGTCAAAGCGGCCTTCCCGGCTCTTGCGGATGATATCCGGGTCGGCCAACAGGGGGCGGGCCATGGAAACGATGTCGCAGCAGCGGTCCTCCAGGATTGCTTCGGCTTGACGCACGTCGTTGATGCGGTTGCTGGCAATGACGGGAATTGTCACCGCTTCTTTCACCAGCCGGGCCACCCACACATACGCCCCGCGCGGCACCATCATTGCGATCGTCGGCACCTGCGACTCGTGCCATCCGATTCCGATGTTAAGCGCGTCGGCCCCCGCCTCCTGCAGCATGCGGGCAAACTGCAGCGTCTCGTCCATCGTCGTGCTGTTGGGGATCAAGTCCAGCCCGGACATGCGAAAGATCACTGGATAATCGGGACCGACCGCCTCGCGTACGCGTCTCATCACTTCCACGCCGAAGCGTGCCCGCCGTTCGAAGTCGCCGCCCCACTCATCGTCGCGCACATTGGTGACCGGTGAGAGAAATTGATTGATCAAATATCCTTCGGAGCCCATGATTTCCACTGCGTCAAAACCGGCTCGCTGCGCCCGCACCGCGCCGTCGGCAAACGCCTGCAGCGTCAGCTCGATCTCTTCGCCGGTCAGTGCACGCGGCCGCGTCCGATTGATCGGCGCCTGCAGCGGGGACGGCGCGACCGGCTCCAGACCGGTGGCTTCCTGATAAGCGTAACGCCCGGCGTGAAAGAGCTGCAGGGCGATTTTGCCGCCCTCCTGGTGCACAGCCTCCGTGATCACTCTCAGCGGCTCGATGTGCTCATCCCTGTAAACGCTGCAGTACTGCTCGCCCATACCGCCTTCTGGCCGGACGGCAGCCCCTCCGGTGACGATCAGACCTACTCCTCCGCGGGCCCGCGCCGCGTAAAACGCGGCCAACCGCCGCACGCCTCCCTCCAGCTTTTCCAGCCCGACGTGCATGGAGCCCATCATGATGCGGTTGTTCAGGGTAATCCCCCCGACGCGAATCGGTTCCCAGACGCGTTTTGTTTCCATTCGTGCCCCCTCCTGACGAATCGAATGAATGCTCATTCATTTTTACTCCCCATCATTTCGGCGGGCACGGCCGGTTTTCCTGCTGCCCCGGCCTGCTTACAGAAGGAGCAATCTGCCCAGGTTGGCGGCGAATTGATCGAGAGCCTGCCGACAGTGCGCGTTTGTTTCATCTGTATCAGGCTCTTCCACCACAAAGTGAAAATCGAGAGTCACGCCGTACTCGGCGAGAACGCCTGGTTTGAGACAGCGCCGCTTTTCCGTCAAGGAAACGTCCGGCACAATCTCACGAGCCCGCTCCCACAGTCGGGCGGCCGCCTCTGCCTCAACTGCTCCGGGATAGTCGATCTGTGCCTCCACTTCGCAGGCAGCAGCGTCGGGCAGCGGAAACAGATGCACGGTCGCAAGCGGCTGTTCGCTCTCCTCCGCCGAAGCCGTCACGTATACCGTGATCTCCCGCGTCTCCTCGTCCTCCAGCAGGGAATGCTCCGTCCGCAGAATTACGTCGCGGATCACCCCGTGGCCCGAGAGTGTTTGGTCCAATATTTCCATCATGCGCTGCAACACAAACATGTTCCTCCAGTCTTGCTGTCACTCTTTCTTTTGAGTATATCACGTGCGCCCGGGCAGTGGAAAACCCCTTCACGAAGAAGGGGTGCAGAGTGAAGACAAGCTGTTCTTTTTTATCATTAAAGGTCCACATCGTAAGATTTCCCCATAGTAACCAGGCCCCAGGCCGGAGGCCTGCACATTGATCAAACAAAGTTGGAGAAAAGTACGTGGCATGAAGTGATGGGCCAAGCGAGCTCCTTTGACGACCTGCCAAGCGAAAAAACGAAGACGCGGGGTATACAGGGGGCACAAGTCTCACATCGTCGAAACACCCAGATGTTTGCCCCCTGCCCGCGTCGCGTTTTGGAGCGGACAATATCCACTTCTTTGCTGGTCGTCAAGAGAGCGAGCGGGCACCATCACACATGACACCTCGGACTTTGTCTGCAAATTGAAACCCCTTCACGAAGAAGGGGTCGGGGGATTGTTAACGTTTTTTTGGTTCATGAACTCCGCCAGCCAAGCACGCCGGACTTCTTTATTGGGACAAAAGGCGAGGACATAGCTCTCACCGCGCATGTACTTTTCCTTGATCCACTCTTTATGTTTCCGGAAAAACGCCTGCTGAAAGTCGGGCGGCATTTGATGATACTCTTCCAAAGCTGAGGGGTTCTGGAGGAAAAAATCTTCATCATAAATGATTTCTTCGTTTTGTTGGCGGCTGATAATGTATACGAACGCGATCACCAGAAACAGGTTGACTAAAAAAATCGTCATCCAAAATCCCTCCCGTCAGCATATTTGTCTGAATGATCTGTCTTATCAGTATATTATTATTCTACCACGCTTTCGGTGTTTTTAAACCACCTTGTGCATTTATTTTGCAAAAAAACTTTTTTGTACGCAGAACATGACATCGTCCTCCGCCGAGCAAAAAAAAAACACCCGGTCTACCGGGTGTTTTCTCTGCTCTCTTTATCGCGACACGGCTACGAGGTGCTGATCTGGTCGGACGGATCGACTGCTGTCGGCACCTGCTGTTGGCTTCCTGCCGGCGGCACGATGTCCGGCGGCGGTGTGGTTCCCGTCGACGGCACGGGATTGGACGACGGCGTGCCATCCTGTCCCGTCGGCGAAATAATATCAGGCGGCGGTGTTTCGCCTGTTTCCGGCTTCAGCTCAGTTTCGTCCTGTGCCGGATTGGATGGCGTTTCTTCCTTCGCCTTCGACTTGGCTGGCCGGGTCGCCGGTGCAGCCGTCTCCACCGTTGCAGATGTGCTTTTCTTGCGCGGATTGCTGCTGGCGGTCACCGTCTCCTCCCCGCTCTCCAGTACGGGAGAATCGTTTAACTGAGCGACGACGCTTCCCGACAGGCCCATCTCCGTCTGCAGGGTGGTTCGGATGGCGTTCAGGTTTTCCTTGGGCAGGTAGGTGTACCCACCTTTCCAGTACGCCCCGTTATCCAACGTAACCAGCGAAGAGGAATTGAATCCCTTGAAGTCGTAGGCGAGCCCCTTTATCTGCTCTTTGGACAGATCGGTATGAATGTGCTTTGCGCCTATATCCATGACGTTAAAGATTTTCGTCAAGCCGTCCAGCGAAGTGGCCTTGTCCACTACAGCTCGGATAACCTCCTGCTGACGGCGGTTGCGGTCAAAGTCGGTGGAAAAGTATTTGGTGCCGCGGTTGTCGTGCCGATGGCGGACGTAGCCCAGCGCCTGCTCGCCGTTCAAAAGCTGCAGACCGGGCTCCAGGTTGATATGGGTGCCGTCCGTCGGGTCATCGTACACCAGTTTGCGGTCGACGTTGACCTCGACGCCGCCCAACTCGTCGATGACCGCCTTGAAGCCTTCAAAGTCAACTGCGACGTAATGATGGATCGGAATGCCCAGCAGTTCCGTCAGCGTCTTTTTCGTCAGCGAGATGCCGTCTTCCGTCGGCGTTTCGTTGTTCCGCTCCGCCCGACGTCGCTCCGCCTCCCCGTTGGCGTAGACGGCGTTGATTTTATGGTAGTCCCGGTACCCCGGAATCTTTACCCGCGTATCCCGCGGGATCGACACCATGGTCACCTTTTTCGTCTCCGGGTTGGCGACGGCGACGATCATGACGTCCGTATTCATCGTCCCTGTCTCCGGGCGTGTATCCCGGCCGAGAATGATAAACGACAGCGGCTTGTCGGAATGGTAGGTAGGGTCTGTATTTGAAGTTAGCGGGGAAAAGTCGTTATTCGTCACGGTATCCAGTGTCCGATCGATTTTCCAATAAACCGCGCCAGCCGCTCCGCCGATCATCAGCAGCATGAACAAGCTGAACAAAATCAGCCGTCTGCGCAGGGTGCGCCGACGCGCCGACTTTTTCTTCTGTGCGGAAGTGCGCGTGCGCGTTGCCACAGTTTCAGGCATATGTATCAAACTCCTTGTTAGCATTGAAAAAAAGTTGTGAAAAGATCGAAAAAACAAGAAAAGTGCTTGTTGAAATAAAGCACCGCATATTTCTTCCAAATAGTAATACTCTGACTTCGGTATTATACCATATTGTTGTCCATTTTTGTAGAAAAATGTTGCCAGAACGTAAAACTCCTCCATCGGTTGCCGATGGAGGAGTGGTTCTTGTTAAAGAGTTTAGGTCATTGCCGTCCCTGTGTCGCGCAGACTTCCGTTCGCTTCCGCATCGATTCGTGCGTGAGCGGCAGCTAGGCGGCTGCCCGTTCCGCCACCGTTACGCCAAATGCCGCTTGCTCGGCGAGCGACTCGGTTTTTCTGAGGGCAGCCAGCACGCCCGCCACAAACGCATCCTTGGCAGTTTCTCGCAGGGAGCAATCGGGCTGCGGCAGCCAGAGCGCCTCTGACTGCCGGCACACATACAGGCCGTTTTCACCGCCCAGCACGATCACCTGTTGGACTCCCTCGTTGAGCAGTATGCTGGCTGCCGCTTCCGCGCCCGCAGCCGAGGACGCAGGCTTCCCCGTCAGCACTTCCAGCTCGTCCGTGTCGATGACGATCAGCTTGACGCCGTGTAAAAGCCCCCGCCACCGCTCCGCCTTTTTCACCGAGACGGGATCGGCCACGACAGGTATGCCCCGGCGCATCCCTTCCCGCAGAAAACGGCGGATGACCCACTCCGGCAAATTGGCGTCCAGAAACAAGCCGGTTGCATGCTGCAGCCGCTTTACACCGTCTTCCATCATCTGCTCCGTCCACGCCTCGTTCACCGCCATGTCGGAGATGGCCGCGAGCAGTTCGCCGTCAGCGGCGCGGATGGCCAGATAGCGTCCCGTCCTGCCGCCAGGAACGCGGACCATCCCGATGGTCGCCACGCCGCTTTGGGCCGTCATCTGGCGCAGCCATTCCCCTTCCGCATCTTCACCAACCAGCGCGAACAGCAGCACCTCTTCTCCCAGGCGCGCCAGGTGGTCAGCCACGTTGCGCGCCACGCCGCCCGCCGTCTGACGTACGATACCCGGATTGCTCGTTCCCGGCAGCAGTGCGGCGGACGTGATCCCCTGCACGTCCACATTTGCTCCCCCAGCGCACAACCAGTATTCCTTCATGCTACCCAGCATGTCATGCCCCCCTCATCGCCATTCGCGTCTTCTTGCATTTTCTTACTCTTTCGACATTATTCTGTGTTTCCCTACCACAAGATGGAATACGCGTTCGCATGCACGTTTATTTCACATCGGCATATGATCAATGTTCAGTAGTGACGAGCGGCGCAAACAGTGCTACAGTTAAGGGCAAAAACGATGACGGAGATGAACTTATGAGTGCCCATAGCGGCAGTGTTAACACCTCTGCTGCGGTACATGCCGCTCCCACGGTGTACCGCGTGTTGTTTGCTATCAGCTTGGTCCACCTGCTCAACGACAGCCTGCAGGCGGTCATTCCCGCCCTGCTGCCAGTTCTCGAAGCAAATTTGGCCCTGACGTATACCCAGGTGGGCATGATCCTATTGGTCATGAACCTGACGGCTTCCGCTCTCCAGCCGGTCGTCGGGTACATATCCGACCGCAAGTCGCGGCCGTACATGCTGCCGGTCGGTCTGTTGGTCTCCGGGCTCGGCATGCTGTCACTGGCTCTGGCCAGCAATTACTACGTCGTGCTGCTCGCCGTCGCCTGCGTCGGCATCGGGTCGGCCGTATTTCATCCGGAAGCATCGCGGGTCGCCCACCACGCCTCCGGCACCCGCCGAGGATTGGGACAGTCTATTTTTCAGGTGGGGGGCAACGCCGGACAGGCGCTCGCGCCGCTGATGACCATTTTGATCTTCCAACAGCTGGGCCAGCCGGGCGCGATGTGGTTTTTGGTCCCGGCAGCTGCCGCCAGTGCAGTGCTTGTGTACGTCGCCAACTGGTACCAGGGGCAGCAGCGCGCCAAAAAAGCTGTCGCCGCTGCAGTCGCCTACACCCACCGCAACAAGCGCCTGGTCGCCCTGGGCCTGTTGGTCCTGATCGTCAGTGTCCGTTCCTGGATGAGTGCAGGCTATCAAAGCTTCTACCAGTTCTACCTGATGAACATCCGGCACATGAGTTATGACAGTGCGCAGTACTGCGTGTTCGTCTTCCTGCTCGCGGGCGCGATCGGCACCTTTTTGGGCGGCCCGCTGGCCGATCGGTTCGGCAAACGCAACCTGCTGATCGTCTCCACACTGGGCGCGCTGCCGCTGACGCTCCTGACACCGTACGTGTCCGGATATTGGATTTATCCTGTCTTGTTTCTCTGCGGTCTGATCCTGCTGTCCAGCTTTTCCGTCACGGTCGTCTACGCCCAGGAACTGCTGCCGGGACGCGTTGGCACCGTCTCCGGCCTGATTATCGGTCTGGCCTTTGGCATGGGCGGCATGGGTGCGCTGGTGCTCGGGTATTTGGCCGACCTGTACGGCATTGCGTCCGTCATCACGCTCTGCTCGCTCATGCCGCTGATCGGTGTCCTCGGCCTGCTTCTGCCCAAAGATCAAAACCTGCGAGCCTGGGTGGCACGCGATTAACCACGCTTAACAGCGAGCACGGGACACGAAAGCAGCGCACCAAAGCAAAATCCCCCATGGGTGATTTCAGCCCATGGGGGATTTTTCATGTGATGAGTTATACGGGAACGCTGGTGGTGACACCCAGCAGCTGGGAAACGGCCTGCGGATACAGCTCGGGTGTCCCGTACAGATACCAGGAGCCGTCCTGGGTTTGGCCGATCAGCCCGGCGATCGTCCAATCGGGCGCCAGTGCTTCGGCCGCCTGTGCGGCAAGCGACAGACGGATCGTTTCGCCGCTCGGCCGTTTCGCCAGCCAACCGTCTGTTTCCCGGCTGATCAGCACGAGGTGTTCTTCTGCCACCTGCTTGGGCCCGTCCGCGCCAAACAGACGCTGGTACGCCTCTTTTTCCAGAAGACCGCGCAGGCGGTACGCCTCCGGAAGCGCCTCTTTCAACTCGCCGAACAGCGGCTGCATGGCGGCGGCAATTGACGTGCCGTACTGCTTGTCCAGCCACTTGAAAAAGGCCATCAGCACCGACAAGAGGTTGCCGGCCAGCGTCTTGGTGGCCGCGTCCACGCGGGTAAAGATGTCGTGGACGAGGAAGTACGCCACGTCTTCCTGCCGGAGCTGCTCCCAGGTAAAGGAGGGGCCAAAAGCGCTGCGGACAAACGTGCGGAAGTTGTTCATCGCTTCGTCGTACTTCTTGACCGTCGCTTCCGACTTGCCCTCGGTCATTTCCGCCACAAAGCGGTTGATATCGGCCAGCCGCTCCGGCTGCACCGTATAGACGCTCTCCGGCAGCCCTTCGATCAGCGGACGGCTGAGCAGGTTGGCCACGTGCAGGGTGTTGTTTGGCAGCGCCAACCGCGGCTTGAGCGTATCCAGGTGGATGAGCCGACCCAGTCCCTGGCCGGACTGTCCGTCCCGCACCAGATGATCGATCAGTTCCTGAAGCTTGTTTTGCAGCGTCTCGTTCGCAGAAGCTGCTGCCAGCGTAGGAGCCAGCCCGTCCAAGGCTTCATGCGGGGTCACGAGCCACTTTTCCGTAAAATAGGCGCGCATCGCCCACTGCAAAACAGGGGACGGCAGCATTGGCTCGCTGGTGACAAACAACGTGCCTTTCGCCAGCCTGGAACCAGTAGACGTCAGCACGCGAATCTCTTCCTCGGATGCTTGGTCGGGAAGTTGCAGCAGCGACGCCACTTCGTCAATCTGCGCCGGATAGCCTTCCACCCAGGCCGTATTGTCCTGCAGGATCAATTCAGCCTGCACTTCGTACAGCTCCAGAAGCGCATCTTTTAGCGTCGGAAAGAGATGCTCTTCCTTGCGCGGGGCGTACACCCAGATTTCCCGGCTGCCGTCCCGCTTTTTCAATTCGAACGCCCGCTGCGCATCGATCGCCTGACGAAGCCGGTCCATGTCCGGAATCGTGTAGGTGCGCCGGGTAAGACCGTCGCCGCGGCTGCCGCCCTCCGATGCGCCAAAGGCGACGATGAATCGATACAGCGCGGTGGTGTAGGTGCGCCGTTCAGGGTTATCCGCTGCTTCCAGCACTTCCGGATGTTCACCCAACCACTCCACCAATGCGGGCTTTACGTGTGGTTGCAAGATGATGCTGCCCGAGAACAAAAGATCACGCAGCCCCAGATTGAGCAACCGGCCCACGATGATCTGACCAGGCTGCATGTTCAGGGGGCTGGTTCTCAGCACATAGCGGGTCTCGCCGCTGAGCGGATGGCGGACCGTCAGCACATCCCGCTCCACCTGCACGATCTCGTAGGCGTTCAGGTGCAGACGGGTGAAGGAGCGGCGCAGATCCAGGTCCATCCGGCGGCCGTGCTGTTTCAGATAGCTTTCCAGCACGGTTTCGCCGTTGGCTTTCACATCAAGGACGAACCAGTTGAAAAAGTGGGCCGCCCACTCCGGATTCATGACGCTCTCAGCCGCCAGTCCGACCTCCGCGGCAAAGCGCTCCCGTGCCTGTTGGACGGTTTCGCTGCTGACCTTGCCGGCGACGAAGTGGTTCAGCCGTTCGACCCAGGATGCGTACTCCTTTTGCAGTTTTTGCTCGTGTCGGCTGCGCAGCTCCGTGATCGGTGTCACGATGCCGCAACATTTTTTGTATTTTTTCCCGCTTCCACAGGGGCAAAGATCATTTCTTCCTACAGACATAAGGGGTTTGGATCTCCTTTCATTTCCACCGCGGCATGCGCGGGGAATCTAGCGCAATCCCCCTATATATACCGCATTTCTTATCAGGTGTTCAAGTGTTCTCGTGTCGGTCATGAGCGATGCCCGCCACTGCGGACGACTCCCACTGGGCGATAAACTGCTCCAGCCGGTATATCAGCGCTTCGATGCGGTGCTTTTCACTCATGCAGTCAGCGATGGCGGAAAGCTGATTCGCGGCGAACAGCTCCACCACTTCCCGTTCCATTTCCTGTAGGCGAATCCGATAACGCGCGATAATCTCGCGCAGCAAGGAAAACCTCTGCTCAAACCGGATCATGGCCTCCAGATCGCTCATTGCTGTTCGGTAGTCGTCAGCACTTGCTGAATGCCAAGTGCGATCTGCTCGTTTTTATGCTTCTCTTTCATCAGAACCTCGATGGCCTGCATGTTGCTTTGCTGAAAATGAGCCACTACTTCCTGGGCCATCTCCGCGTTGCGCGACTCCAGACGTCCCAGCGCCTGGCGCAGCAGTTGTTGTACTTCTTCCAGAACCGATTGGGTTTGTACGGTATTCATGGACAATTCCTCCTCAAAGTGAAGTTGTTCGTGCACTTCCTGATGGCGGTGTGTATGGTTTTGTGCGGGCTGCGCCTCGCGTTCCCGCTGTCCGTCCGTGGACTGCTGCTGTGAGGTGCCGGACTGTCCCGCGTCTTTTACATCGGCGGCTGTATGGCCGGCTTCTGCCGAATCTGCCTCAGGCTTTGTTTCGTCCGCCGTCTCCACGGCTGCGGCCGCTTCCAGACCGGCTTGACTTTGCTCTTCGTCACCGTCGCGGGCGATTATGTACAAGATCTCGCCGTCCAACCGAAAGCGGTCGTCCAGCGCCGGCAAAAACATCGCGTCGTCCGCCACGCCCACCTCCTGCTCCAGAAAGTGGTGAACGGTACGGGCCGCCACCTGGGTGATGCCGTTGGCGCGGCAGAATGCGTATACCTGGTCATTGGCCAGTGTCCATTCCGCCAGAAACCAGCGGCCATCACCCTGGTACTGGACGAAGCGGGGGTCCCGCTCCAACTGCAGCATGCGCATGATCTGATTCCAGCCGAACTGGGTCTGACGGCGAAGCTCCGCCGCTATTTGTTCCAACGTTTTGGGCATATGGGTATCACGCACAAAACGGTACGCCAGATCAAACAGTTGATGGGGCTGATAGGTCAATTCGATAATCGCCTCGGAACGCCCAACTTTCACCGGTGCCTGCTCCATTCGCAGCACCTTGGCGAGCAGGGCGCTGCCGTCCATGCCGAAGCCGGTTGTCAACCCGCTCGCTTCCAGACGGGAACAGATCTCCTCGCGGGGAAGGGAGCGTTCGCCAGACCGAAACACCTTTTTAATAATACTCGACAGGGTATAGGTTGGCCGTTTCATTAAACTTACTCCTTCTACGCTATTGGCAACAGGTCTGCCAAGCAAATGGGAATCAAGATGGGTATTCGACACCAGCAGGGAAAAATCCTACTGCGACCGAAAGTGATTGTCTATTCGGTTTGTTTTTATAAATGAAAAAAGAGCGGACCCGATCCGCTTCAAAAAGTGCTCCGGCGAGGCGCAAGCGGCTGTCGCTTTTGCCTCGTCGCTGTCAATAGCCGCGCCACACCTTTCGCCTCAAGGCGCCGGCGTAGGCCCACTCCTCGTCCCCCATCTCGGCCAGCGCCTGGCCCAGGGCGTTCATCTTGCTGTCAATCTGGTCGAGATAGTGGAACAGCACGGCAGTGGGCGTCTTGCCGGAGACGGCGCTTCCCCACCCGTTTTCCACATCGCCATGATGGCTCAGGATGCAGTGCTTCAAGTGCAGCACTTCGGGATCACCGAGGGGAATGTCACGTTTGCGGCAGATGCCGCTGATGATCTCCGCTCCCATCACCAAATGGCCGATCAACTGCCCGGGGGTGGTGTAGTCGGGCGCGATCGGGTCAGACAGCTCGTACAGCTTGCCGATGTCGTGCAAAATGCACGTCGCGTACAGCACATCCCGGTCCACCTGAGGGTAGAGCGGCACCAGCCGCTCGGCTGCGGCCAAAAGTGAGACGATGTGCTCCAGCAAGCCGTGGTAGTAATTGTGGTGCATGCGCACACCAGCCGGATAGCAGCGCAGGCGTCCGCCGATCTCCTCGTCGGTCAGCGCCTCCGTCACGATCGCGCGCAGCGTCTCGCTTCTGATCCCGCGAACCGCCTGCTGCAGCTTCTCCCAAAGCTCGTCGGCGGGGAATGGCGAGACCGGCACCAGCGATTCCATCTGAACGTCGTCGGACGGAGACGCGAGCCGGACCCGCTGGATGACCAACTGCTTTTTCCCCCGGTACACCTGCACCGTCGCGTCGATTTTGATGACGGATTTCACCTGGATGGCTTCCTTCAGCTCCGGGGTGACGTCCCACAGTTTGGCGGCAATCGTGCCGGAGCAATCCCCCAGCTCCAGACTGAGGTATTCGCTCTGGTTGCTGGCGACGCCCACCTCCTTGCTCTTGACCAGACAAAACGTGACAACCCGTTCTCCCTCTTGATAATCAAGCAGATATCTCATCTGTCTGTCCTTCCTCGTCTATTTTTTGCGAAACAGGGTCTCTTCGATCTTGTGCACAATTTTCTTGCCGACCAGCTCGTCAGCCGACTTGATCACCCTGGTAATCACCTGGAGCAGATCCTCTTCCCCGTTCCAGTGTTCGCGCACGATCGCCTCGTCCACGTCGACGAGGATGCGCCGCAGCGCGTACACCGCCAGCACGACGTCATCAAGCAGACCAAGGGCGCCAGTCAAGGCTTCCGGAATGAAGTCAATCGGCGTGATAAAATAGGCCACGGCAATCCCGGCCAACGCTTTCGCCTGAACACCGACGCGTTTGTCCAGCATCAGGCGGGCCAGCAGCACAAACAGGTCGGGCGCAAGCAGGATGTACGCGGCTGCCTTTTCGCTGCCTCCCTTTTCACGGATAAAGGCCTGGATCTTCGCCCGCAGCTTGTCGTAAAAGCGCTGGTGCTTCTCCGGCAGTTTCAACGGCACCAGCTCGGCCGGTCTCCGGACGGCGGGCAATCGCTCGTCAGACAATTGTTTGTCTTGATGGCGCTGCTCATCGTTCATGGCAATTCCTCCCGTTTCGTTTTTGCGGCAGCCTTGCGCTTGCACCAGTAGGACCAGCAGACAATAACGGCAAGCAGGGCCAGGAAGAAGACTGCCAGGTTGCGCGCGACCAGCACGAACAACTGCTCCCAGCGTTCTCCCAACTGCCAGCCGATCGTGACGAACAAGGCGCACCAGAATAAGCCCCCTGTGTATGTATACAGCATGAACGTCGGAAACGGAAGCCGGGTGATGCCAGCAAAATAGGCGGTAAACTGGCGAATGCCGGGAATGAAGTAGCCGAGCGGCAGCGCCCATTTGCCCACGCGGTTAAACCAGTCTTCCGTCTTGCGATAAAGCGCGTAGCCCAGGCCGAGCCGCTTCCCATACCGCTCGATAAAGACGAATCCCAACGTCCTGCCGATCCAGTACGCAGTGGTCATCGCCGTAATGGACCCCAGAAAACAGACGAGAAACGTGGGGACGTACTTCAACTGGCCAGTGGAGACGAGGAACCCGGAAAAGACCAGGAGCGTTTCCTCCGGCAGAGGCATTCCGAGAATCCCCAGAAAAAACAGGCCAAACAAGGCGCCGTACCCGTATTGGGAGATGTATCCGCCAAAAACTGTTACAATTTCATTTATTTCATTCAAGATGTTTTCACCACATTTCGCGCTTGTCCCCTCTTTCAATACATTATGCCAAAAGAAGAAGCGGGCGACAAATATCTGTGAATTATTCCCATTTGAGGAAGTATAATCTTCTTCGCAGCGAGTGTTGACCTTGCCTGGCAGGCCATGGGTTTGTGCGCCTGTATCGCAACCGTTGTCTAAAAATGACGAATTTTATGGGTTCTCGCCGTGGCTTTCCCACTCACTTTTCGCTATAATGAGTGGGAGTATGGAAATAGGATAAATGAGGGACAAGCCGGAATGTGGAAAAAAATCTACCGCAAGTTGAAATACGAGTACTACAAGCTGATTCGGATGAAAGGGGCGCCCTCTTTTGTCGCCCGAGGTTTCTCCGTCGGCATATTTGTTGAGTTCATCACGCTGCCAACCTTTGGTTTGGCATTCCTCCTGCTGTTTCCGCTGGTCAAGCTGTTTCGCTGCAGTTTGCCCGCCGGATTGATCGGCTTTGTAATCGGAAAAATGATCCTGCCAATCTTTATGGTACTAAATTACAAACTGGGCTACTCCATCATCGGCCGGCCGCTGCATGAACATATGAAGCACAACAACGAGCCGTGGGCAAACTGGATCGCCTGGATGAAGCAAAAAGGACTCGCCTATTTTACCGGCAGCGCGATCATGGGCCTCATCGTCGCAATCGGCAGCTATTTCCTCGTCTACTCCGCTCTGCAGTGGTACCGGCAAAAACGGGCCCGCCGTTCACTTGCCCAACGGCAGTCACGGTAAGCGGGAAAACGGGCGCGTCTCCCTATGCAAAATAAAAAAACAAGACCGGTACCGACAGTTTTGTCGACCCGGTCTCTTTTTTTGACGTTCACGGCAACCGGCGGGTGAAAACAGGCCGTCAATCGAAGCGCTTTGTCACGAGGTTACGCGAAAAAGCCTTTTTCCCGCAGCTGTTCCATGATTTCGGAAACGGTCAGATTTTGCTGCAACAGATTCATGGTAACGTCTACCTGCTCTTCAGACAGGCCGTTTGCCCACAGGCTTTCGCGGACCAACACATCGTTGGGGCTGCGGAAGTAAGCCTGCAGGGTTCGCAACACGCGTCCTTCCAAAGTCGTTTTCAGCATCAGTTCGGTTGTCGACATCTGTTCCACCTCTTTCCTAAACAGATCTGTGCATACTTTCTATTATCGTACAAACGCGGCGGAGAATCAACGTCTTCCCCGTTTCTCCGCGAGCCGCCGAACGGCAAGGCACCGTCATTCGCAGTGACTCGCCTGTCCCTGTCTACACTTCCGGCATCGGACGCCGCTTGTGCTCAGAGATGCGGTGCAGGTAATCTATCCGCTTTTTGGCCTCCGGATCGGTCTCGCCCGTGATCAGCAGTCGGTCCAGATCTTCGTACGAAAAGCCCATTTCCTTTTCGTCCGTCTGCCCTTCCCACAGGTCGGCGGACGGCGCCTTGGTCAGGATGGACTCCGGCACGCCCAGTTCGCGCGCCAAAATGCGTATTTCGTGCTTGGTCAGGCTGGCCACCGGATTGATGTCGGCCAATCCGTCGCCGCCCTTGGTCATGTAGCCGATGTAGATTTCGCTGCGGTTGCAGGTGTCCACCACCAGATAGCCCTTTTGGTTGGCAATCGCGTACAACGTCGTCATGCGCAGCCGCGCCTTGGTGTTTCCTTTTGTTTTGTCGTCAAGGGGAAGCACCTTTTCGATTTCCGGGACGATCGCGTCAAACGCCGGTCCAAGGTCGACGGTCACCAACTGCAGACCAATCGCGTCAGCCAGCTTTTGGGCATCCTCCGCATGAATGGCTTGCGAGTACGCCGGCATCCATACGCCGATCACACGCTCCCTGCCCAGCGCCCGTACGCAGAGAGCAGCGGATACTGCGCTGTCAATGCCGCCGGAAATCCCCACGACGGCGCCGCCGAGCCCGGGTCCGTCAATCTGCTCACGGATAAAGGCCACGCGCTTTTCCAGATCTTCCTTCACATGAGCCTGGTAGTGAGCCAGGTGCTCTTGAAATTTGTCCATGCAACGTACCCCCATCTTCACTGTCTCTTCCCATCCTACCACGCGGAAATGACGGTGGCAATCAACGGCAAAGAGGTCTACACTAATAACGAGAACAACTGGAACACAAGGAGAGAGCCGATGATTATCCTCAAGACACCGGAAGAAATCGAACGGATGAGGGCAGCCGGCAAAATTCTCGCCGCCTGCCACCGCGCTCTGGCCAAACGGATTCGCCCCGGGGTAACTACCTGGGAAATCGACCAATTTGTCGAGCAATTTCTCGCAAAACACGGAGCCACGCCTGAGCAGAAAGGGTACCAGGGCTACCCCTACGCCACCTGCGCTTCCGTCAACGACGTCATCTGCCACGGGTTTCCCACCAAGGAACCGCTGAAAGACGGCGACATCGTGACGATTGACATGGTGGTAAACCTGGACGGCTGGCTGGCCGACTCCGCCTGGTCGTACGCGGTGGGCAACATCTCACCCGAAGCAAAGCGGCTGCTGCAGGTGACGGAAAAAGCGCTCTATCTGGGTATTGAGCAGGCTGTCCCGGGCAACCGCGTCGGCGACATTTCCCACGCGATTCAAAGCTACGCCGAGGCGCAGGGCTATTCGGTCGTGCGCGACTTTACCGGTCACGGAATCGGCCAACGGATTCATGAAGAGCCGTACATTCCCCACTTTGGACCGCCTGGACGCGGCCCCCGTCTGAAAGAAGGCATGGTGATTACAATCGAGCCGATGCTGAATGTAGGCAGCTACCACGTCAAGATCGACGAGGACGGCTGGACGGCCCGGACTCGTGACGGCAAGCTGTCTGCCCAGTACGAGCACACGATCGCCATTACCGCCGACGGTCCCGTGATTCTGACCAAGCAGTGACAGTCGACCTGACCGTACGGTTAACAAGGTCTGCAAAGAAAAGCGGCAGCTCCCCAAGCAAGGGGGCTGCCGCTTTATTGACTCACGGTGTTGGTGATTAGCGCTGCACACTGTTCGCGTAGCGGTTCATAAGCGCTTCCAATTCCTGCACGTCTTTTTCCAATTCACGGATGTCCTCTTCAATCAACCGCTTCACTTGCTGTTTTTCCCGCAATATCTTGCGGGTCTGTTCCAGCCTTTGCTTCAGATCGAACAAGCCGAGATGCACTGCTTTCCCCTCCCCATTCTATGTAAAGGTTCCACCTTACATGATATGCGGAAGTACGCAGTTGTTGCCGGTTTCTTATAGACCTTTCCATTTCGCCAATTCGGCGCGAAGGCGGTGTACTTCTTGTATCAAAGCCCGTTTTTCCAGGCGCTCAATCTCACTGTCCAGATCAGATCCGTATCCCCGACCGGCAAACAGCGGATCGTACGGATCGCAGGCGTCGTGTCCGTACGGCCAGGCCGGCTCTTTCGGCATGATCAACGCGAGCAGCAGGTAAATCAACAGGGGCACGAAGGTGCACACGGTGAGAATCACCGCTGCCACCCGCACAAGGGTGGAGTCAATTCGCAGGAATCGGGCGATGCCTCCGCACACGCCAAACAGTCGTTTATCGCTGCTGGATCGGTATAAGCGTCTTTCCATCATGACATTCCTTCCTCTCTGTATCCGTTTCTGATGTTACCTCCAAGATACCCGAAAGAAAGGTTGCCCAAAACTGGCCCCAGGGGGATTTGACCTCCGTCCGGGGACGGAGGCCCGCTCCGTCCCGTGAAGCCTGTGGAATGATCTGCTGATGGTGCCGTGTTTTCTGTAGGCAGCGGGCTAGATCAGCGCCTTGGCCATCAGCGCTTCGGTAATGCCGATAAAGTATTCCGATTCACGGCGGATGTGGTTCAACACCGCCAGCGCCGTGGGATTGCTGCGAAACGCCGGACTGTCCGAACCCATCTGATTCAACAGGGCGATAAACTGCTGGCTCTGTTCCATGGAAAACGTGACCAGCTCCCTGATTTGCCGCATGAGCGGATCGCTCACCCTGTTGCAGGAACGGATGACTGCCTCGATGTAGCGGACAAACAAACCCTGCGTCTGGGCAAATGCCTGCTCCCACTCGGCGAGCGCATCGACGAACTCCTCTTCCAGATTGGGCACCAGCTCACGCAGCACAACGGTGTGTTCACTCTCCTGCAGTTTCCAGAATTCACCTTCGTCCAAGATTCTGAGCGGCATCTTTTCATCGTAATGAAATTGCACGCGTACTCCTCCTTTTTTGCATGTAAAAGGGTCCACCACAGTCTATGTGACAGCGGCGGGAGCGTGCCTTTGCCGCCTGGAATCAGAGTGCAGGAAAAATCAGCTGTCCTGCTTTGGCTGATACATCGGCCGCGGCCGTTCAAACAATTCGCCCAGCGTGGCGTACCAGTGGCCGGCCAGGCGGCTGACAGGGGAGAAGGTGTCGATGTCGATCTTGCCGTCTCGGTAAAGGGAATCGTCGATGTGGACGTGCACCACCTCGCCGATGATCAGGTCCGACGCAGCCGGCTCGCCCAGCGTCATGAAACGGTGCAGCCGGCACTCAAAATGGACGCGCGACTCGCCCAGACGCGGCGGGCGGACGGCGACGGACGGCAGTTGGGTCAGCCCCAGCTCTTCCACCTCGCTCACTTCCGGCGGGTAATCGGCGGAGGTCTGATTGACCGCATCCACGTTGAACACGTCCACCATGTTGACGACAAATTCCTTCGTCTCTGCGATGTTGCGGGCCGTGTCCTTCATCACACTGCCCGGCTTGCGTATGACCGCGACGGAAACCAACATCGGTTCAATGCTGGCCACATTGAAGTAACTGAACGGCGCGGCGTTGACCACGCCGTCTGCGCTGAGGGACGTGACCCAGGCGATCGGCCTCGGCACGACCCCGCCAATCAAGAGTTTGTATTTGTCCTGGCGCCCGATGGCACTGATGTCGATTTCCATGCGCATCCCCTTTCCTGTTTACGTTTGGGGCGGGAGCCAGCTGGCCATGTAGTCCGGGTCCTCGATGCCAAGCGCCTGGCGCGTCACCATGAGCGGCTTGAACGTGTCCAGCATGACCGCCAGTTCCCTGGTTTCCGTTTTGCCGATGCTCTCTTCGATCTTGCCCGGATGGGGACCGTGCGGAATGCCCATCGGATGGAGGGTGAGGGAGCCTTCGAAGATTCCCTTGCGGCTCATGAATTGGCCGTCCACGTAATAGAGCACCTCGTCGCTCTCCACGTTGCTGTGGTAGTACGGCGCCGGAATCGCCTGCGGGTGGTAGTCGTACAGCCGCGGCACAAAGGAGCAGACGACGAAGTTCTCTCCGGCAAACGTCTGGTGCACCGGCGGCGGCTGGTGAATGCGTCCCGTGATCGGTTCAAAGTCGTGAATGCTGAGGGCGTACGGGTAGAGATAGCCGTCCCAGCCGACCACGTCAAAGGGATGAAAGTCAAACAGATAACTGTACAGGACGGACTGCCGCTTGACGCGCACCTCGAATTCCCCGGCTTCCACGTGCGTCTGCAGCCGCTCCGGGACGCGGATGTCCCGCTCACAATACGGCGAGTGCTCGAGCAGCTGGCCGTGCTCGTTGCGGTAGCGCTTGGGCGGAACGATGTCGCTTTGCGATTCGATCACCAGAAACCTGCTGGGAGCGGACGGCACGATCCGGTACGTGGTGCCGATCGGAATCACCAGATAATCGCCCTGCCGATAAGAGATCGTGCCGAAGATAGTCTCCAGCTCCCCTTCCCCCTGGTGGACAAACAGCAGTTCGTCCCCGTCCGCGTTGCGGTAAAAATACGTCATCGGCTCGGTCGGAGCGCAGACGCCCAGCACCACGTCACTGTTGCCCAAGAGGTACTGCCGGCCTGAAATCGGATCGCCCCCGGCCTTCAGGTCAAAGGTTTTGAAATGCTGGTGCCGCAGATCCGCCTGCTCCACGTACTCCGGCTTCATCTCGCCGCAACGGCGCGTCGCGCGCACCTGCGTCGGCGGATGATGGTGGTACAGGATCGACTGAATGCCGGAGAAGCCTTTCGTGCCCATCACTTGCTCGCGGTACAGCTCTCCGTTCGGTTTGTAAAAAGTGGTGTGCCGCTTTTTCGGCACCTCCCCCATGCGATGGTAAAAGGGCATCCGTTTTTCCTCCCTTCATGTTTTTGCTGAACCTTTATTCGACCACGACGTTGCGCAGAACCCCCAGACGCTCTACTTCTAATTCCACTACGTCCCCCGGCTCAAGCCACGGGCAGCGTTCCGGCCCCAATTCGAGGATGCAGCCGGTCCCCACCGTGCCCGAGCCGATCACATCGCCGGGATAAAGCGGACAATCGGCAGATGCCCGGGCGATCATCTCGGCGAAGGTGTAATGGATGTCGGCCCAACGTCCGCGCGAGTACTCCACGCCGTTTACCCTCGCAATCATGGTGAGATCGTACCGGCTCCCGCTTTCGCCGGGAATGCGGACGTCTTCCAGTTCGTCAGGAGTGACCAGCCAGGGCCCCATCGACGTGGCAAAATCCTTTCCTTTTGCCGGCCCGAGTCCCACCTTCATTTCTTCCCGCTGCACGTCGCGGGCGCTCCAGTCGTTCAGGATGCAGTAGCCGGCGATGTGCTCCTCCGCCCGCTCGACGGGAATGTCCACGCCCCCTTTGCCGATGACGCAGGCCACCTCCAGCTCGTAGTCCAGCCAGTGCGCCGCCTTGGGCCGCTTCACCGCCGCTTCCGGTCCGACAAAAGCGGCAGCGTTGGAAAAGTAAAAGACGGGAAAATGATACCACTCCGGAATCATGTCCAGCCCGCGGCGGCCGCGCGCCGTCCTGACGTGCTCCTCAAACGCGTAAAAGTCTCGAAAGCTGCGGGGACGGGGCACGGGAGGACCCAGAACAGCCTGCTCCGCCGGCACCGCGCAGGAAGCCGTATCCGCCTCAATCTCCAGACGCTGCAGCCGCTCCCTCCAGCGCTCCCACTCGTCCAGCAAAGCCAGCACGGAAGCGGGGGCCTCCGGAATCGCCTGCGCGATGTCGATCACAAAACTGCTTCGAAACAAGCCTGCCCGCCAATCTCCCTGGCCGCCGCGACGGTACGACACCAATTTCACGCACATCCCTCCTCGCCATACGCATGTACGCATCCCTGATCTTTTGCATTTTTTGCGCAGCGCTCCTGCTTCGGCAGCCATGCCGGCTGGGAACGGCACACAAAAAGCCCAGCTTACCCCCAAACCGTCCCGACTGCATGCGAAAACAGAGCATTCCGCTGTCGTCAATGCAAGTCAAGACGGGCATCAGGCGCAAGCTGGGCTCTGTCCGCTACCGAAGAAAACCTTGCGGGCGTTCCCCCGCAGACAGCCAGCCGTCGACACATGCTGCCGCTCTTCTCTTGTCTGTCTCTATCCTCATCATAACGGAAACGCTTTCCTATTGCCAGAGGAAATTGACGAAATGTTGTCACTTATCTGCCGACTCGCACGCTCCCCGCCGATGTGTACGTCAGGGAGCCGTACGTCTGAATTGATTAGTCCCGGTGTCCGAAAACGCGCTCCGCCAGTTCCTGCATGTCTGCCGGTATCGGTTCGCTCCACTCCATCGCCTGCCCGCTGCGCGGATGGACAAACGACAATCTGGTCGCGTGAAGTGCCTGACGGCCGATGAGGGCCCGGCTGCCGCCGTACAGGTCGTCGCCTGCCAGCGGATGACCGAGATGGTTCATGTGGACGCGGATTTGATGCGTGCGGCCCGTTTCCAGCTTCAGTTCCAGCCAGCTCATCCCGCCGCCTGTCGCCAGCACCCGGTAATGGGTGACTGCCGGCTGGCCGTCCGGCCGCACCTCGCGCACGATGATCGAATCGTCGCGCAGGCCAATCGGGGCATCGATCGTTCCTTCCTCTTCGGCCACGATCCCTTCGACGATCGCATGGTACCAGCGGTGCAGCGTCCGCTCTTTCTGCATGCGGCTGAACTGCTCGTGGGCCCATTGGTTTTTGGCGACGATCAGCAGGCCGGACGTGTCCTTGTCCAGCCGGTTGACGGGGCGAAACTTGCGCCGCTCCCCCCGCTCCCGCCAGTAGGCGACCACGCCATTGGCCAGCGTTCCGCCCGTGTGTCCGCCAGTGGGATGAACGACGAGTCCCGCAGGCTTGGCGATAACCAGGATGTCCTCGTCTTCGTGACGGATGGCCAGTTCCATTGGCTCCAGCTGCACCGTTTCTTCCTCTTCGGCGGGCACCAGGATGGCCACGTCATCCCCCGGCCGCAGCCGCTCCGTGACGAAAACAGGCGTTCCGTTGCGGGTGATCGCTCCCTGGTATTTGGCCCGGACCAGAAGCCGTCGGGACACCCCGAACCGTTTTTGCAGCGCATCGCGAATCGTCATATCCGCTTCCCGCTCCGTAGCCGTAAACCGTATCAGTTCTTCCAACATGTCGTCTCTCCTTTGTCGGAAACCCTTCCTGGTCAGTATAGCACAAACGGAGGGACGGCACTGTTCAGCCGCCATCCTGGAGCCTGGAACCTGGAGACTGGAGCCCGCGCCAATTTCCCGCGGAAGAGTTGCAGATACAAATGCAGATTTTAATGTCAACCTATGTGAGAGGGGCGTACGGCTGTTTGGATGATCGAAGCCGTACGCTGACCATCACACGGAAAAACGATGATCCCCTTCTGGAGTCTTAGGCGAAAACAGTCCCGGGATGGACGAAATGCTTCTTCACACAAATTATAATGTCGACCAAAAGTATTACATCATCGAAATGAAAGGTGGAATTTCTGCGGATGGCTGTACGACTCGGTATCCGAACAAAACAATTATTGGTTTCGATACACGTGATTGCCGTTGCTCTGTGGTTCGGTGGTACGATGGGCATGTTCTTGCTTGGCTTGTATGCAAAAAATGCGGAAAATGGTGCACAGCTGTATTATACCCTGGCAAGCATGCACGTCATTGATGAAAGCATGCTAAAATACCCGGCGCTCGCCACATTGATCACGGGTGTCATGCTGTCCGTATGGACTCACTGGGGACTTTTCAAACATTACTGGGTTGTCATCAAGTTTGTCTTAACCATTGGTACCATTCTTCTGGGCATTTTCTTTCTCCAAGATTGGTTTTCTTTTCTGCTCACAACCGCAGAGCAATTGGGCTTTTCGGCAATCCAGCGTGAAGATTTTCAAAATACCTGGCTCTCCATGATCGTAACTGGTTCGTTTAACCTTCTCTGTTTGATATTGATGACGTTCGTTACCTACATGAAGCCGTTTGGAAAAATCAAGAAAAGGGAATCGTGACACCATCAAACAAGCTGCCAATAATGGCAGCTACAGACTGAAGACAAACTGTTTATTTAGTAAGTGTCCACAAGGAAGTAATTTTCATGTTTTCCAGGCCGGAAGGCCTGCACATTCATCAACCGAAGCTGAAGACAACGTACATCGCATGGAGGGATGGGCCAAGCGAGCTCCTTTGACGACCTGCTCAGCGGAAAAACGAAAGACGCGGGGAAAAACAGGGGGCACAAGTCTCACTTCGCCGAAACACCCAGATGTTTGCCCCCTGCCCGCGTCGCGTTTTGGAGCGGACATCATCCACTTCTTTGCTGGGCGTCAAGAGAGCGAGCGGGCCCGATCTCCCATGCGCCACGGACTTTGTCTACATGCTGAAACCCCCTCGTTTGACGAAGGGGTTATTGCATAGAACATCCGTTATTTCGCTGCTTTGGCCGCCGCGATTGCCGCCTCGTAGTTCGGATGTTCACCCACGGCCGGCACGTATTCGGCGTATACCACCTTGTCGTTGGAATCGACGACGAAGACGGCGCGGGAGAGCAGACGAAGCTCCTTGATCACGACGCCGTACGCGAGACCAAACGACAGATCGCGGTGATCGGACAGGGTTTGCACCTTGTCGATGCCGGCGGCGCCGCACCAGCGGGCTTGGGCAAACGGCAGGTCAACGGAGATGGTCAGGACGGTCACGCCGTCCAGTTTGGCTGCTTCCTCGTTAAACCGGCGGGTTTGCGCGTCGCACACGCCCGTGTCCAGAGACGGAACGACAGAAATGATACGTACAGTGCCTTTGGAATCAGCCAGAGTTACCGGCGTCAGGTTGTTGGCCAGCACGGTAAAATCGGGAGCGGTGTCACCCACTTTGATTTCCGGGCCCAGCAGGGTGACCGGGTTGCCTTTGAACGTGACCACGCCTTGGCGTTCGATCGTAGCAGTCATGAACATTTCCTCCTCACCAGAGATTCATATGTACCTAACTTATCATACTCTATTTTTCTACCTTTTTCACTATGCAAACAGTAGAATTTTACACCTGGAAGCGGACGTGTTTCTCCGTTCGCTGATCCACTTTGTCAATGCGTTTTACTTCGTGTTCGTACTCCCAGTTGCTCCTCATGTTCAGTTCGTGGCAGCGCATCAGCGCGTGAAAAAGGGCAAACTCGAAGCTCACCCGTTTCAATTCGTACTGCGTGCTCATCGACTGGGGCAGGATCGTATTGACAATCTCGATCCGGTAGGTGGCCTTCTCCCGTGAGCGGCGGGTCGGCACGACATAGCCCATCTGTTTCAAGACAAAACCGTAGTCAAACTCTCCGTTGTCGTCAAAGTCGATCGTCTCGTCCGAGGTGGCCAAAAGCTGCAAACACTCGCTTGCGTCCATCCGCTCAAAACAGGCGGGCTTGGGCAGGGCGAGAACGGAACCGTCGCTGTTGACGAAGTAGATGTGATCGCGGTAGTGAAAGATCAGTTCGTCCTCCGGGATGTCGTCAACATACATCCAGTTGGCCGCTGGAATCAACAGCCGCCAGATGTCGGCGGGCGCGGCATGCAACAATTCCATGGCAGGGCTCCCTCCTTTCCCTACCATTCTGGGCAAAAAGGCACACCCCTATTCTCTCTTGCGGCGCATGAAGGCCTCCCAATCGCCGTCGGCCAGGAAGATGCCGGTCTGTCTCGCAAAGGCTTCGTCCACGAAGCGATACACGTAGACGCGCTGTTCTTCCCCCGTTGTCACCAGCCGCGCCGTCATGATTTCGCGCTCGTATTCGTTGCGCGGGTCGCCCGGTCCAAAATACGTCTCCAGTTCGTCCAGACCGCGCAGCGCTTCGTCGTACACGTCCGGCGAAAACAGGAGCACGCCTCCCTTAACCGTTCCCTCCCCTTCTCTCAGCAGACCGGGATACCCGGTGGGCAAATGGTAGAGCTGCCCTTTTACTTCCGCCGGCAGTGCCTGGTGGGGATACGGTTTGACGTACAGCTCCCAGTTGCGAAACCCTGGCAGCAGCGAACCGTAGACGAAAACGGGCAATCGATGTGGATTCATCTGGTTTCCTCCTGTCATTTACGAATATTTGCCGATGACACAACGGCTTACATTCAGGAAATGTCTCCTCTCACTCCCGGAATGGTAAAAAAAACTGATGTTTCCTCTCGCGCATTTTTGTATATTTACACTATATATAATTTTCGCTCACGACTGCGAGAGAAGAAGGGGGAGAGCACCATGCACAAGCGCAAGATCAACCGGCTGTTGGTCGCCAACCGCGGGGAAATCGCCATTCGCATTTTCCGCGCCGCTACCGAGCTGGGGATTCGCACCATCGCCATCTACTCGGAACAGGACAACGTCTCCATTCACCGCTTCAAAGCGGACGAGTCCTATCTGGTGGGGGCCGGCAAAGGCCCGATCGAAGCCTACCTGGACATCGACAGCATTATTGAGATCGCCAAACGCAACGACGTCGACGCCATTCACCCGGGCTACGGTTTTCTCGCTGAAAACGCCGAATTTGCCCGCCGCTGCGAGCAGGAAGGGATCATTTTCATCGGCCCGTCGCCCGAGCTGATTGAGGCGTTCGGCGACAAGGTGGAGGCACGCCGAATGGCGATCAACGCAGGCATCCCGGTGATACCGGGGACGCCGGAACCGATCGAGACGATGCAGGATGCGTTGCTGTTTGCCAAAGAGCACGGCTACCCGATCATCATCAAGGGCGTGTCGGGAGGCGGCGGCCGGGGCATGCGCATCGTGCGCAGCCAGGACGAGCTGCAGGAAGCGCTCGATCGGGCCCGCTCCGAAGCCCGCTCGTCGTTTGGCAACGCCAAGGTGTATCTGGAGCGCTATCTGGAAAAGCCGAAACACATCGAGGTGCAGATCCTTGGCGATTCACACGGCAACATCGTGCACCTGTACGAACGGGACTGCTCGGTGCAGCGCCGCCACCAAAAGGTCGTGGAAGTGGCCCCCAGCCTGGCGCTGGATGACGAACTGCGCGAGGCCATCTGTCAGGCCGCGCTGAAGCTGATGAGACAAGCTGGCTACAGCAACGCCGGCACTGTCGAGTTTCTGTTGACGCCGGATCGCCAGTTTTACTTTATTGAAGTAAATCCACGCATTCAAGTGGAGCACACGATTACCGAACTGATCACCGGCATTGACATCGTGCAGGCGCAGATCCGCATCGCCGAAGGGCACGCGCTGTCCGATCCGGAAATCGGCATCCCGTCGCAGGAGGCGGTGCAGATGAGCGGCTACGCCATCCAGTGCCGCGTCACCACGGAAGACCCGGAAAACAACTTCCTGCCCGATGCGGGACGGCTTTTGGCCTGGCGCTCCGGCGGCGGCTTCGGCGTGCGGTTGGACGGCGGCAATGGCTACCCCGGCGCGATCATTACGCCCTACTACGACTCGCTGTTGGTGAAAATTTCCACCTACGCGACCACCTTTGACCAGGCCGCCCGCAAAATGCTGCGCACGCTGCGCGAATTCCGCATTCGCGGGGTAAAAACCAATCTGCCCTTTTTGGAGAACGTCGTCACGCATCCCGATTTCTTGAGCGGCCAATACGACACCTCGTTCATCGACACCAAACCGGAACTGTTCATCTTCCCGGGCCGCCAAGACCGCGGCACCAAGCTGCTTACCTACATCGGCAACACGATTGTCAACGGGTACCCGGGCCTGCCAAAGCAGGAGAAAAAACCGCACTTTGACACGCCGCGCATCCCCCGGACCTCGTTTGCCCAGCCGTACCCGGACGGCACCAAACAGATTCTGGACCGCGAAGGCGTGGACGGGCTGATTCGCTGGATTCGTGAACAGAATCGGGTGCTGATTACCGACACCACCTTCCGTGACGCCCACCAGTCGCTGTTTGCCACCCGCGTGCGCACCTACGATCTGGCGGCAGTGGCGGAAGCGACCGGCAAGCTGGGCGCCGGCCTGTTCTCGCTGGAAATGTGGGGCGGTGCGACGTTTGACACATCGATGCGCTTTTTGCGGGAATCTCCCTGGGAGCGGCTGCAGATCCTGCGCGAGCGCATCCCCAACATCTTGTTCCAGATGCTCCTGCGCGGAGCCAACGCCGTCGGCTACACCAACTACCCGGACAACGTCATCCAGGCGTTCGTCAAGGCCTCGGCGGAAAACGGCATCGACGTCTTCCGCATCTTTGACAGCCTGAACTGGCTGCCGGGCATGCAGACGGCCATCGACGCCGTGCGCGAAAGCGGCAAAGTGGCGGAAGCGGCCATCTGCTACACCGGCGACATTCTGGACCCCAGCCGAACCAAGTACACCTTGCGCTATTACGTCGACCTGGCCAAGCAGTTGGAAAAGGCGGGGGCGCACATCCTGGCGATCAAGGACATGGCCGGCCTGTTGAAGCCATATGCCGCCTACGAACTGGTCCGCGCCCTGAAACAGGAGATCGGCATCCCGATCCACCTGCACACCCACGATACGTCCGGCAACGGCGTGGCAATGCTGCTGAAGGCTATCGAAGCGGGCGTAGACATCGTCGACGCCTGCGTCAGCTCCATGTCGGGGCTTACCTCCCAGCCCAGCCTCAACGCGCTGGTCGCTGCCCTCGACCATACGGAGCGGCAAACGGGCCTCTCACTCGAAGCGTTTAACAAGCTGTCCGACTACTGGGAAGACGTCCGGCCGCTGTACCAGGGCTTTGAGAGCGGCATGAAGGCGAGCAATACGGAAGTGTATGTGCACGAAATGCCAGGCGGCCAGTACACCAATCTGGAGCAGCAGGCCAAGGCGGTCGGCCTCGAGGGACGGTGGGACGAGGTCAAACAGATGTACGCCACGGTGAACCAGATGTTCGGCGACATCGTCAAGGTCACCCCCTCCTCCAAAGTGGTGGGCGACATGGCGCTGTTCATGGTGCAAAACGGCCTGACCGAAGAAAACATCTGGGAAAAGGGACAGCGGCTCGACTTTCCCGACTCCGTCATCCAGTTCTTCCAGGGCTATCTCGGACAGCCGCCGGGCGGTTTCCCGAAAAAGCTGCAGGAACTGGTGCTGAAAGGGCGGGACGCCTTCACGGCACGGCCGGGCGAACTGCTCCCCCCTGTCGACTTTGCCAAGGTAGCGGCCGAACTGGAGGAAAAAATCGGCCGGGAGCCGAGCGAGCTGGATGTGCTGGCGTACATCATGTATCCGCAGGTCTTCCTGCAGTACGACCAGAGCGTCAAAGAGTACGGCGACCTGTCCGTTCTGGACACCGCCACCTTCTTCTACGGGCTGCGTCCGGGCGAAGAGACAGCGATCACGATCGAGCGCGGCAAGACCTTGATCATCAAGCTGGTCGCGGTCGGCGATCTGCATCCGGACGGGCGGCGCATTATCTACTTTGAGTTGAACGGACAGCCGCGGGAAATCTTCATCCACGACCAGTCCGCCCAGGTTGCGGAACAGACCCGCCGCAAGGCCGACCCGCAAAATCCTGCCCATCTCGGCGCCTCCATGCCGGGCAAGGTGTTGAAGGTGCTGGTGGCGGAAGGCGACAAAGTGCGCAAGGGCGAACATTTGCTGGTCAGCGAAGCGATGAAGATGGAGACCACCATTCAGGCGCCGATTGACGGCAAGATCAAAGCGGTTTACGTCAAGGCAGGCGACGCCATTGAGACGGGCGATCTGCTCGTGGAAATGGAATAATGCGGCAAATCGTTTTATAATGGAAGGAGAAACAATCCGACGCTGAAGGGAGGAGATCGTCATGAGACCGGCTGCGATCAGCCAAGTGCCGTACCGGTACAGGGTGGACAGCTACCGCGCCCACATGGCCCAGGCCAAGCTGAGCGCCCCCGTCGAGCCCATTCGCGGCTACAGTCTGCACCCGTTTTTCGCCAAACAGCGGCAGTGGACGGTGGAGGTGGCCAATGTTTTGTCCCGCTTCTACCGGTACTCAACGGAACTGGAACTGGCGGCACGGCAGTTTGCCCCATCCCGTCAAAGGAGTCTTGGCAATACAGACGGTGCCGCACCAGACGTGGACGAGCTGCTGCGTCGGACGCGTCAACTGACGGATCGATACAATCGGCTGCAGCGCTTTTGGCGGGAGCGTCCCGATTCGTTTGCACCCGGTCCGGACGATACCTTCTTTCGCATTACCCGGGCCGCACAAAGCGTACTGCCCAAATACGGCATCCGGCTGCAGCAGGACGGCAGCCTGGCTGTGGACGACGCCGCTTTCCGCCAGGGAGTCGCCCAGGATTACGCCGGCTTTGAACAAGCGATGCAGGACTTGACACAGTCGTTTCGGCAGGTGGCGGATCGCCTGCAGGCCGCTCCTTCGGGGGGCTATGTACGCCGCACCCGGACACCAACGGGTGTCAATGCGTACGAATCGTCCTTGCTGCCGAACCTGTTTTTCCGGCACGCGGCCAGCACCGGCCTGTTCGTTAATCAATTGTGGTGATGGCGTCACAGCAGGACGGACTTACAGCATATATAAGAATTACGCCTGCAATGCACAACAGGTATGCCTTTCATGCGGCATACCTGTTGTTTTCATATGGTCGGTTTCGTTTAGCTGCGCTTGATCAGTTCTTCCAAGTCGTGTTCGTCCGCGTCGGTGATATACGTGGTGGACGTCACGGACGCCTGCTCTTTCTTGCCCATCAAGCTCTGCAGTTTGTCCACAACCTGCGGAATCGAGTCCAGTATCCGATCGTACAGATGGGTCGTATTTTCCAACGGAATCGAGCGAATTCCCTGCTTGCCCACGACCAAAAACGCCACCGGCGTGATCGACACCCCGCCGCCGCTTCCCCCGCCGAACGGATGGCCGAGGACTCCGGCATGATCCTTCTCATACTGGAATTCGCTTCCTCCCGCTGCGAAACCAAACCCAACCTTGGAGATCGGCAGTATTACGCTGCCGTCCGGCGTCTCCACTGGATCACCGATAATTGTATTGACATCCACCATTTGCTTGATGTTTTCCATTGCGGTTCTCATTAATCCCTGAATGGGATGGTCTGCCATGCCGTTTCCTCCTTGTCGAGATGAAATCTCCGTCTGAGCGTGTCTTCATAAGCATTTGTTAGCATGCCCAAAACAAGAACGGGGCATGTACCGGGGGACTGATGTCATCCGCTTTGGGAAAACGAGCACAGTCCGCTTCCGGACGTCGATTGTAACAGCTTCATGCCTCGGTCGGCGCCGTTTTCCACTCGCGCCGGCGTCCGATTTGCCAGCGAAGCAGCAGCCGTATGCCGGCCAACAGCACGTGTCCCAGCCAAACATGCAAAACGCAGCGAAACTGTGTCCGGATCACTGCCTGGTTCCAGACCGGCTGCACACTGAGACGCGGAATGCTGCGCAGCGAGACAGCGCCGGAAAAGACGCTCACCAGCATGCTTTTGACTCCCCAGGCGAGCCCCAACAGCGTGCCTGTTTCCGCAGCTTCTCCCGTTCCCAACACGGTATGCCACTCCAGGCGGGAACAGCGGATCTGACGCACAAACGCCCGTACTACCGGCTGCAGGTCATGCACCCGTTTCAGCAGGTCCTGGTACTTGTTTTTCCACTGCTTCACCTGTCTGGAGGTGACGTCCTGAATCGATTCGTCCATCACCGACTGCCCGCTCACCTTTTCGACCTTCGCTTTCAATTCCGTCCCTTCCTGCGTCTGCTTCAGCAGCAGGACCGGCAGTTCGTACTTTCTCCTAATCAGACGAAACCAGGCGGAGATTTCCACCACGAGATGGTCGTTTTCCCCGACCCGATTGTAGGCAATCGCGATCCGTATCGGCGTCACAGCTATTATCGCTACCAGAGCAAGGAAGCCCACGATCAGCCAGACCATCAAAAAATCCCACCCTTTCCCTGTTAGTATGAATGGAAAGAGTGGGAATTATGTTCCATGTATGGGTTGTCAATCCAGAATATAAACGCGCACATTCTTTTGCAGACCGTGGTTTCGCGCTTGCTGCAGGGTCGGCAGGAACAGGTCCACGTGATGCTGTTTGACCGCCCCTCCGATGTCGGCCGCGACCGCGTAGCCGTACCCTTCAATGTACAGGTGGCTTCCCAGCGGAATAACGTTGGGGTCGACCGCCACGACACCCTTGCGCAGCGGGTAGCCCAGATAAGAGAACACGTTGTCGCTCGGGTAGCTGTAGGCCGTCGTCTGCACCGTCAGCATCCGTTCGTACGGCGTACCGATATTGGCCAGTCTCTGCTGCGCTGCCTGTGGCTTGTCGGGAAGCAGATGGAGGGCGGCGTACGTGGCTGCTTCCGCTCGGGTCATCGGCTTGTCCGGCTTCAGGGTGCTGTCAGGATAGGCACCGACCAGACCGTTCTTCAGCGCGTACACAAACGGCCGCTGGAACACTTCCCCCACTGCTTGCCCGTCGGGATAATGCAAAAGCGTCTTGTAGGAAGCCGTCCAGCCGAGCTGGTTTACCTTTCCGCTGTCTCCGGTCGCCCGTGTCAGGATGGAGACCAGTTCTTCCCGCTGAACGGGATTGCCGGGATGCAGGTACACTCGACCGCCTATCTTTTGGCCGTGGATGATCCCCAGCCGGTATGCGGTGTCGGCGTAGGGGGCCAGCCAGCTGTCACGCGGCACGTCTGCAAACGGCGAGGTATTGCCCGCCACTGGCTTAATCCCTTTTGCCTTGAGAAACATTGCGATCAATTCGCCGCGGGTGACCGGATCGTCCGGACGGAAGCGCTCCGCCCGTTCAACGCCCCCCGCTATGTACAGGTTGTTGATTTCTTTTTTTGCCCAATGTCCGTCAACGTCAGCAAATGGTGTGGTTACAGGTGTTGTCTCCGCCTCTGCCGCCGGCGCGCCCATCCCGAAGATGGCTGCCAGAGAGGCCAGGATCAGCAGCTTTCTCATCATCAACCTCCTGAAACAAACATGCTGATTTTTCTCTCGTTTCATTCTATCGGAAAATTGTCAGAAAACAACCTACAATGTTTGCCAGCGATTTCCCGATTTCCCGTCAAAAAGGAAAACCCCTTTCCTGTTTGCAGGAAAGGGGTTACTCGACAATGCCCAAATGTACCAAATCCTCAAATCGGATCTGGCCTGTAACGGGTAGACCTTCTCCTTTCTGGAACCGAAAGACGGCCTGCTCCGTTTGCTTGTCAAAACGGCCGTGAACCTTGCCCCCGTAGTAACCGGCAGCCTTCAGGCGATTTTGCACCAGCTTGACCAGTGAGCCGCGGCTCCCCGGAACCAGAATGCGATAGGTCAGCCGCTCATGCCCCATGATCGGTCCATCGATGATGACCGGTGTTCCGATGCGGACATGCGGATAGATCTTTTCGATGTCTTGGTTTCGCATCCGAAAGCAGCCATGGCTGACATAACGCCCAATTTGCTCCGGTCTGTTGGTGCCGTGAATACCGTACGTTCCCCACTCCACATTGATGCCCAACCACCTGGACCCGAATCCTCCGCCCCAGTTTTTCGCTTTCTGAATGACGGAATAGACTCCGATCGGCGAAGGTGTATCGACGGCGCCGGGAGCGATCGGGAAAGACGCCAGCACTTCTCCTGTTGACGTTTGCAGGTAGAGACGCTTCTTCCACAGGTTTACGTACAAAAGGACAGACGCTTCCTCTTCCGGCTGCTTGGCCGAAACCGTCGAGACGGGGGCGTACAGTGCAATCAGCAGGGTGAGAACCGTGAGAATTGGTCGCATGACAATTCCATCGCTCCGTTACGTGTATTATCGTGCGAAAATGTGCTGACCGATCCGTTTGATTTGCGGGCGGGACCAAATCCAGCGGGATGTCGCCGTAGCCGGGTTGAAGTAGTACAGGGCACCGCCCGACGGGTCCCAGCCGCGAACCGCGTCGTACGCTGCACGATACGCCGTTTGATTGGGAGCGAGCCAGAACTGGCCGTCGTCCACCGCGGTAAAAGCGTACGGCTCAAAGATGATGCCCTTTATCGTATGAGGAAATTGCGGCGACTGCAAACGGTTCATGACGACAGCGGCTACAGCCACCTGTCCGACGTACGGCTCACCACGCGCTTCCGCATGTACCAGGCGGGCCAGCAGTATCATTTCCTCCCGGTTGACCGATACTTTTTTCAGCGTCCGCCAGGTATTCCTGCCGGCTATCCCGTCGGCAACCAAACCGTAGTTGCGCTGAAACTGCTTGACGGCTTGGCGGGTGTGCGGTCCGAATTTTCCATCCAGCGGCTGTTGGTAGTATCCAAGCACCTGCAGCCGGTACTGCAAGTCCCAGACGTCTCCGCCCTTGCTCCCTTGTTTCAGCAAGGGGGCCGCCGAAGCAGGCGCCGCCGTCATCAGCAGCGCGACAACAAGCGTCAACAGCAGGGAGGTTAACGGTTTTCGCTTGAACACTGTTCATCCCTCCTCAAGCCACCATTCTAGCTGTTGGGATGAATGCGGTTCAATTCAAGCTTTCTGCCAGCTCTGGAAAATTGCACTGTTGTTTCGCTATCCTTTGGGACGGAAAACCAATGCGGCAAAAAAGCCGAACACAATCGCAGCGGAGACGCCTGCGCTGGTCACCTCAAAAATGCCGGTGATGATCCCCACCAATCCATGTTTTTCCGCCTCCGCCAGCGCACCATGCACCAGTGCATTGCCAAAACTGGTAATGGGGACTGTGGCCCCGGCGCCGGCAAACTCGATCAGCGGATCGTACAGGCCGAGGCCATCCAGCACGGCCCCGGCCACCACCAATGAGGACATGGTGTGGGCTGGCGTCAGCTTGACGACATCGAGCAAAAACTGGCCGATGAGACAAATGGTTCCTCCTACCAAAAACGCCCAGAAAAACGTCACGTTATCCCTCCTCATTCGGCTCTGATTCGATTGCCACGGCGTGGGCAATGCACGGAATGCTCTCTCCCTGCTGATAGGAGATGGGAGAAAGCAGCGCACCCGTCGCCACCACCAGGATTCGTCTCCACTTGCCCGCCTTCATTTGGTTGAGCAGATGGCCATACGTGACGGTAGCGACACAGCCGCATCCGCTGCCGCCCGACCAGACGACAGGATTGTCGCCGTAAATCATCCGGCCGCAGTCCTGGTAACGATCCAGCGGAATGTGGAGATTGTGCTTGGGCAGCAGTTCCGACAGAATGGAATGGCCCACCTTCCCCAGGTCTCCGGTCACCACCAGGTCGTAATGATCGTGGGGCAGCCCCAGGTCGCGGAAATGAGCTTCCAGCGTATCCAAGGCAGCAGGTGCCATGGCCGCTCCCATGTTGAACGGATCGGACAACCCCATGTCCACCACACGCCCAATCGTGGCGGCCACGACATGCGGTCCTTTTCCCTGGCGGGCGATGACCGCCGCTCCCGCCCCTGTGACCGTCCATTGAGCGGTGGGCGGTTTTTGCGAACCATATTCGGTCGGGTAGCGGTACTGCTTTTCCGCCGATCCGTTGTGGCTGGCGGTTGCGGCCAGCACGTAATCGGCCGACTGGCTATCCACCAGCAGGGACCCCAGTGCCAGACTTTCCATCGCGGTAGAGCAGGCTCCAAACAGGCCCAGATAGGGAATCCCCAGCGTGCGAGCCGAAAAATTGGCGGTGATAAGCTGGTTCGTCAGATCGCCGGCGAGCAGGAAGTGGATGTCGTCTTTTCGCAGCATCGCCTTTTCCACCGCCTTGTCGCAGGCTTCCTCCAGCAAGACCCTCTCGGCCTTTTCCCAACTGTCCTGCCCCATCATCAAATCGCCGTGCAGCGTGTCAAAATCGTCGGCCAACGGTCCTTTGGCTTCAAACGGGCCGCCGATCGCGGCCGCCCCGACGATCACCGGCCTGGAAGGAAAGACCCATGATTGATGCCCCTGTCTCATGCTCTACCCTCCCATTTTCATCAGCGTTTTAATCAACCCGATCACAAACGCGGACGTCACCCCAAACACGATGACCGATCCGGCCAGTTTGAACATGTTGCCGCCCACCCCGAGCACAAAACCTTCGCTGCGATGTTCGATCGCCGCCGATGCGATGGAATTGGCGAAGCCGGTCACCGGCACGCTGGTTCCGGCCCCTGCCCACTGGGCGATGCGATCGTACACCCCGAGTCCCGTCAACAGGGCGGAGAGAAAAATCAGCACTGCCACGGTAGGGTTGCCTGCTGTTTTTTCGGTAAAGTGAAAGTAATGGATAAAACCTTCTTGAATGGCCTGCCCCAGCACACAAATCAGTCCGCCGACGAGAAACGCCCGGACAAAGTTTTTCAACAAGGGGCGCGGCGGTTCGTGCCGTTTGGCCAACTGCTGATACTGCTGCTGGGTGGGCGTCAGCTTTTTCTTTTTTTGGTCCGTCACCTATACCCCTCCTTTCCTCATTGGGTCAAGAACGGCTTCACCTGATCAATCACGCGCTGCAGATGCTCCGCGTCCTTTTCGTAAACCTGCTTGGCCTGCTTGTCTTTCGTCGACAAGGCAAACATCTCCAGATCGGCCTGGCACTTTTTCAGAAGCGCGTAGGTCAGCTTCAATGCTTGGGGGGGAGGCACATTGATCTTGTCATCGTACAAATCCAAATAGAGCTGTCCAGCCCGGTCTACCTGGCCAAGAAACACGTTCTCCAGGGCCACACCCGCTTTTTGCAGTTCCATGCGCAACCAGTTGCGGTTCAGTCCCAGATTGGCCAGCGATTCGTCCATGATGGTGCCGTCCATGATCACCGCCTGTGGTTCCTCCGCCTGTGCAACAGGCAGGTCGAGATCCTGCGGGGTGACCGGCCGATGCTGTGATTTGAGCAGTACGCTAATTTCGCCGTTCGTCTCCATCAGCGCAAATTCCACGTCCGCCAAGCGAAACACGTTTTTCATCCGCAGTTGCTCCATCAGGTCTTCCGCCGTCAGCCGCTCTTTTTTCAGGTTGTCTTCCAAAATCTTGCCGTCCTTGATCAGAATGGTAGCCTTTCCTTCCACTACGTCCCTGATCTTCTTGCTTTTCAGCGAAAGCCACTCTATGGCTACCGGAATGAGGGCAAAGATCGTCATGGCTACGAGGCTGTGATAGATCGGACCGTCCATGTCGCTGGCCATGAATGCCGCAATGGACCCGATCGAAATGCCCACGATGTACTCGATGTATGTAAGCTGTCTGATCTGCCGCTTGCCGATCAGCTTTGTCAAAATGAACAGGTACACCAGTGCCACGACGGAGCGGATGACAAGGTTGAGCCACTCAGGCATTGTGTTCACCTCCTGGCTTGACGCGGGAGAGGAGAGAGCATGCCTCCCCCCGTCCTGCGAACAAACCGTTTAAAATCCCTTGTATTGAGGTTCTTCGTTTTCCAGTTCCGTTACCCGCTGCTGCAGATTGTCGATGATCGACTGCGTCTGCTGGGCCGCTTGGGTGTACAATTGTTTGGCCTGTTGATTTTGCGTGCTGAGTGCAAACTGCTCCAGGTTGGCCTGTGCCCCTTTCAGGCTGGCCAGCGTTTGTTTTACTTGCGATGCGACGGTCATTTGCCTTCACCTCCTAGCACCTTTAGATTCAGCAAAGGGGGGCAAAATATTCTCCTATGATGTCCATCCACTTTTTGTAATTTTTTACAGGTGATCAAACAAAAAGGAAAGACACCCGAACAGGTGCCTTTCCACATCCAACCTATTTGGTTATGCACGGCCAGCAAGTTGTTGTTCAGCGAAGGACACCAGACGCTTGGTGATCTCTCCTCCGACAGAACCGTTTTGACGGGAAGTGGTGTCTGGGCCAAGTTGTACACCAAACTCGGCAGCGATTTCATACTTCAGTTGGTCCAGAGCTTGGTTGGCTTGCGGCACCAGCAGGTTGTTGCTGGAACGGTTGTTGTTCGGCATCTGTGTTCACCTCCTCGTTGTTTGTAGCTTTAATATGTGTGATGGCCGATAGCTTCATGCATTGTCAGAGCAGGGATTTCACTGGCAATTTATAGCGTTATAGCGAGAGCAGAAAGTCGGCGATGCGCCGGGCCGCATCGGGTTGACGCAGAGCATCCATGCGGCGAACCATCTCCTCCCGCTCTTCCGGATAGCACCGCCAGCGAACGATCAGACGCGCAATCTCCTCGGGCCGTTCTGCCCACGCAGCGGCCTTATGCTGGAGTAAAAACGACAAATTGTGGCGCTCTTGCCCCGGCAGCGGCCGATACAGGATCAGCGGTGTCCGGAGCGCCAGCGCTTCCGCACAACTGATGCCGCCCGGCTTGGTGACATAGGCATCGGCTGCGCCGATCCACTCCCAAATGGACGGCTCGTATCCTTTTACCACGAGGCGGTGCAGCGGATGAGGCTGCCCGGCGAGCAGCGACAGCCGCTGCCTGATCGGCTCGTTTTTTCCCGTGATCACCACGATGTGCAGCGGTTCCGGCACGTTCAACAAGGACCGGACAACTTCCTCCATGCCGCCGTGGCCGCCCTCTCCCCCGCACACCAGTACGGTAAACTGGTCGGGCGACAGTCCCGTCCGCGCTTTCCAATACGCTTTCTCTTCCCGCGCCGCCGCAGCAAACACCGGACGCACCGGAATGCCGTATACGTGAATCCTTTCCCGTTTTACGCCGTGACGGCGCTCCAGAAGCTCCGCCAGCCGCTCGTGTGCCACGACGTAACCGTCAATCTCGGGATGCACCCAAAACCTGTGGACGTGGAAATCGGTCGGTATGCTGACCAGCCGGAACCGCTTGCCTGCCTTTTTCCTGGCGTGTGCCAGGGCGGGCAAGCAGTAGGCGTGAGTGGCGGCGACGACGTCCGGCTGTTCCCGTTCCAACAGTTCGCGGATAAGACGTCGCGCCAGAAAGGCCCCTATCGGCTTGGCGAGGGCCGTACCCCACATCTGCTCGCGGTCGTACAGACGCTGCCAGAGCGTTGGACTATAGCGCAGCATCTGCCCATAAAAAAAACGGGACAACTCCCGCAATGCCGGGCTGGCCGCCTGCAATCCGCCCTCCACGCGGGCGTACACGTCGGGGCAGCGTTCCACCACCGCCTCGCGCAGTGCTTCCGCCGCCATCCGGTGTCCGCTGCCGGCCCACTCCTCGGTTACAACCAGCAGGCGCTTCCCGTTCACTGCCGATCACCCGCCGGTTCCTGCTGCCGTGGCAGATAACGGCGAAGCAACTCCTCTTTGGACATGTACACCCGCTTCAGCGGCATCTCCCGGTCCCAACGCTGAATGCGCCGCTTGCCGTCGGGATGGATCAGGCGCACCATCAGTCTGAGATACCAGCGCTTGTAGCGAAAAAACCAGTTCATCGGCACGTCCGAGATGGAAAACCCGAGCGGTTTCACTCCCTTGTGCAGCATGGTGGTACCGACGATGCCCTTGATGCGGTCCCGATCCTTATGCCCATCCAGATACGCCGCCAACTGCGGCAGGGAGCGCATGATGTGATGACGGAGCAGCAAGACCAGCCGCAGGTCGTCCTTTACGCCTTGGCTTTGCTTGGCAAAATAGTAATTGTGGATATGCAGTTTCAAAATCAGATCCCCGTCGCGAATGACGCGTTGATCGGATGTAACGAGCGGCTCACCCCGGTAGCGCAATAAAACGACACGAAATATGTTGTTGTCTTTGTCAACGTATCTGAGCCGCGTGCAGCGTTGGTAGATCGTGTCCCAAACGCCCCACAACATCAAGATACCCGTATTCATCTGCGATCGGATCCTTTCATCGTCAGGCTTTCTTCTTACCCTGTAGTATGCCCCGATCCTTCTCGCGAAATCACCGGGAACACCGCTCGCCCTCCCTCGTCTCCCTACGTTTTTCCGAAGCGGCCCAGCGCCATTACCGCCACCGCCACCAACAGCGGCAGCCAGGCGTGGTTCAGAAGAAGCGGGTTAAGTGCGTTCCAAACGTACGGATCTTCCAGACACATGTCCGTCGCAGTGTAGGCCAGAATGCCTCCGCCGACGATCACCAAGCTGTGGAAGCGGTTCATCAGCCGCGAAATCCAGGTGCTCCCCCACATCAAGAGGGGAATGCTCATGCCCAGCCCCAGGATCACCAGCACAATATCCCCATGGGCAGCTCCGCCCACTGCCAGCACATTGTCCAGGCTCATGACAAAATCGGCCAACAGGATCGTCTTGACTGCCTGGCCAACATTGCTGCCGTATCTGACCTCGATCGTCTCCTCCTGGCCCCCGCCGAAGATCAATTTGCAGGCAATCCACAGGAGCAGCACCCCTCCCACCGCCTTGACCAGCGGAATGTCGAGCATCCAGGTGGCCATGCCTGTCAGCAGGACGCGCATCAGGATGGCCCCGAGCGTTCCGTAGAGGACAGCCCGCCGGCGTTCCGGCTCCGGCAGTCTCCGGCAGGCCATGCCGATGACGACGGCATTGTCGCTGCTGAGCACGACGTCTATCAGAAAAATGTGCACGAACCCCAGCCAAAATTGCCCGTCCATCTCCGCCTCCCCTGCCCGTCTGAGTTTGTCCTTCTTACTCTATGCGCCTGTTTGCGGACTAATGAGCGCTTTTCTTTCCGAAAAAAGGCGAGAAAACGCGTTTTTTGTAGAAAAATACTTCCATAAAAAACATTTTAATGTGAAAAATAGGATAAACATACCTTGTTTTTCTGGGCGTCCTTCCGTACGATTAAAGTTGGGGTGGGAAAAGCTATGGCGGAAACAGTGTCTCTAAATCTTCACGATGTTTCACAGAAAATTCTTGATATGACGCCGACGATCACGACGCTGTGGCTGCAGGAAATCGTGATCAGCATGGATACTCCGTTGACGATTCCCCGCAATTTTGCCGAGAAGCGGACTGTGCTCCTGGCTCGCTATCTGGTGGAAGACGTCGACGGTGACATGCAGGCCTGGTCGCTGGACATGGGCGAGTGGATGCGCTCACAGGAGTTCCCGTTTTCATCGATTTTGCGTACGTACCAGTTGTACCGGAACGTATTCTGGCGGGTCCTCCGTCCGGAACTGCAGCAATGGTCGTTGGCGCCGGAAGAGATGCTGTACCTGGAAACCCAGTTGGGAAAAGCCATGGACGAGAGCGTCTACTGGGCCGTGTACCACTTCGAGCAAATGATCAACAAGGAGCTCGTCCAAAAGGAAGAAACCATCTCCTATTTGCACAACGACAAATTAACCATGCTGGGCAAAATCGCTGCCAACATGGCTCATGAACTGCGCAATCCACTATGCGCGATAGAAGGCTTCCTGAAGCTGATCTCCGAATCCACCCAGGGGCAGGACAAGCTGCAGTCCTACATCCAGGTGGTCATGCACGAATTTGAAAATTTGCACCGGCAGATTACCGGCTTCCTCAGCTTTTCGAAAAAGCCGATTCTGGACGAGGTATACAAGACGGTGGAAATCAGACAGGTCCTCTACGACGTGGAACTGCTGATTACGCCGCGGCTGGTGGGGGAAAACATTTGCTTTGACAAGCACATTGAACCGTGTACCCTGTACTGCTACGAAGAAGGTCTCAAGCAGGTGATGGTCAATTTGCTCAACAACGCCATTGATGCCGTCCAGACCCGTCTGAACAAGTCAATCCGCGTCATCTCCCACTGCGAGGGCGGATGGCTGCAGTTGACCGTCGAAAACAACGGAGAAATGATCCCGGCGGAGATCGTGGAAAATCTGTTTCAGCCGTTTTTCACCACCAAGCAGAACGGCACGGGGATCGGTTTGTCCATCTGCAAAAACATCATTGAAAAGCACAACGGCACCATCTCCTGTGAATCGACGGAGGAGTCCACCCGCTTCATCGTGAGGCTGCCGATTGCTACTGACCGTCTTTCTGCGTTCAGTTGAACGGCCGTCGACGAAAAAAAACCTCCTGCACGGTGCAGGAGGCGAGGCAAGAGATCCGTTACCTATCGGGTAAGCGATCTTAGCCTTACTCTACACGAAAACATATGTTTCTACCACCCTTAACCATCTTACATTTTTCGACAAATTTAAACAAAGGGCTGTTGCAGCCAAACGCTCTCCACCACATACAAAAAACAGACGGACGATACATGTCCGTCTGTTTTGCATTGCGTATGGAGCGGGTGATGGGAATCGAACCCACGCGACCAGCTTGGAAGGCTGGGGTTCTACCACTGAACTACACCCGCACGGCGTGTATTGGTGCCGAGGACCGGACTCGAACCGGTACGGGAGAAACTCCCGACAGATTTTAAGTCTGTTGCGTCTGCCTATTCCGCCACCCCGGCGCTGTTTTGGCCCTCCCCCAAAAACGTCCGCCTGCTCCCTGGGAGCATCCGTTCCTTTTTGGGAAAAAACATGGTCGGGAAGACAGGATTCGAACCTGCGACCCCTTGGTCCCAAGCCAAGTACTCTACCAAGCTGAGCTACTTCCCGTTGGATGGGGAGATGCGGAGGTGGAGGAGTGACAGAAACGGCGTGGCCGGTTCGCTTCCCCCAGCAACCTCTTCACCTCTAAATGATGGCGTGCCCTGAGAGATTCGAACTCCCGACCTTTTGATTCGTAGTCAAACGCTCTATCCAGCTGAGCTAAGGGCACATGTTTAGATAGAAATAAAAATGGAGCGGACGACGGGTCTCGAACCCGCGACCTTCGCCTTGGCAAGGCGACGCTCTACCAATTGAGCTACGTCCGCATTCGCAACACCCCGACAAAAGCCGTTTGGGCTTGAAAGCTTTCGCCTTTTGGGGATATGGTGCGGTCGAGAGGACTTGAACCTCCACGGTGTTGCCACCACTAGAACCTGAATCTAGCGCGTCTGCCAATTCCGCCACGACCGCACGATATGAAGTTTTCGCCATTCACCATGCTGCTGTCTTCCCGCAGCACTTTGCGTAAAAAACTGGTGAGCCATGAAGGACTCGAACCTTCGACCCTCTGATTAAAAGTCAGATGCTCTACCAACTGAGCTAATGGCTCATATTCATGATAAGGAGAAATGGTGGGGAGAGACGGATTCGAACCGCCGAACCCAGAGGGAGCAGATTTACAGTCTGCCGCGTTTAGCCACTTCGCTATCTCCCCATGTTCATTCTCCTGGTGCCGGCGATAGGAATCGAACCCACAACCCCCTGATTACAAGTCAGGTGCTCTACCAATTGAGCTACACCGGCGTACCTGGCTTATTATAGCACACCCATTGTCGATGTCAACTGTGTGTTAACGCAAGTAGGTGGCGTACATTTTCAAAAAGC